>CAXUIU010000033.1:0-18179 GCA_964250955.1 uncultured Chthoniobacterales bacterium | reverse complement strand
TCGCCGCCCGACAGGTCGATGGTCACGAACGCTTCGCCCGGCTGCGGGCTGGCGCGGAAGTGCGTGCCCAGCGCGCTCTCGGGCAGTCGGCCCGAACGCACGGCCTCAACGATGCGCCGGGCCAGGCGCAACCGGGCATTGTCGTCGAGCGCGGCGGGTTCGACGTTGCCGAGCGCGAAGATGAACGCGGGCCGTTGCAGGTGCGCGCTCGCCTCGATCTCGCACGGGGCGCCGCGCACCGTCGCCAGCACACCGTCGCCCGTGGCGTCCACCCAGCACGGGGCCTGGACCCAGCGTGCCACTCCGCGGCACGTCAGAACGACGGCGTCCGCCCCCCCGCCGACGATCTCGGTGTGCAGGAGGGCGGTGAGATTGGGGGTCTCGCGCACCAGGCGGTCGGCGAGTTGGGCGAAGGCGGCCGGCCGGTGCAGGAGCACATCCACCCGGCCTAGCCGCACAGGCCCCTGGGCACCGCCGGCTTCCACCAACCGCCGTGCGAACTCCGCCGCGAACCCGTCGTTCGCCAGGACGGCCGGGGCGTTCTTGTCCAGAGGTAGGCGGTACAGCCCGCAGATCGAGTGCACGAGCGCGGCGGTCGCCATGCCGCCGAGCGCGCCGTGGCGCTCGACGAGCAGCGTGCGCGCGCCGGCCCGCGCTGCGGCGACGCCGGCCGCTAGACCGGCACTGGCGCCGCCGGGCAGCCCGACATCGATGACTTCCTCCTTCATGGAACGCGTTGCGCGCCGAGCAGGTCGTCGTGCAACTGCGCTATCATCAGCGAACGCTCCTCGTCGGTCAACGCGCCGTCGCGCCAGGACACCGTCACGTTGAGCCGCGCCCCGTGTTCACCGAAGAAAATCCCGGTCCCCGGTGGCGTGCCCAGGCAGGGTAGGTGGTAGGCGTTGGTCACGCGCGCCCCGGCGAAGGTGTCTGCCACCGCGAAGGCGCCCGTGTGCGAACTGAAACAGGTGCAAAGCTCCCCGCCGTACTGGGCGCGGATCAATCCCAGGAACGCCCGGTCGGGCAGCGGACGCATGAGATCGAGCACGGCGTTGAAGGACTCGGTGACCTTGCGGCGCACTGCTTCGGCGAACTGCGCCTTCATCGCCGTGGCGGTTTCCTCGACGCTGGCGAGGTGTTCGCGGCGGGGGTTGAAGAACAGGGGGGCAACGTGGTTCTGGAAAAGCGGCTCGCGCGCGCCGCGCTTGCGGGTCTGCGTGGGCACGCAGATGACGTAGCCCGTCGGCCGCCGGTCCCGGTGGCAGAATATCCGGTCCTGCGCATGCGCCACGCAGGCGACGAAGAAGGTGATCGGGAACAGCCCGCCGCCCAGGCGCTCGGCGCGGGCGCGGATCGCCGCGGACTCCTCTGGCCCGAAGGTAACCACCTGGTAGTTCGGTCCACCGGGCCGTGGGTGCGGACCGCCGAGCGACGGCGCGCCGGTTTCCTGCAAGCCGGTCTGGTAGTCCATGGCCGGGCGGGTGCGACGGAAGGTTTGCCACCATGACAGGCGGGTGCGCGGCGAGGTGGGGCGGGGTGGTTCCACCGGAGCATCTTCGCCGTCGCAAAGGCGGGCGAGTTCGGCGCAGAAAAGCTCGGCCCCCTTGCCGTCGAAGAGCAGGTGCGACCACGTCAGCACGAGCCAGCACGTCCCGTCGCGCCGCGCCACGGCGTCGAAGCGGGCATTCAAGCGAGCGCCTCCCATCGTCAGGCCCTCGGCGGAAAGCCAGCGCAGAAGCTCCTGTGAATCGGCGGTCGGCGCGGCGTCGGCGAACGGCGGCTTGGCCACACCCTCGCGCCAGCATCCGAACGGCAGCCTACCCGCCGTCGGCGGCGGAACCTCCCAGTACGGCAAGCGCGACCAGAGATGACGCCGCGGGATCGCCGCGAGGATCGGGTGTTTCGCCGACGCGCGCCGGGTGCCGACCCGAAGGCGGTCAAGATCGGGCGGGCCGGCGAGTTCGAGCACGGATTGGCTGACGTGCCCGCCCTGACCCGTGCGGCGCATGAACGCATCGAGCGCCAGCACGTAGCTGTCGGCGACCAGGAAGGGGACCGGCGTGGTCGGCATCTCGCCGGGACAAGGGAGGCTAGACGTGGGCGGCACGCGCCTCGGCGCGGACCAGCCGGGCGAGCTGCCGAACGGTAGAAAAATTCTCCCGCGTCAACGCGCCATCCGGCAGCGACACGCCGTATTCTTCCTCGACGAGGATGAGCAGTTGCATGATCGCCATCGAGTCCAGCCCGAGCGCGTAGAGGTCGGTCGTCGCCTCCAGGGGAGCGGGCGTTTCGAGCAGGCGTTCGCGCAACAGCACGACCAGTTGCGGCTCCAGGAGTTCGGCGGAGGGGACGGGGCGGACTGCCATGGAATCGGCGGAGGCTAGTCCACAGCGGCAACGCTCGTCAAGCGGCTGGGCGGCCCACAAAACGATTTGAGCCGGCGGGGCCAAACCCTTATAAATACCGGCATGACCGCGGCCGAACCCTTTTCCCCGACCCGTTCCATCGCTGCTGCCGACTTGGCGTCGTATGACGTGGCGATCATCGGCGGGGCGCTCTCGGGGGCGGCGACGGCGGTCCTGCTGCTGCAAAAGAATCCGGCCCTGCGGGTGGTAATTCTTGAACGCTCGGCGGTCTTCGAGCGGCGGGTGGGCGAGTCGACCATCGAGATCAGCACGTTCTTTTTGCTCCGACAACTCGGTCTGGCCGAACACCTTAACGAGAAGCACTACGTCAAGCAGGGGCTGCGGTTCTACTTCTCCAAGGATCGGGCGGAGACCCTCGACGAGTGCGCCGAACTCGGCGGCCGTTTCCTCACGCGCGTGCCCGCCTTCATGGTGGACCGCGCCGTGCTCGACGAGGAAGTCCTGTCCCGGGCCGTTGCCCTTGGCGCGGAGGTACGGCGACCCGCACAGACGGTTCGCACCGAACTCGCCCCCGGCGGCGCGCAACGCGTCACGGTCCGAGATGCCGACGGGCGCGAGAGCGTCCTGCACGCGCGCTGGGTGGTCGATGCCTCCGGGGTGCGCGCCAACCTCGCCCGGCAGGAGGGCTGGCACCGGCAAAACGCAGAACACCCTACGGCCGCCATCTGGTCGCGCTGGACCGGGGTCAAACACCTCGACGGTCCCGAGATGCTCGCCAAGTACCCGGAATGGAGCGCGAAGGTGTACGGCATGCGCCACACGGCGACCAACCACGCGATGGGCGAGGGTTGGTGGGCGTGGTTCATCCCGCTCAAGGGCGGGGACGTGAGCGTCGGCCTCGTGTACGACCAGCGCATCGTCACCCTCCCGGCGGGGCCGAGCACCGGCGAGCGGCTGCGGGCGTTCCTGTTGAACCACAGCCCGTTCGCGCGCGAGGTCCTCGCCGACGCCCAGCCGCAGGAGGACGACATCCACTTCCGCAAGAACCTGCCTTATTACAGCACGACCTTCGCGGGCGACGGGTTCGCCCTCGTCGGCGATGCGGCGGGGTTCATCGATCCGTTCTACAGCCCGGGCATGGACTGGATTGCCTACACGGCCAGCGCGTCGGCCGACCTGATCCTCGCCGAGCGCGCGGGAGAACCTGACGTGGCGAAGCGGTTGGAAAGGCACAACCGCGACTTCTCGCGTGCCTACCGGCGGTGGTTCGAGGCGATCTACCAGAATAAGTACGATTACATGGGCGACTTCGAGTTGTACCGGATCGCCTTCCTCTTCGACCTGGGGCTGTACTACCTGTTCGTGGCGTCGCAGCCGTTCAAGAACGGGGCAGAGGCGCTGATCCGGCCGATCTACTCGCTGCCGCCCTCGACCCCGTTTTTTTACTTCATGCGCTTCTACAACCGGCGCATGGCTGCGATGGGCCGCTCTCGCCGGGCGCGGGGGACCTTCGGCCGCCGCAACGCGGGCAAAGGCTATCTGTTCGGCGGATTTACCTTCAGCCTGAAGAGCGCGTGGCCGCTGGTTGGCGCGTTCCGAAGTTGGCTGTGGCTAGAACTGACCGAGGGCTGGCGCTCGTGGGGCCAGACCATGCCAGCGCCGGTCGTCCGCCCGATAACCGCGCCAGCCGCGCCGGTCCCCGCCGCTTGAAGGCCCAACCCATCCGCGAAACACCCGCTCGCGGCTGTACAGCCGTGAGCGGGTGTTTTTAGCTCGCTGAGTATCGTCTAGTCAGGCGTGCGTCGGCTGGCTTTGCGCGGCGGAGTTGATGCGCGCGGCGAGGGCGTTGAGCTTCTGGTCCATCGCAATCTCCTCGTCCAGGCTCTGCTGGAGGAGCGTGGCCGCCTCCGTGTGGCCGAGCGAGGCGGCGTACGTGCGGGCGCTGCCGTAGCCAGCCATCTCGTAGTGCTCGCCGTGCTGGGCTTCCATGATGATGCCGGCGTCCATGACGGCGTCGGTGGCTTCCTCGCCGATCCAGCCCGAGCCCTCGGAGATGATGCCCTTCATGCCGTTGCAGGTGTAGCCGGTCAGCTCGACGCCGAGCTTGCTAGCAATGGTGTTCAGGCGCGTGATCTGGTTTTCGGTCTCGCGTAGGTGCGTCTCGAAAGCCACGCGCACGTCGGGCGACTTGGCGGCAGCGGCCATCTTGGGGATGGCGTTCACGAGCTGGTTTTCTGCGCTGTAAAGATCCTTCAGGAGGTGAACGTAGAGGTCCTGAAGCGTGTTAAATTTTTCGCCGAAGCCGAAGAGTGCCATGGGTGTGGGTTCTATTGGTAATTTGCTGACTACAACAGAATCGCTTGGCCGCAGAACACGGACGCTTCTTTTCAAACGGCGACGGCCGCCGGCCGGATCACCTGCGCGGCGAAACGTTCCATCTCCTCGAACTGCGGGCTGCATTGCAGGAGGAGCAGGTCCACGCCCGCCGCCTCAAATTCCTCGACCCTTGCGGAGACCTGTGCGGGCGTGCCGACGAGGCCGGGGCGCAGGCCGCGGTTGGAGACGGAATATTCTTCGATGCTCATCTGGCGTTCGAGTTGGGTGCCGCTGAGCCACTGCTGGTAGTTGGCGAACCCGGCGGCGCTAGACTGCACGTCGGTGATGCGGGCGAGTTCGGATTGCGCCTCGCGTTCGGTGTCACGGACAACCGTGTAAGCGGCAACACCGTACTGCATCGGCGGAAGGCCAAACCTCTCCCGGCGCGCGCGCATGTCGGCGATCTTGGCGGCGATGCGCTCGGGCGGGTCGCCGTGCATGACGTAGGCGTCGCAACGTTGGGCGATGAGGTCTTTGGCCGCCTCGCTCTCGCCGCCGGCGTACAGGGTCGGGCGCGGTCGGGTGATGGGTTTCGGCTGTAAGATCGTGTTCTCGACCCGGTAATACTGCCCGGCGTAAGAGAAGCGGTCTTCCGTCCACAAGCCGTCCACCACCTGCAACCACTCGGCCGTGCGCGCGTAGCGGTCCTCGTGCTGTTCGAAATGCACGCCGTACTGCCGCGCCTCGTCGGCCCACCACGACGACACGACGTTGAGGGACAACCGGCCTGGGGTGCCGCAGATGTTGTCGATGTTCGCGGCCTGCTTGGCCAGGAGCGCGGGGGAGTGGAACGTGGGACGCACGGCGACCATGAGTTCCAGCCGTTCCGTGACGGCGGCGAGGGCGGCGGCGGTGCTCCAGGCGTCGAGCGCGGGAGCGTCGGTGCCCTTGATGTCGTTGAGGTTGAGTTCGGCGACGAGCGTGAGGTCGTAGCCGATCTGCTCGCTGCGGCAGGCGAGTCGGCGGACGTAGTCCCACGTTGCCGCCATGCCCTCGTCGGGCACGTTGCGCAGCCAACCGCCGAAGATGGGGAGCCAATAACCGTAACGCATGGTTCAGGAAACCTTGTCGATCTCGGCCTGGAGGAAGTCGACCAAGCGTGCATGCGGGTCGAAGCCGACCACGCGCGGGGCATCTGCGACGAAGTTCGACAGGGCGTTCACGTCGTAGTAGACGCGCCGGCCGTCGCGGTCGTCGACCATGGACTCGATGCCGCCCACGTCGATGCCGGCCGCCTGCGCGATGGCCTCGCACGCGCCGACCACGTCGGGCGGCGGGTTCGCGGCTTCCACGCGCAGTCCGCGCCGGACCGCGTCCACCGGGCAGGCACTGGTCTCGGTGCGGGTGAGTTCCGCGCCGTCCTTGGTCTGGCAGGCGTCGGCTGGGCAGAGATCGAAGGAGTCGGCCTCGGGGAAGACGTTGATCGCGTAGAGATACTTGCCGCCGAGAGTCTCGACGCGGGTGATGTGGCCGTCGCGTGCTGGGATGTATTCCTGGACGAGCGCCACGTCGTCGAGGCCGAGTTCGACCTGGTCGGCGTCGGCCGCCGCTTCGAGGTCTTCGGTGTCGTCGTAGCGCACAATGCCCGCGCCGCTGCCACCAATGTTCGCCTTGACCACCACCGGGAACCGCAGCCCGCGCGCCGCCGCCGGGGCATCCGCGCCGCGATGGATCACGCGCGAGCGCGGCGCGGGCAGGCCGAGGTCCGCCAGGAGCGTGAGCTGGAGGGCCTTGGAGATTTCGTAGGTGAACGCTTTTGAGCCGTTGATCGTGCGCACCCCGAGGCGTTCCAGATGGGCGAGGTAGTTGAGCGTGTGCCGGATCGCGCTGCCGCTGCCGCGCAGGTACGCCGACGGGCTCATGCGGTTGAAGAACACCGGGGCCGGGCGAGTGTCGTCGGTCGGGTCGTAGACCGCGGGTTCGCGCGCGTCGAGTCGGCGGTAGGTGATCCCGCGCCGGTCGAGTTCGGCGAAAAGGGGCCGGAACCAGTCGGGATGCTCGTGGTAGATGGCGAGGGAGGGCGGGACGGTAGTCATGACAGCGTTGGATGGATTCGCATTTGCTGTCACGGTGGGTTGTGGGTCCATCCTTGTACCCCGGCAGAGAATGCCTCTCGCGAAGGCAGCGAAGGAAGAAAGAAAAGCCTCACACAGAGGCCGCGGAGGCCACGGAAAAGGATGGGGCTGGAAAAGAAGTTCCCTCTTCTTCGTTTGCGGACGGAACTCAGAACGCGTACCGCACCGGGCAATATGGCAGGTGGCGTTCGAGGAGCGCGCGGAACTCCGCCACTAAGCGCCCCTTGTAGCCGTGCCGGTAGCGGACGTTCTCGCCGCCGGTGTTGCTGATCTTGGCCTCCTGCAAATCCGGCCGCCAGAGCGCGTCCTCGGCCTTGGGGTGCCAGCGGAGGTTGACCTCGTGCAGGCCGGCGTTGTGGGTAAGCATGATGACCTCGCAAGCCAACTGCGCCTTGGCCGTCGCGTCGAGGGTGTCGTCCACTTCGCGGAACAGCGCCTTGTAGTCCTCCTGCCAGCCGTCGTAGACGATGACGGGCGAGAAATTGAGATGTACTTCGTAGCCGGCCGCCACAAAATCGTTGACGGCCGCGATGCGCTCGCTGATGCGCGAGGTGCGGATGTCCACGAGCGTGCTCATCCGCTGCGGCATGAGCGAGAACCGCAGCCGCGTCTTGCGCCGGGGATCGTAGTCGAGGAGGGCGCGGTTGACGAACTTCGTGGCGAAGGTGGCCTTGGCGTTGGGCAGGAGCCGGAAGGTCGCCACCAAGTCGCGCAGATTGTTCGAGAGGAGGGCGTCGGCGGAGCAGTCGCCGTTTTCACCGATCTCGTAGACATGATAATAAGGGTCCACTTGGCTCGGTTCCGTGCGCCGCTTGGGCTGGCCCGCCGCGTGCCGGGCCATGGCGCGCATGATGGCCTCGATGTTCACAAAGGTTGTGATCGGATTGGCGAATCCCTTGCGCCGCGGCACGTAGCAGTAGGCGCACGCCATCGCGCAGCCGTTGGCAAAGCTCGGGGCCACGAAGTCCGACGACCGGCCGTTATCGCGGAAGGGGAAGGATTTTCGCACGCCCAGCACAAGGACGGTCCGCTTGATCTGCACCCAGGAGTCGGCGCTGCCCTCGTTGCCGTGCAGGCCGGCGATCTGCCAGTGGCTGCGGACTTCCCGGCGTTCGGCGTGCGGGAAACGCTCCAGAATCTCCCGGCCGCGCGGGAGTCGTTCGACGCCGGGTTCCAGGTAGATGAGTCCCACGTCGAGGAGTTGACGCGCCGACTCGGAGGCCGCCGTCTGAGTGGGCGTCGGGCCGGGTGAGGGGAGCAAGAGGTCGAGCTGCGCGTCGGTGGAAGGCATCAGAGAAAGATACGTTTCCCGGGCTCCGAACGACGCCCCCGGCAGGCGTTTAACCTTGCACGGGAACGCTAGTTTCCCGTTGCGGTTTCCGCGGGCATCCGCGATGGTTGGCCACCATGCCGAACCGTGCTGTTTCGCGCCTCGTGCTCGCGGAATTTTCCGAGGAACTTGTCGTGGACACCGCGCGTGAGGCCCGGGCCGAACTCGGCGCGGAGGTCAGTTGCGGCGTCGTCTTCTTTTCGCCTGACTACGTCGAGTTCCTGGGTGACTTCCTCGAACTGCTGCGCGTCTACGGCCGGGTGCCGACGCTGATCGGCTGTTCCGGCGCGGGACTGGTCGGCACGGGCAAGGAAGCCGAGGATCGTTCCGGGTTCTCGTTGCTGTTACTCAGCTTGCCCGAGACCAAGGTCACGCCGTTCGAGTTCACCCAGGCGCAGGTCGAGGAAACCAGCGGTCCGGGCTACTGGCACATGGAAAGCGGCGTCGGGGCCGAGGAAGCGGACGTGTGGCTGACGGTCGTCAACCCCGTGCGCATCGATGCCGAACGCTGGCTTGCCGCCTGGAACGGCGCGTACCCCGGCGTCCCGGCCATCGGGGGTCTCGCCAGCGGCGACCCCGACAACATCGTCGTCTGCCACGACGGCCGGGCGATCAGCGGCGACGGCATCGGACTGGCCCTCCATGGCGGCATCGGCGTGCGCACCGTCGTCAGTCAAGGCTGCCGGCCCATCGGAGAGCCGCTGACGATCACCGGCGCGAAGCAAAACCTTCTCCTGAGCCTCGGGTCCAAACCCGCCTACGGCGTGCTCAACACCGTCTTCAACGGCCTGACCAAACAGGAGAAGGATCGTGCGCGCAACAACCTCTTCGCCGGCTTGGCGATGAGCGAATACCTCGACGAATATAAACGGGGCGATTTCTTGATCCGCAACATTCTCGGGGCTGACCCGGAAGCGGGTGCGGTCGCCATCGGGGGACCGTTGCGGGTGGGCCAGACGCTCCAGTACCAACTGCGAGACCGCGACAGTGCGGACGAGGATTTGCGCGAACTCTGCCACGCGGTGGAAGAGGAAGGCGTGCGGCCGTTCGCGTCGTTGCTTTTCGCGTGCAACGGCCGCGGCCGCGGGCTCTTCAACGTGCCCGACCACGACGCGGCGGTGGTGGCGGAGATCTTCGGTGCTCACCCGAGCGCGGGGTTCTTCTGCAACGGAGAGATCGGCCCGGTGGGCAAGCTGAACCACCTGCACGGCTACACGGCGTCGATGCTGCTGCTCTGCGACCGTTGACCGTGCGCGCGCAGGTTCGTGGCATCCCGCCGCAGGGTCGGTGACGTTTAACAGGGAAGACGGCCCGCACAAGTGCCGGTCGTCCCGCGCCTTCCGTCGCGCGGAACTTCCCTGCCCGATCCTATGCCAAGCAAACCCGCTGCGTCCGCGAAAAAACCGGTCCTCAAAGACCCCAAGGGCGGCCTGACCAAAGCAGGCCGCGAGCACTTCAAAGAGACCGAGGGAGCCAACCTCAAACCCGGCGTCAAGGGCGCGGCCGACACGCCCGAGAAGATGAAGCGCAAGGGCTCCTTCCTGCGCCGTCATTTCGCCAACCCGGAGACGGGTCCCATGAAGGACGAGAAGGGCAAACCGACCCGCCGCGCGCTCTCCGCGCAGGCCTGGGGTGAGCCTGTGCCGGCTACGGACGCCGACGTGAAGAAGCTTGCCAAGAAGGGGACTGAGTTGCTCGAAAAATTCCACGAGGCTACGGACAAAAAGCCGACCGCGAAGAAGACGGCGGCCAAGCCAAAGACCACCGCCAAGGTCGCCACCGCCAAGGCACCCGTCAAAAAGACGGCGGCAAAGACCAAGCAATCCTGATCCCCGCGACCATGGCCACCACGAAAACTAAATCCGCTCCCAAGCCGAGTCCCGTCAAGAAGCCCGCCGCCAAACCTAAAGCGCCCGCAAAGTCCAAGGCGAAGACCGCCGCTTACACCAAGCCGGAGTTGCGCGAGAAGATCAAAGACAAGGTCATGGCCGGAGACAAGGGCGGCCGTCCTGGTCAGTGGAGCGCGCGCAAGGCGCAACTCGTCGCCACCGAATACAAAAAAGAAGGTGGCGACTACAAGGAAGGCGGCAAGGCCGAGGGTCAGAAGCACCTCGAAAGCTGGGGCGAGGAAAAGTGGCAAACCGCTGACGGCAAAAAAGCCATCCAGGGTAAGACGACTTCCCGTTACCTCCCGAAGAAAGCCTGGGATAAACTCAGCCCGGAGGAAAAAAAGGCTACGGACGAGAAGAAAAAGGCGGGCTCGCGCACGGGAAAACAGTTCGTCGCCAACACGTCACCGGCCAAGACCGCGCGCAAGATTGCGACTAAAAAGTCTTGACATTGCGCGGGACAACGCCGCCGTGAGCCGTTAAGATAGCGGCCTATGCCTCCGGTCGAGTCTGCACCCATCGTTGCCGTTCCAGTTCCGCGCAACGGCCGCCGCCGGTGGCTGCGGGTGGTGCTGGCGGCGGCGTTTCTGCTGCTCGTCGCCGGGGCGGCGGGCGGGTTCTACGAGTTCGGCAAAAGGCCTCTGCCCCCCGCAGGCGGGTGCTATTTCGCCCGGCGGGTCGAGTTACCGGTGGACCTGTTTTTGCAAGGGGACCCGAAGTGGGGGAAGGACCCGCTCGGTAATTCTGTTCACAACCTCGGGCAGGTAGGCTGCGCGATGACCTCGGCCGCGATGGTGATGCGGTTCTACGGCGTTGACACCGACCCGGGTCGGCTCAACGTCTACCTGCGCGAGAACGGCGGTTACGACGAGGACAACGACCTGATCTGGGAAGGCCCGGCCACGCTTGCGCCCGACCGGGTGCACAAAGCCTACGAGGACCTGCCGTCGTACTACCTGATGGACAGCAACCTGCTGCACGGCAACCCGGTGATCGTGCGGCTGCGCCTCCCTAACGGGGTCACGCACTTTGTCGTGGTGATGGGCAAGGAAGGGTTCAACTATTTGATCCGAGACCCGTCCTCGGCGGGTTTAAGGAAGGGTGTTTACCCGTTGCGCGAGATCGGCAGCAACATCGAAGCGTTGCGGTACTACGAAAAGTCTGCGCCGACGAATGGCTAGTACTCCCGTTCCAGCAAGTGATCGGCCAGCGCCCGCAGCGCTTTGCCGTCCTCGCCGAACGGCTTCAGCGCCGCGTGCGCGTCGGCCGTGAGTTGGTGGGCCTTCTGCCGCGCGCCGTCCAATCCCAACACCGACGGGTACGTCGCCTTCTGCGCGGCGAGGTCCTTACCGGCGCTCTTGCCGAGCTTCTCGCTGGTCTGCGTCACGTCGAGGATATCGTCGATCACCTGGAACGCCAACCCGGTCGCATACCCGAAATTTGTCAACGCCTGCAACCGCCGCGGGGTGGCGTTGGCGCTCATCGCCCCGAAGCGGATGGCTGTCGTTAACAACGCCGCCGTCTTGCACTCGTGGATGTAGCGAAGCTGGCTCTCGGTCACCTTTTTGCCCTCGCCTTCGAGGTCGGCGACCTGACCGGCGATCAGCTTGAGGCTGCCGGCGGTGACGGCGAGTTCCTGTAACAGCGCCCGCGTGTCGTAGCGCGGCCACCCCGTCGCGCGGCCGACCAGTTCGAAAGCCAACGTCAACAGCGCGTCGCCCGCGAGCACCGCCATGCCGTCCCCGAAGACCTTGTGGCACGTCGGCTTTCCGCGTCGGAAATCGTCGTTGTCCATGCTCGGTAGGTCGTCGTGGATCAAGGAATACGTGTGGATGCACTCCACCGCGCAGGCCAGCGGCAGAACCTCCTCGCCGTCGCCCCCGCACGCCTCCGCCGCCGCGAGGCAGAGCACCGGCCGCAACCGCTTCGCCCCGCCGGCGAACATGCTGTAGCGCATTGCCTTGTGGATCGTCGCCGGCTTGCGCGTGGCGGGCGGCAGGGCTCCTTGCAGGGCGCGTTCAACGCGGCGCTGCTGGACGAGCAGGTACTTCTTGGTGTCAAAGCCGCGCGCGCGGATCGTCGGGGAGGGAAGGGGAGCCATCCGGTGGGTACTTCGAGGGAAGGAAAAATCGTGGCCGAGCGTGGGCGGCGGCGGCGGCGATGGCAAGCAAAAGCTGACCGGCCGCTTTCAGAGGAGTTCGGCGATCTGGACGGTGTTGAGCGCCGCCCCTTTGAGGAGCTGGTCGCCGGAGACCCAGAAAGCCAGGCCGTTGTCGAGCGCGCAGTCCAGCCGCAGCCGGCCGACCTCGCAGTCGTCCTTGCCGGCGGCGTCCAGCGGCATGGGATAGAGGTTGTGCGCGGGATCATCGACGACCTTCAATCCCGGCGCTTCTGCCAGCGCGGCGTGTGCCGCGTCCAGCGAGACAGGACGCACGAACTCCGCGCTGACCGCCACCGAATGCGCCCGGTACACCGGCACCCGCACGCACGTCACCGAGGCGCGGAACTCCGGCAGGTGCAGGATACGCTGGCCCTCGAACTGCATCTTCATCTCCTCCTTGGTGTAGCCGTCCTCCAGGAAGGAATCGACCTGCGGCAGCACGTTGAAGGCAATCGGGTGCGGGTAAACTTCCGGCGTCACGGGCTCACCCGCCGACACGGCGGCGACTTGCGCGCGGAGTTCCTCGATGGCCCGCGCCCCGGTGCCCGACACCGCCTGGTAGCTTGATGCGAACACCCGCCGCACCCTGAACGCCCGATGCAACGGCGCGAGCGCCATCAGCGTGACGGCGGTGGTGCAGTTCGGATTGGCGATGATGCCCCGGTGCCCGGCGGCATCCGCGCCGTTGATCTCGGGGATCACCAGCGGCACGTCGGGATCCATCCGGAACGCCGACGAATTGTCCACCACGACTGCCCCCGCCCGCACCGCCAGCGGCGCGAACCGCCGTGCCACGTCACCCCCCGCGCTGAAGAGTGCCAGGTCGATCCCGGCGAAGGATCGGTCCCCCAACAATTCGATGGGCAGCGTCTCACCCTGGAACACGGCCGTCTTCCCCGCCGAACGCTCCGAGCCGAGCAGGCGCAGCGAGCGGACGGGGAACCGGCGGCGCGTGAGCACGTCGAGCAGTTCCTGCCCGACGGCCCCGCTCGCGCCGCCGATGGCGCCGTGGAAGGATTTGCCTGTTTGCATGGCGGCGGAGGGCGAGTTTATGCTTTCCCGTCCCCGATGCAAATGTCCCCGCCGGAAATTTCCCTCCGCATCTCCGTCCCTCGGCAGGAGATGGAAGTCCTCGACGGGGCGGGCAGCGTGCTCGCCCGCTACCCGGTGTCCACGTCGCGCTTCGGGCTGGGTACGGAGCCGGGCAGCTTCCGCACGCCGACGGGGCGTTTCCGGATAGGCGACAAGTTCGGCCACGGTGCGGAACCGGGCGCGGTCTTCAAGAACCGCCTCGCCACCGGTGAAAACGGCCTCGGCGCGCTCGACGACGACCTCGTGCTCACGCGCATCCTCTGGTTGGAGGGCGACGAGGACACCAACGCCAACACGCGCGAACGCTACATCTACATTCACGGCACCAACCACGAGGCCCTCATCGGCCAGCCGGCCAGCCACGGCTGCGTGCGGATGCGCAACGCCGACGTGGCCGCGCTTTACGACCTCACCCCACCGGGTACGGTCGTCGTCATCTCCGAGGTGTGAACCCTGCCGCGACCGCCCGGTAAAAAAATTCTTGGCGAATCCTGTTGCCAACCCCGAATACATTGCCAAAGTCAGCAGCGATGGCGACCAGCCCGAGAACGGAGGTGGAAAGTACATAATATGAAATACATCAAGTCCCTGGCCCTCTTGGCCCTAGCGGTGGCCACCACTGCTGGCTTCACCGCCTGCGAGTCCAAAGGCTCCGTGAATTCCTCGGGCGTGTCCGCCTCGACGACCACGCGCACGAGCGGCAAGTAATTGCCCCCTTCCCGCGGCCCGAACCTTCGCCGGGCGGTCCGCGTGTCTAACCAGAATCCTCAACCGGGGCCGGGCCGTTCCTGCGGGAACTGTCCGGCCTCTTTTTCTAGGGAAACGCGTAGGGCGTCGCGGCGGCCGTCGGCCGTTTGCTGACGAACCGGCTGCCCGCGGCCAGGAAGCGCCAAGGGAAGTCCGCCGCCTTCGAGATGCCGATGCGCACGTCCGCGACGAGCGCGGGCTTCGGCACGTCGGCCGGTCGCGCGTGGAACGCGTGCCCGGGGTCCGCGCACAAATCCTTGCCGTGGAACGTCGCCGGCAGCCCGAGCGCCTGCGTGAGCTTGCCGGGGCCGGAGCAGAGTTGCGCGGGGTTCTGAAGGCCGCGGCGCTCCTGCATCAATGGGACGCCCCGCCGCGGCTCCAGCGCCCGCACGAGCACGAATCCGTCCATCTCCGGGCTTTTGATGAGGACGTTCAAGAGCCAGTGGATGCCGTAGTTCAGGTAGATGTACGCCGTGCCGGCAAGGTTCGTGTTCACGAAGTGCTGCGCGCCCCGACGCAGGAACGTGTGGCACGACTCGTCGCCCACGGCCGTGTAAGCCTCCGTTTCCACGACGATGCCGCTGCCGTGTTCCCACACGAGTTCGCAGCCCACGAGGTCGGCCGCGACGACGAGCGGATGGCGGGAAAAATATTCGGTGGTGAGCATCGCCGGGTGCCGCCAAGGTAAAAGGGTCCGGCCGCAACGCAACCGCGCCGGCTCGCCGGACGTTCTGCTTCTCACGAATGTCAGCTTCTTACGATTGCATCGTCGTCGGCGCGGGGCACAACGGGCTCGTGTGCGCGTGCTACCTCGCCAAGGCCGGACGCAAGGTCCTCGTCCTCGAACGCCGCCCGGTCGTCGGCGGCGCGGTCTGCACGGAGGAGATCGTGCCCGGGTACAAGTTCGACGTGGGCAGCTCGGCGCACATCATGTTCCGCTCGACGCCGATCATGGAGGAACTCGACCTCGCCGCGCACGGGCTGGAATACTTCGAGATGGACCCGTGGGCGTTCTACCCCGTGCCGGGTCAGGCCAAGGGGATCAGCTTCCACCGCGACCTGGAGCAGACCTGCGCGAGCATCGCGGAGGTTTCCCCGCGCGACGCCGCGGCGTACCGGGAGTTCATCAACCGCTTCCGGGACATCAACGAGGGAGTCTTCGAGACCTTCATGCAGGCGCCCAAGCCCGGGTCGATCTTCGGCACGATCTTCCGGCGCAACCTGTTCAACGCGAAGTCGCGTAAGGCGTGGAGTTCGCTCGACACGACGCGGCAGTTGATGACGAGCTACGGCCGGCTGATCGACGAGACGTTCGAGTCCGAGGAGATGCGCGCTGCCTTGTACTGGCTCGCGGCGCAGTCCGGCCCGCCGCCGGAGGAAATCGCCACCGGCGACCTCGTGGGCTGGCAAGCGATGATCCACAAGCACGGCGCGTGGCGCGCGAAGGGCGGCTCCGGCGCGCTCACGCAGGCGCTCGCGCGTTGCCTGCGCTCGATGGGCGGCGAGGTGCTCACCGACCAGCCCGTTTCTAAAATCACGCGCTCCGGCAAAACGTACGAGGTCCAAACCACGCCGGGGCAGGGGTACACGGCGCGCGGCGTGGTGGCCGCGTGCCACGTGCAGACGACCTTCCGCCTGCTCGATCCGTCCTTGGTGCCGGCGGAACTCCAACACCGCGTCGATCACCTGCGCGTGGGCAACGGCTTCGGCATGATCGTGCGTCACGCCGTCCACGAACTCCCCCGCTACGAGGGCCAGCCCACCGACGCCCGCGGCGTCTCGCCCTGCCACAGTTCCCTGCAACTGCTCTGCCCCACGCGCGACCACCTGCGCCAAGCCTTCCTCGACTACCAGCGCGGCGAACCCCCTCGCCGTCCGGCCGTCTTGGCGATGACGTTTTCCGCGCTCGACCCGAGCCTCGCTCCGGAGGGCAAGCACACGCTGTTCACCTGGGCGCAATACCACCCCTATCAACTCTCCAACGGCGAGGATTGGGACGGCATCGCCGAACGCGAGGCCGACAAGATTTACGACGCCGTCTGCGACTATGCGCCGAACATGCGTGGCGCGTTGATCGACCGCTACATCCAGACCCCGCTGGAAATCGAGCGCAAGCTCGGCTTGTTACGCGCCAACGTCATGCACCTGGAGATGAGCCTCGACCAGATGTTCTTCTTCCGCCCGCTGCCGGAACTCTCGGCTTACCGCACGCACCTGCCCGGCCTGTACCTGACCGGCGCAAGCACGCATCCGGGCGGCGGGGTGTTCGGCGCAAGCGGGCGCAACGCCGCGCAGGTTGTCAACAAGGACCTGCGCTGGCGCAAGATCTGACCGCGTTCCTCACCCGCGCGGGTCGGCCTTGATCCTGTCCTCGATGGTCTTCAACGCCGTGTCGTCCACGCCGACACCTGACCAGCCGATCTTGAACTCGCTCGAATAATACACCGTCCGGCTGACGCCACCGACCTTGTAGACGCTCTCCCAATCAGGATCGACGGCGTACACCACCGGGAACATGACCCCGTGCTTCTTGGCCTCGGCCTGGATCGCGGCGGAGTCCGTCGAATCGAGCACCTGCGCGAAGAAGCCGAAGTTCTTGTGCGCGTTCTGCACGGTCTGGAGTTTGACGGCGTCGGCCCAGAACGCCTCGTCGTGCAGATTGCCGTAGATTGCCACGGTGGCGGGGCGGCTGCTGTAAGCGCACATCTGGCAATACTGTTCGCCGGACGAGGTGTTGTGGATTTCGTAGGGCAGGACGTTCGCCCCGGGTTCGAGCCCAGCATGGGCAACGGTCGCAAACGCGACGCAGGCAACGAGGGCGAGCAGCGGCGAGAGGAATTTTTTCATGGCAAGGGGAAGATGCTTCACCGTGGCGGAAGACGCAAATTGTCCTCGGAGGCGTCGGGCTTTTGCAGTCCCTTGAGAGGACCCGCGTAGCCGGTCAGTTCCATGTAGCCGCTGCCTGTGACGGTCTGGCCCGCGCGTTGCCCCTGCGCCCGGGTCGCGCCTTCCCAGTAGCTGATCGGTGGCAGGACGAGTTCCTGGTCGTCGAGCGCGGGCGTCGAGGTGAACTCCAGTTCCAGCCGCGGGATTTGGACCCGCCACGCGAGCGGGTAGGTCGCCTGCGTCTGCTTGCTTTGCCATGTCCGCGTCGGATCGAGGCGGAAGTCGCCGCGGGTGAGGTGGGTCGTCTGCCCCTGCGCGTCGACGAACGTCCCCGCCGACACCGGGTCGACGCTGCCGTCGCGCCGACGCATGGCGTAGAGCATCAGCTCGGTCTTGTCGTCGAACTGAAAGCAAAACCAGTCCCAGCCCACCTGGTCGGCAGCAAGCTGGTTGCTGGCCCATTCGTGGTCAAACCAACTCGCGCCGGTCACGCCCGCCGGCCGCGCGCCTTCCCCGAGCGCCAGCGTACCGGTTGTCGCCAGACGCGTGAACGAATAATAATGCGACGCGTTGCCCAGCCCGGCCGCCTTCTGGCTGACGCCCTCCGCGCCGTGGGCCACCGGGTCTTTCTCCGGCCGGAGGACGAGATCGATGGTCATCGGCGTCGGTGCGTCAGCCCGCGCCGAGACCCGCCACGTTCCGTCCGCCTGCGGGGTGAGCCGCCAGTCTTCCAGGTAGGCGAGCGGTTCGTTGGCGACGGTCCCGAAACCGGCTTCGCCGAACGCGCCGCGCGTCATGCGTTGGGTGAAGTGAAACTTCTTGCCTGCCACGTCGGTCACCGCGAAGTGCGCGAATTTGAAGTCGCTCTGCACGAAGCGCGAGTGCTCCGCGCCGCCCGCAAAGAGCGCCGCCAGACGTGCCGGCGGGATCGTTCCCTGCCGGAAGAACGTCAACTCGTAGCCGTACGCCCGGCCTTGGTCATCACGCAGGTTCCCGGTGAAGTACCACCACTCTGTTTTGTAGTCGGGATGCACCAGGTGATCGGCCGGAAACCGGTACGTCCAGCCCGGCAGCGCCGCGGCCCAATCAGGGGGCGGGGCGGGGGTTTCCTGCGCCTGCAAGCCAAGCGGTGCAAAAAGCGCCGCCACACACGCCAAGATCTTGAACACGTTTCTCATATTCATTCCGACCGAATCGAAGCCGCAATCCCGACCTGCCCCGCCCGCAACGCCGGCAGCCAACCTGCCACCAACGACG
>CAXUIU010000032.1:12228-18863 GCA_964250955.1 uncultured Chthoniobacterales bacterium | reverse complement strand
TCCTACCCCCGTCCCGCTCACCGGCGCGGCCCCCTACGCCAGCGACGACGATCCCTCCGTGGCCGCTGCCGTCAGCACCGGCCCCGGCGGCGCCCCCCCGCACAACAACGCCGCCACCTCCGACTCCAACCGCACCGACAACCCCTTCGCCAACGGCGACGAGTACGCGCTCACCGGCGAGGCGCTCTCGCGCTCGATCCGCCGGCAGGACGGCATCCAGTTCCTGAGCTACTACACGCACGACGACCATCCCGACCTCAACCGCACCTCGCTCGACCGTCTGCCCATCGACGTGAACCGCTACCGCTTCGCGCTCAAGGGCACGGAGACGATCAGCGATGACCTCTACGTCAAGGTGGACGCCGACAAGCTCAGCGACCGCTATCTGCTCCAGGACTTCTACGAGGGCGAGTTCACCCGCGACCCGAACCCCGACAACGTCGCGCAGGTGACCTACCATCAGCCGACCTTCGTGGCCTCCCTGGTCGGGCGTGCGCAGTTCAACGACTTCTTCGACGCCACCGAGCGGCTGCCCGAGGTGACGCTGGAATTCCCGCACCTGCCGCTGGGCAACGGTACGGGGCTGTACTACACGACGACGAGTTCGGCCGGGTTTTTGCGCCGGGCCTTCGACAGCGCCAGCCCCTTGCCCGAGTACAGCACGTTCCGGCTCGACACGTACCACGAGTTCAACTACGCGCACACGTTCTTCGGCTGGTTGAGCGTCGTGCCGCGTGTGGGCCTGCGCGCCACGTACTACGGCAACTCCGCGCCGGGTAACGACCAGGCGGCCAGCGTCCAGGGCCTGGAAGACGACGCGCCGCTACGCTCGCTCCTGGGGCTGGACACGACCAACGCTACCGCCGCCGACCTCCAGGCGCGCGCCAGCCTCCAGCAGGAGATCAACAACTTCCAGGTGCGCGGCGACATCTTCCGGCCCGTGGTGGACGCGGGCGTCGAGGCGTCCTTCAAGCTCTCGCGGGTCTACAAGGACGTGGAAAGCCGCCTGCTCGGTCTGGACCAGCTTCAGCACGTCATCCAACCCTACGTCAATTTTTCGGAGGTCGAGGACTTCGGGATCGGCTCGCGCGAACTGCTCCAGTTCGACCGCCGGCTGCCGACGACGCAGCTTCTGCCGCTGACCTTCCCGCAGTACAACATGGTGGACTCCATCAACGAGGCCACCGACGTGCGCATCGGCGTGCGCAACCGCTTCCAGACCAAGCGCGACGCCCTGACCTTCAACTGGCTGGAGGTGGACACGTTCTTCCAGGTCAACGCGTACGACCCGTCCTATCCGACGCGGGTGAGCAACGTGTTCAACCAGGTGACGTTCCGGCCGCTGCCGTGGGTCAACGCGACGGTGGACTCGCAGTTGCCCATCTTCAACGGCAAGCGCGGGTTCACGGAAATCGATTCGAGCCTGTCGGTGATGCCGACTTCCAACCTCAACATCGTCCTCTCCCACCGCTACCTGGACAACAACCCATTCTTTGTCAACAGCAGCCTGTTGCGCTTTAACGTGTACTACCGCCTCGATGACAACTGGTCGGCAGGCTTCTCGGAGCGGTACGAATTTTCCAGCCGCCTGCTGGAAGCGCAGAGCTACACACTCTACCGCGACCTGACGAGCTTCGTGGCGTCGGTGGGCTTGACCGTGCGCAACAACAATGGGGTCAATGATTACGGCTTCCTGTTCAACCTCACGCTCAAAGGCGTGCCGAAGGTTTCGCTACCCGTCGGCTTCGACGTGAACAACGTCGCCAACGATCTGGCGCAGTAGCCCGCTACCGGATGGGATCGAACGTCAGCTTCGAGCGCCGGTCAACGCTCGCCCCGTGCCGCCGGAAGACCTCGGCGATGTCGGGCGTCATGTACGGGTTCTCGCCGGGGTAGTTGGGGTTGAGGTCGAGGTACACGCGTCCGCCGGGTTTGACGAAGCGGTCGCGCAGGTCGCCGAGCAGGAAGTCCCAATCTGCCGCGGTCCACAAGCCCCAAGGTGCGTGCTTGTTGAACTCGATGGAAAACGCCGTCACGAGGTCGAACTTCCCGTCGGCGAGGAGTTCCTCCGGCAACGGCTGCTGTGCCGTGACGGGCTTGACGACGCGCCGCAGCCCGAAGCGCGCGAACATCTCGCCGTACAGCGTCGGCTCGGGCACGTCGAGGCCGATCCCCTCGTGGCCCAACTGGCGGCAGACAAACAGGAAGTACCCCCCGCCGCTGCCGAGGTCGAGAACCCGCAGGTGGCGCCGGTCGCGGTCAAGGCCGATGTCCTGGGCGCGGCGGATATTGAGTTTGAGCCAGCGCGGGGCGTCGGTGTACTTGATCCAGTTCTGACCGGGCTGCATCAGGTCCGCGTGCTGGGCGTGGAGTTCGCTCATCATACCGGCGGGAACGTGTTGGAGGAACTTCGCCACCGGCTGCGGGTGCAGGAAGCGCGAGACCCCGCGCCGCGCGCTGAGGATTCCCTCTGGGGTGAAAGCTTTATGGACCTTGTCGATGAAGCGCATAAATGACAAAACATCGGCATGGAACAGAAAAAAGGCGAGCAGCGAGTACGGGCGTGTAATGGATTTCTCTACCTACTATTTTTCCTGCAGGTCTCCACTGGTGCGTTGTGTGCCCGGTCGCCGCTGGTGTTGCAGAGTGACTTCGGCATGAAGGATGGCGCGGTAGCCGCGATGAAGGGCGTGGCCGTCGGCGTGGAGCCGGAACTCAAGGTCTACGACCTCACGCACGAGATCCCCACCTTCAACGTCTGGGAGGGCGCATACCGGCTGTGGCAAACCGCGCCGTACTGGCCGGCGGGTACGGTGTTCGTCTCCGTGGTGGACCCGGGCGTAGGGACAGCGCGTAAGTCGGTCGTCGCTCGCGCGAAGAGTGGCCAGTATTTCGTCACGCCAGACAACGGCACGCTCACCCTCATTGCCGAAAACCTGGGTATCGACGCCGTGCGCGAGATCGACGAGAAGGTCAACCGCCGGCCCGGCTCGGAGGAAAGTTACACCTTTCACGGCCGCGACGTGTACGCGTACACCGGTGCGCGGCTGGCGGCGGGCGTGATTACCTTCGAACAGGTCGGGCCGGAGTTGGACGCGGCGAAGCTCGTGACGATCCCCTACGAGCGGGCAAGGGCCATCAACGACCAGGGGCCAACCATCGAAGGGAGTATTCCCGTGCTTGATCCGCAGTATGGCAACGTGTGGACGAACATCGACCGGAAAATCTTCTCGCAGGATGGTTCTGCTCCAGAGCCGGGACAGTTGTTCCGGGTGAAGATCATCCAACTCGGCGAAGCGTATCTGAAGTCGCGCGCGGAGGCCAAGGTCTGGGAGGGCGAGCAGGGGACAACCGTTTTCGAGGGAACGATGCGTTACGCCAATAGCTTCGGCGACGTGCCCGTGGGCAAGCCGCTGCTTTACTTCAACAGTTTGTCACAGGTTTCCTTCGCCTTGAACCAAGGCAACTTCGCGGCGGCGCACGGCGTTGGCTCCGGCCCTGGTTGGAAGGTCACCGTGTTCCGCGTGTACCAATAACCCGATGAAATCCCATCGCCAAGAACTCTGGTTCCACGCCGCCAAGCGTCGCCAACTCTTCAACATCACCGACCGCGTCGGGAGCGCCTTGACCGAGAGCGGTGTGCGCGAGGGCCTCGTGCTCGTCAACGCGATGCACATCACCGCGAGTGTGTTCATCAACGACGACGAGGCCGGCCTGCACCGCGACTGGGAGCGTTGGCTCGAGAAGCTTGCGCCCGAGAAGCCCTACAACCAGTACGAACACAACGGGAGCGAGGACAACGCCGACGCGCACCTCAAACGCACGATCATGGGCCGCGAGGTCGTCGTGGCGATCACCGCCGGCAAGCTCGACCTCGGACCGTGGGAGCAGATTTTCTACTACGAACTCGACGGTAAGCGCGACAAACGCGCCCTGGTCAAGATCATCGGGGAGTGACCCTCACTTGACCTTGGCGTCCAACTCGCCGAGGTGGCGTTCGACGATGCGGTGGGTTTCCGCCGCGAACTCCTTCAGGTCGGCGTCCGTGCCCTCCTTGGCTTCCTTGGCGAAGGCGGCGCCGTCCGCGTCGTGGATTTTCTTCATGTCCTCGACGTAAGCCGCGTCGAACTGGTCGGTGGACAGCGCGCTCATCTTGTCGAGCCGCGCCTGGAACTCCGCGTTCAGCGCGGTCGGGAACTTCATCCCATTTTTCTCCAAGATACCCTTGAGCTTGGCGCCGACGAGTTGATGGTCGTGCGCCTCCGTGTTGGCTTGATCCTTGAGGTCCTGGGTGGTGGCTTTGGTCTCAGCGACCTTGGCGAGTTCCACCTCGTACATACCGCCCTGGGAAACCTTGGCGACAAATTCCTTGTCCGCTTCGGAAAAATCGTCGGCGGCGCGCACGGCACCCGGCGTGCAGACCAGCAGGGCAGCGGAGAACGAGAGCAGGGCGAAGGAGCGGGAAATCGTCATGGCTCAGGTTCATCCCGGATCGGCGCGAACGCAAACCGACCGGGGTGGCAATCCATCACCGCAGCCGCAGATCGAACGGCATCCGCGCGTACGCGCCCGCCGCCGGCCGCTCGCTCAGGTCGTTGAGCGTGCTCAAATCCGCGCGCACGTCCTCCAGCCCTCGTCCCAGCGCCCCCGCGCGCGGCCCGACGCCCAACGCTTGCAGCACGTCCACACCGACGCCCCCGGCGCGCGTTTCCGGCTGCGTGTCGCCCGAGAGCGCCGCGGCGAGTTGCTCCGTGATATCCCGCGGCACCGGGAACTCCACGACCTTCGCGTCCGTCGGCAGTCCACCCTTCTCGCGTGCGAAGTTGATCGCGTCGTTGAGCCCGCCCGTCGCGTCCACCAGTCCGAGCTTGACCGCCTCCGTGCCCGACCACACCCGACCTTGGCCGATCTCGTCCACCTTCTCGGCCGGCAGGTTGCGCCCGGCGGCCACGCGGTCCACGAACCGCTTGTAGAAATCTTCCACCAGCCCCTGCAACAACGCGAACTCCTCCGGCGACTTGGGACGCGACGACGTGTTGATCGCTGCGTACTTGGCCGTCTTGACTTCGTCGAACGTGATCCCGTGATCGTTGGCGATTCCCTTGAAGTTGGGCAGGAGCCCGAACACACCGATGCTGCCCGTGATCGTGTTCGGCTCCGCGAACACCCGGTCGGCCGCCGTGCTGATCCAGTACCCGCCCGACGCCGCGACCGTGCCCATGCTCACGACCACCGGCTTGCCGGCGGCCTTGGCGAGGGACAATTCGTGCTGGATGACCTCGCTCGCCAGTCCGCTGCCGCCGGGGCTGTTGACGCGCAAGAGGATGGCCTTGACGTTCGGGTCCTGCCGCAGCTTGCGCAGGATGCGCGCGTAGCGGTCGCCGGACACCGTGCCGACCTTATCGCTGTCGCCGTCCACGATCTCGCCCTCGGCGTAGACAATCGCCAGCCGCGGCGACTTGTCGGCCAGAGCCGCCGCTGTGGCCGTCGCGGTATCGTCGGCGTTCTCGGCCTTGCCGACCTGTTTCTTGACGTAGGTGGGCAGGTCTACCTGGCGGAAAGTATGCGTCTTGTCGTCCGTGCCGGCCTTGGCGCGTAGCCCATCAATCACGTCGGGCAGGTAAGCGATCTCGTCGATCAGCCCGGCGGCCTTGGCGTCGTCGGCGAGCAAGATACCCTTGCTGTCCACGAGGCCCTGGAGCGCCTCCGGGGTCTGGTGGCGCGACGCACTCACGTCGGCGACAAATTGCCCCCACATGTCATCGAGCAGCTTCTGGGTCTGCTCGCGGTTCTCGGGGCTCATCTTGTCGGTGAGGAAGGGCTCGACAGCGCTCTTGTACTTGCCGTGGCGCACGACCTGGACCCCGATGCCGTACTTATCGAGCGCACCCTTGAAGAACGTCGGCGTCGTCGCCATCCCCGGCAGGTCCACCTCGCCGTAAGGGTTGAGGTAGATCGTGCTCGCCACGGAGGTCAGGTAGTAGTCGCGGGTGTCCGCGCCGATGAGGTAAGCGATCACGGGCTTCTTCGACTTGTCGCGGAAGTCGGCCAGCGCCTCGCGCACCTCCTTGATCGCGGCGAAACCCGCCCCATAGTCCGCCGGCGTGAACGAGCCGTGCAGGAAGATGCCGCCGATGCGGCTGTCGTCCGCCGCCTCGTGGATGGCGTTCAGGAGCGCGCGCAGGGACACCGTCGTCGTGCTGTCGCGGCCGAGCAGCTGCGCGAAGGCCTTGGAATTATCGAAGGACACCGGTGCGTCGGTCAGGTTGACCGAGAGGTCCACGACCAGGAAGGAACCTTGGTCGATCTTGGGTTCGGGTTTGGCGGCAAGCTTGACGAAGCCCACCACGACCCCGATGCCCACCAGGGTGATGAGTACCGCGAAAATCACGAGGGCCAGGAGGCTGGCGAAGAGAGTCTGAAAGAAGTTTTTCATCGAGGGTCTAAGAAGAGGGCACACCTAGTCGGGAAACGACGAAAACAGCCCGGCCCCGCCACGGAAAGCCGTGCAGCATAGACGCGGGCAGTCCAAAGCTCAACTTTTCCGCACACGGGCGTGGTGCAAACGTTGACAACGAGGAGCCAGTCTGGTGGGTTGAACCGCGTGAAATTTCTTGCCGTGCTCCGTCCCTTGG
>CAXUIU010000032.1:2884-12218 GCA_964250955.1 uncultured Chthoniobacterales bacterium | reverse complement strand
CCTTGGTGTTGCTGGCGACGGCGTTGGCCATGAATGCCTGCGAAACCGCCGCCAACCGCCGCGAGCTCTACAACACCTCGGAACCGAACGGGCCATGGCACGACTACGCGCGCCGCCGGGAAGCCGAAACCGCCGTGGGCCTGCCGCCGAACAGCACTGTAACGAACTCCAGCAGCACAGGCGTAACTCCGAGTAACATCCGCCCGACACCGCAGCCGCGCAGCGGCCCGCTCACCTCGGACCCAACCGCGCTGCCGTCGAGCAATATGCCCGCGCCGTCCAACACGACGACGACAACGGTCAACCCCGCCGCCGCGCCCGCGCCGGTAACGGCAGGAGAATCCGCTCCGGCAAGTTCGTCGAGCGAGCAGCCTATCGCGCCGCCGGCGCAGTGAGGAGAATGCAGCCCCCGAGGCTGCGTTGCGGTGGCGCTGGAAGCGCCGTTGCGGTTGCGGTGCTGCGGAGCGGCGTTGCTGTGTCGCCTGCGGCGACGTTGGTAGAAAGGAAATCTTCGCTGCCTGCCTTCCGGCAACGTGCCCGCAGGACACACCGCAACGTGGCGCTAGCCACCTCGCAACCCGCAGCGTGCGCAAAGCGCACGCCGCAACGGCGGCTTGGCCGCCTTTACAGCTTCGACTCCAACCCGGCGGCGATGGCCTTGGTGCGCGGTTCGAGGTCGCCCGAGTTGGTGAAAGGCGCGAAGTTGATTGTCAGCGTGCCGTTTTCAAAGCTGACGCCGTTGGGGTAGTTGCTGGCCGGCGCGGTGGATTCGTCGTACGTGATGACCACCTTCTTGAGCTTGGTCTTGAGGGATTCCGCGCCCATGCTGTCGCTGGTGATCTGCTTGAACGCACCGGCCAGCGGCACGAAGAAGACGTTCGTGAAATAATCGTCCTCCAGGTACCGGTCGCCCTCTCCCTTCTTGGCGATGGCGCCCCACTTGATCTCCATCGGCACGTCGAACTTGGCAGCGTCGTTGATCGCCTTCTGCAAGGCCGGCAGCTTGGTCTCCTGGTACTCCTTGAGCGCGCGACGCTCGGGCAGGGCGAGGGAGGCAGGGTCCTGCGCGCGGAGGGTGGCGGTCGTGGCGAGGACGGCCGCGAGCACGGCACGGAGGGTGAGACGGATGGTGGGCTTCATGGGTGAGAGGATGGATTGTATGATCTGTCCTCCATCCCATCGCACGAGCGATGCTCGCCGGACGGTCCGGTCGGCGACCACCCCAAGAAGCCAGCCGTGGCTCAAGCGTTCTTCTTGCCGGGACGCTCCTCGCGCATCTTTTCGAGGATCGGACCCACGGACGGATCGGCGCGCAGCATCGCTTCCTTCATCGCCTTGTGGTAGCCCTTCCTGTCGGTTCCGCGCGTTGCTTCGGCGGCCTTGACCGCCGGGTCTTCCTTGGCCTGGCGGCGGGCAGCCATGAGCTTCTGGCGTTCCTCGGGGGTCAGGGTGGCGAGGCGCGCGCGCAGCTTGCCGCCGTGCTTGCCCTCAGCGGTTGTGGTGGTCTCGGTAGAGGTGGCGTCGGCAGCCGGCACGGAGACCGACGGCGTGCTCGCCGGAGCGGCCGGCGACTGGGCGAAGGCTCCGACGATGGGCAGGACCGCGCCGGCGGCGAGCAGGAGCAGGGTACGGGAAAACGTGTTTTTCATGGGATCAGTCGAGCGGTTAGTTTCTGTGGGAAGAAACCCTCTAGGCGCCGCCGGGTTGCGCGCCGCCGACGTTTTTCGACGAAACTCCGAAGAGGGAGAATCAGGAACGGGCGGCGGAAGCGGGCGCTTCGGCCGGCAGCCCGAGGAGTTCACGCTGCCAGGGCATGAGGAGTTCGTCGGCGGCCTGGGGGCGGGCGGCGATGGCCTCGAGCGTGGCACGCGGGGCAATGATCGACGGGTCCAGGTCGAGGTCGGCGGCGACGCGGTCGCGCTCTTTTTTGAGGGCTTCGGCGCGTTTTTCCTCCTCGGCGGTCCAGCGGTTCTGGAAGCGTTTCACCCACACCGGCCACTCGCTCTCGGGCAGGGCGGCGGCGCGGTCGGCGGCTTCGTAGAAGCGGGTCCGGCGGCTGCCACGCAGGTGCTCGAAGTGAGGTTTTTCCCCGGCGGTGAAGCCACGAGCAGCGGAGAGCAGGTCCTCGTTGCGCAGGATGTGGAAGGTCGGCCGGTCCACCGTGCTCGCCTCACCCTCGCGCCAGTGCCAGAGTTCGCGCAGGGTAGCGGCGGCTCGACCGCGCAGGACGCCGCTGCCGTTGATGCGCCAGGCGTCCTCGGCGTCGCGTTCGCGTTCGACGGCGGCCTGGGCTAGGGCGCGAGCGCAAGACTGCTCGAACCACGTCCAGCGGCCGAGCTGGTGCAGCGTGCCTTCCAGCCGGTCGGCGACCGTCAACAGGTAGCGTGTGTCGTTCTGCGCGTACTCGGCCATGGTCGGCGTCAAGGGACGGCGGGCCCAATTGGCTTTTTGCGAGCCCTTGGTGAGTTCCAGGTCGAACTCCGCCTTCACCAGGGCAGCGTAGGAAAACTCCCGCCGTCCGATGAGCCGGGCGGCGAGCATCGTGTCAAAGATCGCGTCCGCCACGAACCCGCCCGCGCGCCGCAGCAGGCGCAGGTCATAGTCCGCACCGTGGAGGATGATGGTTTTGCCTTTGAGCGCCGCGTAGAACGGTTCCAGGGAGAAGGCGGCGAGCGGATCGAGGAGGGCGTGCTCATCGCTGGGGAGGCTGACCTGGATAAGGCAGAGTTTTTCGCGGTAGACGTGGAGGGAATCGGCCTCGGTGTCGAGGGCGACGCGGTCCGCGCCGGCGAGAGAGGGCAGGAAGGCGGTGAGTTGTTCGGTGGTGGCGATCAAGGCGGCGGGAGAGAAAACAGGAAAACAGTCCGGGCGGCCCGGCGCGCGGGCTTGGCGGGTGAGTAGTTTACAGTGGACGACCCAGCCGGGAAATTCAACCCCTGTGGGAGGGGACGGAGATTGGAAATCAGGGCGGTGCGCGGAGAGCCGGTGATCCAACATGGAAAAAACCGCACTGGATGCTTCCCATCTTTGGGTTTTTCTGAGATGGCTTTGTTGCGCATGACAATTCCTGCGAACTGCACGGTCTGAGCTGACCGCATGGCAGAATCCTCCGACACCGCCGAAATCCTCGGCAACGTGCAACGGGATGGCTGCATCCCTGCCCTGGAAGGGCCGTTCTTCGCCGGACTGGCGACCAAGGAGACCCCGCCATCGCGGGGGAGGCGGGGCAGGATGGCTGAGAGCTTTGGAACTCGTCGCACACTCGTCCGACGAGCGTTTGCGCGCCTCGGTGCCAGACGCCCTCCTGCGAGGCCGTTTCCTGGCGACCCGGATGCGAGGCGAAGATCAGCCGGAAGACTTGTACGTTGCCCTGTTGTCCACGCCCCGCCGGTCAGCGGTCGTCGCCGGCATGGCCATGGTCTTTGGAGAGTTGGCGCCCGCCCTGGCCATGCTGCCGGAGGCGCTGGCCCCCGCGCAGCAGCGCGCGCTCGACGCTTTGATGACGTTGATTGACCTCGCGCACCCAGCGGAGTTCAAGCGGCGCACCGAGAGTGTCCTGACTCTGGTGTTGGACCCTGCCGTGCCCGAGGCGGTGCGTGATCCGGTCGTGCGTGCTGCGGTCGGCTACGCGCGCGGCGAGGACGACGTGCGGCATTGACAGTCGAAGGCGGCGCAGGAACTCGTACCTGCCTACGCCTTCCGAGCGTTGCTGCAAATCGATCCCAAAGCGCCGCGGCTGGAGTCTCTGCTGGTTGAACTATGGGTGAGCAAGCTGCGCGACGGCAGGGAGGTCAACCCCGCGTGCCTGACGGCCGACGCGGCCCAGGCGCGGCCCGGAGAGCCCGGTTTCGTCAAAAACGTGCTCGCCCGAGTGCTCGACGCCTCGCCGGCACTCACCGATGCCCTGCGTACCGAAATTGAAAAGAACTTCCGGCACCTGCGTGATGACCCCGCCGTCACGGAGCGTTTCAGAAGGTCAGCCGGGGCGGTCAGAGCCAAGACGGAGGGTTCCGAGGACGGGGAGGGAATGCTCGCGCTCCGACAGAACCCGGGTTTCAACATTGCACCGACGCGTCGTGGAAAGAGCGAGAAGGCAGGCTGTGGCCGCTGTTGCGGCTGGCCTTCGAGGGAGCGGTAGACAAAAGATCGGTGGTGGCGGTGCTGCTCCCCTCGGATCTATTGTGGCTCATCGATCAGCTGCTGGAACTGACTGTCGAGGAGTTCCGGCGGTGCGTGCCGTACGCACAGAAGGAGATGCTGAACTTCCCATAACCCAGGACCACGGCAGATTCCTTGGCCTCCATCCGGTCGAAGGTCGGATTTCTGATGGAGCTAGCTCCCCAGGTTGGAGCCGAGCTTCAGAAAGACTCGTCTGGTGAGGAAGGGACAAATGACGCTGGCAAGATTCATGCGCGCGACGCTTGATGCGTCGCAACGGTTGCCTTCTACCATTTGGCTCACGAACGTACCCCCATGAGCAGCAGTTCCATGTTGCTCTTGGTGGCGTGAAGGTTTTGCAGGAGCACCTCCATGCCTTCGAGCGGCGGGAGTTGCGCCAACTGCTTGCGCAAAATCTGCACGCGCGCCATCTCGTCGGGGTGGAAGAGAAGTTCCTCCCGGCGCGTGCCGCTTTTGAGGATGTGCAGGGCGGGGTAGACGCGTTTTTCCACCAGCTCGCGGTCGAGGTGGAGTTCCATGTTGCCCGTGCCCTTGAACTCCTCAAAAATCACCTCGTCCGCCCGGCTGCCGGTGTCCACCAGCGCCGTGGCGAGGATTGTCAGGCTGCCGCCTTCCTCGGTGTTGCGCGCGGAGGCAAAGAAATGCTTCGGCTTGATCAGCGCCTTCGTGTCCAGGCCGCCGCTCATGAGCCGGCCCTTGCCGCCCGTGAGGTTGTTGTAGCCGCGCGAGAGCCGCGTGATGGAGTCGAGCAGGATGACGACGTGCCCGCCCAGTTCCACCAGACGCTTGGCGCGCTCGCCGACCAACTCGGCCACGGCGACGTGGCGCGCGGCGGGTTCGTCGAAGGTCGAACTGTAGATTTCTGCGTCCAGTTCCGTGCGGAAGTCTGTCACCTCCTCCGGGCGTTCGTCCACGAGCAGCAGGATGAGGTGCATCTCCGGGTGCGCCGTGCGGATCGCCTTGGCGATGTGTTTGAGCAAAATCGTCTTGCCCGAACGCGGCGGGGCCAGGATCAACCCGCGCTGGCCACGCCCGAGCGTCGCCACGAGGTCCACGGCGCGCACCGTCGGCGGGCAGAACGCGGGACTTTCCAGGATGATGCGCTCCTGCGGGAACATCGGGGTCAGCGCATCGAAGCCCTTCGGCGCGGTCCAGCGTTCGATGGGGATGCCCTCCACGGCCGTCACGCGGTCGAGGGCCATGTACTTTTCCTTATCCCGACCAGCGCGCAGCGTCCCGCGCAGCCGGTGGCCCGCCGCGAGCCCATGCTGGCGCACCAGCGCCGCCGGCACGTAGAGATCTTCGGGGCAGTTCTGGAAGTTGCACGAGGGCCAGCGCAGGAATCCGAACGGATCGTTGCCCATTTCCAGAATCCCTTCGGCCTCGGCGGGAATCCCCCGCGCGAGGGCCGCCCGGACAATCTCGCACACGAGCGGGTGACGCGGGCGCGGCGGATCGTTCCGCACGCCGAACGTGGCGGCGAGGGCAGCGAGTTCGGCCAGAGGAGCGGCCTGGAGGTCGTTGACGTTGAGGGACGCGGGCGGCGCGGGCGCGGCGGGCATCGCGGCAGGCGCCTCTTCGGCGGCAGGAGAAAGGGACGTGGGCAAACTCATGGCTGGGGCCGGGGCGAACCGGGCCGGCAAAAGACAGGGACGATCAAACGAGGGCTTCTTGGAAGTAGCGGGCACACCGCTCGGTCTGCGCGCGCAGACCTTCCTCGGAACCGTCGTTCCAAATCAGGTGGTCGCAGCGGCGGATTTTTTCGGAGAGTGCCCACTGGCTGTCGATGATGCGGCGCGCGACGGCTTCGGGCAGGCCGCGCCGGCCGGTCAGCCGCGCCACCTGGGTGGACAAGCTGCAACCGACCACGACGACTTGATCGAAGTATACCTCCGCGCCGGTTTCGTACAAGAGCGGGATTTCGACGAGGGCGGATGTACGTTGTTCGGACAGCCAGCCGCGCCAGGCGTCGCGCACGCGTGGGTGCAGGATGGCTTCCAGGGCGCGGCGCGGCGCGGGGTCGTCGGCGAAAACCAGGGCACGCAACGCCGAGCGTTCCGGTCGCCCGTCCGCGCCGAACACGCCGTCACCGAACGTCACGCGCACTTCCGCGGCCACCCCCGCGTCTTCCGCCAATAGCCGTCGCGCACACACGTCCGCATCGAAGGCTTCCGCACCCAACGCCGCGGCGAAGATCTGCGTGAAGGTCGATTTGCCGGAGCCGATGCCGCCGGTGATGCCGATGGTGAGCATGGAGAGGGATGCGGGATGCGGGATGCGGGATCGCAGAGGCGGCAGGGAGGGGCAGGGTGGTTTGTTCTGTATCTCGCATCCCGCATCCCGGATGCAAAAAAGCGCCTCCGTGTTCGGGAGACGCCTTTCTGTACCACGAACGGTCGGCCGCTTACTTCTTATAGTAATTGGGCATCGGCCCGGGCGGCTGGACGTACGTGTCCGGGCCGCTGAGCGTGGCCGTTTCTTCCTCGTCCTCGGTCGTCGTCAGCAGAGGCTGGCCAGCCGGGTCGATCAGGCGCGCCGTCACGAAAATGATCAGGTTGCGCTTGATGTTCTGATCGATCTTCGAGCGGAAGAGCCGCCCGACCACCGGCATGTCGCCGAGGATGGGCACCTTGTCGTTGACCTTCTGGATGTCCTCGCGCACCAGGCCGCCGAGCACGACGGTCGAGCCGTCGTAGATGCTCACGCTCGTGGACACCTTGCGCACGCTGAAGATGGGCTGGTTGATGACGTTGGGCGTCAACACGTTGGTCTGAGCAATACCCAGGGCATTGGTCGAGGTCGTCTGGATCGGGCTGCCGTAGTTGATGAACCCGTCGAAGTCCACGACCTGCGGCTGGAGCGTCAAGTCGATGGTGAAGTTGTCCGGGCCGATGACCGGATCGACCTCCAGCGTCACGCCGGTGTTGCGCTTCTCAAAGGCCGTCGGGGTCGTCGGGGTCACCGGGAAGGAAGGGGCACCGCCGCCGCTGAGGCCGCCGGTCAGAAGGGCGCCGCCCACGCTGCCGCCGATGGTCTGCGGGATCTGCGGCGGCTGGAACTGCGTCGGGTAGATGAACTCGCGGATGATCTCGATGGTCGCCTTCTGGCCGCTCTTGGCCGTCACGCGCGGGGCGCTGAGCAGGTCGACGCCCTTTTGCTGGTTGAGCGCGCGTACGAGCACCTGGAACTGCGGGTCGGTGAAGACGCCGGCCACCGAGAAGATACCCGGGGCTGCCGCCATGCCGCCGGTCGTGCCGAGCAGCAGCGCGTCAATCGCGTTGGCCGAGATGCCGAAGGTGCCCGAGCGGTTGCCAGCCGTCACCGGGCTGCCGCCGATCACGCCGCCGCTGGGATCAGTGAACCCGAACGCGTTGTTCGCGTCGCCGAAGACCCGGCCGTTGCCCGACGTGCCGCCGCCGGCGAAGACCTTCTGGCTGGAGCTGCCCAGGTTGAATTGGCCCAAAGTCCAGTCGAAGCCGAGTTCCTTGAGGTTGGTCTGGTTGATGTCGATGAACTTGCTCTCGATCTCGACCTGCTTGGGCACCTGGATGGCCTCGCCGACGAGGACCTGGACGAGGTCGATGTTCTGCTGGGTGTTGCGCACGACGAGCTTGCTGGTCGAGGCGAGATAGATGGCGCTCGCCCCGGGCGGGAAGGTCACCCCGTTGCTCTCCAAAAACGTCTTGGCGTCCAGGCGCGTGGTCAGCGGGCCGGAACCGGTGCCCGTGCGGTCCACGGTGCCGCCGCCGCCCGCGCCGGCGGTCGTCGCGGCCTCGTTGAGGGCGTTGCTCGCACCCGCGCCGGTGTTGGTGGTGCCGATGAAGCTCGGCGGGACGCGCACCTCCAGGGTGATGAGGTCGCCCGTGTCCTCGGTCAGCGGCACGATGGACACCGCGTAGGGCTCCACCTTGATCTTGAGGTTGGCCGCCTTGGCGACGTAGTCGAGCGCGGCGAGCAGCGGGATGCGGCTGAGCGTCAGCGAGATGCGCGTGGTGGCCGTGGCGCTTGGGGCGAGCGGCAGCGCGGCGGGCGTGGCCGGAGCGGTCTCCGCGCCCGTGGGCAGGCCGGGGATGCTCGCCTCGGTCGCGGTGGGCGCGGGGACGCTCGAACGCGGGCTGCCGCTGCCGAGCTTCAGAAAGATGTTGACCCCGCGCTCCTCCTCGGGGCTCTGGGTGTCGAGCCGGCGAGCTTCCTGGCGCAGGAACTCCACGGCGTCGTTGAGCGTCGTTTGGCGGAACTCGATGTTGGGGATGACGATGCTCTGGAGCTTGCGCGTGATGGCGACGGTGCCCGAGGAGTCGTTGAGCTTTTGGACGTTGCGGCGCGGGTCGATGTCGGCGGTGTTGCGGCGCACGGGCAGTTCCCAGCCGGTGTTGACCTGCGCGAGCAGCCGGCCGCGGGTCTCGGGGAAGCCGGTGTTCTCGGCGTGCTTGCTCTTGGCCAGGTCGATGCGCTCCTCACCGCGGCGGGCGGCGTCGTTGTAAGGATCGAGGGCCAGCACTTCCTCGAACTTCTTGAAGGACAAGTCGTAGCGGCCGGTATCGTAGTATTGGTTGCCCGCGCGCAGGAGGTCCTTCACGCGCTGAACCTTCTGGACGTGCTTGGGCGTGATCGTCTGGTTGTAATACTCGGGATCTTCGAGGTGCTGGAGGAGTTCAAGGGCGTCCTCGTTGTTGGGGGAATACTCGGGGCGCAGCACGACCTTGGCGACGGCCTCGGCGTCGGGGTAGCGGGCCTCGACGATGCGCAGTTCGGCCAGCTTGAGGGAGGCCTCGATGAACTTCTGCATCGCCACGCGGCGCTTGTCGCCGGTGGCGGGAGAGTCGGTGAGCGAATCGGTGGCGGTGCGGTACAGGCGCACGGCTTCCTCGTAGTCCTCGCGCAGCATGGCGGCGTCGCCCTGGCGGAGGAGGTCGTCGGCGTTGGCGGCGAGGCTCTGGCGGCGGGCGACCTCGGTCTGGGCGGTGGATTCGAGCGAGCGGGTGGTGGTGCGCCGGGTGGTCGTGGTTGTGCGTGTCTGCTGGGCATGCAGCGCTGGGGCCAGACAGGGCAGCAGGGCACCGAGGGCAGCGGCAGCCCGGAGGCGAGACGAGAGCGGACGGAAGCGGATCATAGGGAGAAAGGGCGCGAAAGCTCTATAAAGACGCGGGCGGGG
>CAXUIU010000032.1:0-2874 GCA_964250955.1 uncultured Chthoniobacterales bacterium | reverse complement strand
CAACCGGACGTGAGCGGCGACCGTTTTAGCGTGTCGCCTATGGGCAAAGGGAACGCTCAGACACCTTGCGCTGGTGTCGAGCGCCGGACGGCGACGTCTAAAATCGCAGCATGTTCGTCACTCTGGAGGGAGGCGCGTCGGTCGGACGGCAGGCGAGCGCCCTCTACTGGGAGAGCCTCCCGGCGATCACCTCCATGGCCCGTGCCTTCTGCGGGTCCGTTCCTCCGGTGTACATGGGACGGAAGGGCACCTCGACAGTCGGCGCGACTCCCCGTCCCTCCAGGCGCACTCCGTCCACGGTGCCATCCATGACGGCAAGCAGGAGCAGGCTGCCGTCGCCCATCACGAAGGGTTGCCCGGCCATCACAGCCCCGGCGGTGCGCGTGCCCACGACGGGGCCGCGGCCCGTCTTGGCGAAAAAGTAGGTCAAAAGCTCCTTGCCGCTGCGCGTGCCCTCGTTGACGAGCAGGCACACGGGCTTGGTCCACGCTTCCTGGTGTGCCTGACTGTCTCCATCCCGCCCGTGGTAGACAATGGCGAGCGGCGGAGCGAAAAAGGGCCAGAGATAACGCGGGTTCGCCCCGCCCCAACCGTCGCGCAGGTCGAGCACCAGCGCGTCGGCTTCCCGCAGGCGGCCGTCGAGTTCCTCTTCGAGCTGGCTCTGGTAAGACTCGCCCGCGTAGGACCAGACGTGGACGTAGCCGACCTTCACGCCCGCCACTTCCGTGACCTCCACGCTGGCCTTCATCGCTCCCAGGAACATCTCGGTCGGGTCCAGCAGTTGCGGGGTGACGGACACGAGGATCGGCTCCGCCTGTGCGGCGCGGCGAACGCGGACGGGGATCGCTTGGCCCACCTTGTCGGCGAAGGAGGCGACGGGCTGGAAAGGTCCGTCATCGATATCGATGATCTCGTCGCCCGCGCGCAGCCCCGCCTGTGCGGCCGGCAAACCGTCGAAGACATGGTGGATGAACACCCGGCCGTCCACCGTGTCCGTGCCGATGCCGATCCCCGGGTAGTCGGGCTTGCCGCCAGGCAGGAACGCCCGCAGCCGGCGCTGGAGGAAAGGCAAAAAGATGCCGCAAAGCTGGTAGTATTCGGGTTCGCGGGCCGTGTAGAGGCGGGTGTGGGAGGTGCGCAGCTCGGCGAGCATCGCATTGACGACCGCGGCAAACTCCTCGTCCGTGCGGGCCTGCGCCGCAGGGGCCGCGTAGCGTTGGCGGGCGTCGTCCCAGTCCACGCCGTTAAAGTGTGGATCGTAGAATTTGTCGTGCACCGTCTGCCAGACCTCCTGGAACACCTCGCCGCGCGTGGGCGGTGCGGGTTCGGCGCCGACCGTTCCGGCGAAGAGGAGGCCGGCCAACAGACTTCCCAACCAACGGGCCGCGTGAACGTGGCTCGGCGGGCAGACGTTGGTGCGAGGTTTAGTCATGGAGGGTGATGGAAAAGGACATACCGCCAGCCGCTGTTGCTGGAGCGCGTGGTTAGACCCTCTAGCGGCTAATCGACAATGACACGCTCGGCTGGGTCTATGTAGATGCACGACCAGCGACCATTTACTCGTCTGGCTATTACGTAGGGAAGGTCGTCGGGATTGAAGCCGATAGACAACACAGAACGGCTGTCGACGATCACCTCGCTGACCGGTGCCTGAGAAAGAGCGGAGTTGCCTGCGCGCGCCTCCGCGATGGCTTGGTGGATGTCGGCCTGAGACACCAACTAAACCGATCCGCGCACGAGTGCCTTCTCTGGCTGGAGCAAAGTGCACCCTGTCAGCAACGCGCCGAACAAGAGGATAGCGGGTGAGAATCGCATAGGTCCGACGCCTCCAAGCTCAGCGACAGGCAGGGCGAAAACAAGGGCGGAAGAACAGAGAAGACTCTACCGCCCTGACTGTTCGCTGAAGCGCGTGGTTAGGCGGTGCGGCTACGAAGTGAACAGGTCGCGGAAGAAGGCACGCAGAAACTCGCCGGTGCCTACCTGCACTTCGGCAGAGTGGTCTGCGCCAAACCAGACCTGGCAGGAGAACGCGCCGATGACTAACGCCAGCATCGCCACCGAGCAAAGGAACAGAGCGGTCCAAGCTCCCCACCCACGCCAACCGCAAAGAAGCCAAACGGCGAGAACGACAACAGACAACACCACCAGAGAACCCGGAGCGTAGAGGTACGCGAGCACGAACCCGTCAGGACCGGAGGAACCGATGTCGTAGAAGCCCCAGTATGAACCGATGAGGCGCACAAACAGCCAGGAGAAGGTGCAAACCCCGCAGGCTGACCCGAGCACGGCGAAGAACAAAGCCGTCCAGTGCCGCTGGGTGGGGGAAGGAAAAGATGTTGCCGCGTTCATGTGTCAGAGGATGAGCATCGCCTGACGCCGCCAAGCTCAGCGACGGCGGCGGAAAGCGCGAGCCGAAAAAGGATGGACGCCCCGCCGCCGTTCGCTGGAGCGCGTGGTTAGGCTCTGGACCTCGGCCGGGCTCAGTGCCCACTTGGGCAGCCCACAATGCACGCAGTGCCGAGCGAAGGGACGAGCCCCCAACCAAGCACGAAAGAACCAGCCCTGACAGCGGGGGCAGCGCCAGTGATAAAGGTGAACGGCAAAAGCGCTGGCTGCCAAGCAGCACAACAGGCCAACAGCCTGCTGCGAGTGCTCGGAAGCAAACAACGCAGGGAACAGAGTGGAGCCATCCAACCAGAACAACGCGGTGGCGAGGAACACCAAGCGAAAGCGGACGCGGCGGCGACGGTACTCTTGCCACTGTGCTGCGTAGGTGGTGCCCGAGATCATTGAGGAGCGCGAACTACGGTGAGCCTAACCGAATAGCATTCGCCTAATACGGCGCCAAGCCAAACACCTCCCTCCGTGCGGCCA
>CAXUIU010000031.1:0-18936 GCA_964250955.1 uncultured Chthoniobacterales bacterium | reverse complement strand
GTGCGGACGCGGGCGACGTGCCGGGCGAGTTCCAGCTCTGGTGAGTGGGTCGTGGACGGTGACCTCGCCCACGAGATCGACGCCCGCGAGATGCCCAGGGACGGTAAGACCCCTTCGTGCCTTTGCAATCCTGGACGCCCTATCCCCGGCCGCGCACGCCGACGATGCTGGGCACCAGCGTCGCGCACCATCTCAACGGTCCCCTGCGCGACTGGGCGTATGGATTCACCCGGGACACCCCGCTGCCCGACAGCGACGCCATGAAGACCAGCCGTGCGCGCTATGCATGGACGGTCGGGCCAACCGCTGGGTCAAATACTGGACGGACGGCGCGTGGGAGTTCGTCACCACCGCCATGGAAGACACCGGCACCCTGCAATCGATCACGGCGCTGGCGCGGGCCGGGCGGGTCGACCTCCGGCGGGTGTGTGAGCGCCGCCGAAAACCTCGAACAGGAAAACCGCGGCCTGTACTCCGCGTTCGGTCCCAGCGTGGAAGCCGCCTATCGGGTCGGCAGCGAGGTCGTCCACGAGATCGTCGCGCACTGGGACCGGTACGAGAAGACCCTGCCGGGAGAGGAGAGTGGCGGGACGGTTTCCGGCCGCGATTGAACCGTTCGACAGGGATGCTTCTCCGAGGCGTCCCTAGATTTTCCAGCGAACACGTTCGTGCCGCGTCGTCAGGTCCGGGGCGGGTGGCTCAGGGACGAAGATGCCAGTGGTAGGCAGCGTCGTAGAACGCTTGGTCGTCGTGGGCGACGGCGACAGGACGCTGGCTATCCTGAAGCGACGTGACGCGATAGTCCGAGGGCTGCAAGCCTGCGGAGGCCGGGGTGGCTACAAGGTGGATGGGGAAAGACGGCGCTGCTGATCCTTGCCGGTGACAAACCGGAAGCGGCCCCATGCATCGGTGACAGCGGTGGCGATGGGGGTCTGCTGCGGCACGCCGAAGAAGACCATGGCCAGGGGAACGTCGCTGTAGCCGCCGGGCGGACGGTCGAGGGCGAGCCGCTGACCGGCGACCGGAGCCCGGGCGGAACCCTAGACCAAGGTGCCGCTGATCTCTCGGGGCGTCTCGGCACATCCGGCCAGTAGGAGGCTGCATGCGACAACGAACCTGCCGACCGGCGTCATTTCTTGTGCGGGAGGAACTGCTCCACGAGATCGCCCACGGCACCTTTGATGATTGCCACCGCCGCGGAGTCGCGCGGCGTCGAGGTCGCAAAACCCATCGCCTGGTCGAACGAGACGTGCGGCGGGTTGTTGGGCACCTCGAAGTCCGTGTGCGCCTCCAGCACGACGGGCTTGCGCGCGGCAAACGCCTCGTCCCACGCCGCGCCGACCTGCTCGGCCTTGCCCAGCAGCGCCTTGGCCACGCCCGCACCGAGCACGTCGGCCACTTGCTGCACCTCGTCGGCGGCCCCCGGCGTGCCCATGATGCCGTTGATGCCGTCGCCGCGGTAGCCGTAGACCCGCTGGACACCCCACTCGGGGCGGCGGAGGAGGAAGCCGGCGACGGTTCCGGACATAAGATCGGGTTGGCGGCGCTCAGGAATTGGCCGAGCCTGGTTCGGACTTCTTGGCGTGATGGTCGGCCTTGGTCGCCTCGGGCAGGATTTCGTTGAGCACGCCCTGCACCTTGGTCATGAACGTCGTGGAACCCACCACGCTGTCCTTGCCGGCCATCAGAGCCTCGAAACCCTCGCGCGCCACGTCCTCGGGTTTGTTCTGCTTGGAGGCTTCCGCGCCGGTCTTGGTGTCATCCATGCCCGCACGGTGGAAAAAGTTTGTGTCCGTCGGCCCCGGCTGGAGCGCCGTGACGGTGATCCCGTGGTCCTTGAGTTCGGTGCGCAACGACTCGGCGAAGGACATGACGAACGCCTTGGTCGCGCCGTACACCGCCTCGTAGGGCGTCGGCGTCGTGCTGGCGACGCTCGCGGTGAAGAGCACCTTGCCGCGGCCTCGCGTCTTCATGTCACGCAAGACGTGCTTGGCGAGATGCACGGTCGAGACGCAGTTCAGCTCGATCATGTCGAGTTCCTCGCGCAGATCGGTCTCGTCGTCGGGTCCGACGAAGCGCCCGCCGACCCCCACGCCCGCGTTGAAGGCGGCGGCTTCCACGGGTCGGCCGCCCGCCTGCAATTGGTGGTAAACCTTGTGCACGCCCTCGAAGGTCGTCAGGTTCGCCTCGACGGCCTGGACCTCCGCGCCGAGCGCCTCGATGTCCCGGGCAGCGGGGTGGATCGCCCCGCTGTTGGAGACGATCAGTAGGTCGAAACCGTTCCGGGCAAACTGTTTGGCGAGTTCAAAGCCGATGCCGTTGGAGGCGCCCGTCACGAGGGCGAGGGGTTTGGAGGAAGTGGCCATATGTTCTTCCTTGTTCGCGCCGGACCGGCGGGGAGGATTGCTTTGCGCGTCGCCACCCGTCCGGGCATCGTGATTATTCCGAAGAACCTCGCCCGCGTGAAAACCCCTCTCCTCCCCATCGAAGCCATCGCTGCCAAGCTCGGCCTCCCCGCCGAAGCCGCTCCGCCCCTCTACGAAAAGCGCAGCCCGGTCAGCGCCAAGCTCAGCCTGGCTCTCCTCGACGACCGGCGCTTCCCTGCCCGGGGCAAGCTCATCCTCGTCACGGCCACCACGCCCACCGTCTCGGGCGAGGGGAAGACCGTCACCTCCATCGGCCTCACCCAGGGACTCGAACGCATCGGCCGGCGGGCCATCCTCTCTTCCCGCGAGCCCTCGCTCGGACCCGTCTTCGGCATGAAGGGCGGCGCGGCCGGCGGCGGCCAGTCGCAGGTCGAGCCCGCGGAAAAGATCAACCTGCACTTCCACGGCGACTTCCACGCGATTACCTCCGCGCACAACCTCCTGGCCGCGCTCATCGACGCGCACCTCTTCCACGGCAACGAGTTGGACCTCGACCCCGCCGGCGTCACCTGGCCGCGCACGCTCGACATGAACGACCGCGCCCTGCGCCGGATCACCGTCGCTGCGACCGCCCCGGACAAACCCGCGCGCGACGGCAGCAACCGTCCAAGCGGCTTCCTCATCACCGCCGCGAGCGAGATCATGGCAATCCTCACCCTCGCCTCTGGCCGCGAGGACCTCCGCGCCCGCCTGGCCCGCATCGTCATCGGCCAGAACCGGCAGGGGAACCCCGTGTACGCCAGCGACCTCCACGCCGTCGGCCCCATGATGGCCCTGCTCTCCGAAGCCCTGTTGCCCAACCTCGTGCAGACCACCGAGGGCACCCCGGCCACGGTGCACGGCGGCCCGTTCGCCAACATCGCGCACGGCACCAGCTCCGTCGTCTCGCAGCAGATGGGCCTGCGCCTGGCCGACTTTGTGGTCAACGAAACCGGCTTCGCCGCCGACTTGGGCTTCGAGAAGTACATGGACCTCGTCCGTCCGCTCGCGGGCATCGAGCCGGCCGCGGCGGTGCTCGTCACCACCGTCCAAAGCGTCCGACAGCAGGGGGAGGGCGACCTCGTCCGCGGCTTTGCAAACCTGGAAAAACACATCGGCATCGTGCGCGGCTTCGGTCTGCCCGCCGTGGTCGCCATCAACCGCTTCCCCAAGGACACGGACGGTGAACTCGACATCCTGCGGATGTTCTGCGAAGCCCGCGGCGCGGCCTTCGCGCTCTCGGAAGCCTACGCCAAGGGCGGCGAGGGGGCCGAGGCACTCGCCCGCAAGGTCGTCGAGGCCATCGAAACGAACCCGAGCCCGATCCTAACCACCACCTACGCGCCGGGCGATGCCGCCGAAGAGAAAATCGCCAAGGTGGCACGGCAAATCTACGGCGCGGCCGAGGTCGAACTCAGCGCGCGCGCCAAAGAGAGCCTCGCCCGCTTCACGCGCTGGGGCTTCGGCGGCCTGCCGGTGTGCATCGCCAAGACCCAGTACTCGCTCACGGACGACCCCAAGCGTCCGGGCGCTCCCACCGGCTGGACGCTCCACGTCAGCGACGTGTCGCTCTCGGCCGGCGCGGGCTTCCTGGTCGTGATCTGCGGGGCCATGATGCTCATGCCCGGTCTGCCCAAGTTGTCCCGCGCGCTGGCCATCGACGTGGATGCGGACGGCGAGATCACCGGCATGCAGTAAGGTACGCCGCAGACTGATCCTGGCGGGCCTCCGACGCGTTCCTAGATTTTCGGCGAAGACGTTCGTGCGCGGGAGATTGCCAATCCAATCTTGGGACACGTCCCTAGCAAACGTTGACGACGCGCTGCGCAGACGCAGCGGGAGGTTATCCGCCGCTGGAGGAGGTTAGAGTTTGGAGTTGAGGGTGGTCGCGCAGAGCACGCCCAGCCAGACGGCGGCCATGCACAGGGTGAAAGACCCGAAGGCGTTGAGGCCGGCGAGCAGGAGTTCGCCGTCGCGCAAGAGCAGGAGCGTTTGCAGGCTGAAGGAGGAAAAGGTTGTGAAGCCACCGCAGATCCCCACGGTCACGAAAATCCGCCAGTCGGAACTGACCAGGAGCCGGCCGTTGGGAGCCGTCAGGATGAAATAAAAACCGATGACGAACGAGCCGACGACGTTCACGCAGAGCGTGCCCCACGGGAACGTCTCACCGAGCCAGCGCGACAATCCCAGCGAGCAAAGGTAGCGGGCCACGCTGCCCAACGCGCCGCCGAGCGCGACCAGGAGGATGCTGAAAAACATAGACGCCTATCTGAAGGGTATGGAACCTGACCTCAGTAGGAGTCATCAGCACGGTCATCTCGCAAGATCACAGGCGGTTCTCCCGCCCTGGCGGGAACAGGCAAACTCCATTGCCCCTTGGTTATGAACCTGGCCAAGTCTTGGCCGGCAAACAGGCCACGTCAAGGAGCCAAACCGCGCGCGCCGCGGCGTCAGGCGGCCGGCACCCCGGGCTTGCTGGACGGACGGCGGGCTTCCAGCGGCGCGAAGAGCTGCTCCGTGAGCGTCTCCGGCGTGCGGCCGTTGATGCCGTAGGCCGACGGCCAGTATTTCGGCAGCCACGCGGTGCCGAAGAGCCGGTCGATGAACGGGAAAACGAACGCGAAGTTGTGGTCGCGGTGGTCGTCCTTCGTGTGGTGCCAGTGGTGGAAGGCCGGCGAAGAGATCACCTGTTCCAGCGCACCGAGGCGCACGCGGGTGTTCGCGTGGATGAAGAAGGTCCAGATCGTGCCGAAGATCGTCAGGATCGTCACCACCGGGTCGATGCGGGGTCCGGTCGTTTGCGCCAGGCCCAGCAGGTAGACGGGCAGCAGACCCGCAAAGCGCACGAAGATCGTGTCGAAGGGGTGCGCGCGGGTGTTTACCAACCAGTCCATCTCCTCGGCGCTGTGGTGCAGCGCATGGAAGCGGCGGAGCAGTGGGTGGAAGTGCATCGCCCGGTGTCCCCAGTAGGCACCGATGTCGCTGACGAAAAGCGTCAAAACCACCCGCAGCCACAGCGGCCACGCCGCGACGGCCGCGTAGAACCCGGCCGGGTTGATCCCCTGCACCAGACGGGACAACAGCGCGAGCGGCACGGACAGGACCACCGCGGGCAGCAGGCTGTTGATGAAGTACCAGGCGAGGTCAACGCCGATCTGCTTGCGCCAGATCTTCCCGGGATGCAGCCCGGCCAACTGTTCCAGCGGAACAAAGATCGCCGTCAGCAACACCAGCCAGATCGCCAAGCGGCTAACGTCCGTCAAGAATGCCATGCGAGTTTACGAGTGAACCGATGCCTGACGGCCGCCGATCATGCCGGACCAGTGTCGCCTTGGCAAGCACGGCGACGGCGGACAGCACGCACGCACCAGGCGCCCACTCCTAAACCGAGCAAGATCACCCAGGTGGAAGGCTCGGGGACCTGGAGCAGCGAGACGCCGCCAAGCAGAACGAAGGGCGGCTGACCATTCGGCGTGCCGCCGGCCAGGAACGACAACGTTTCCGAAGTGCCCGTGGCCGTGTAGGTGAACGTCTGCTTCATCCAGCCCGAAAAATCCTTGTTGGCGATGCTGACGGTAGGCGTGACGAAGCTCTGGTTGCCCAGAGCCACCGTCCAGTTCTCGGTCGTGGCGGAGGTGAAGCTGGCCCCCTGCTCCTGCGCGCCGCCCCAGTAGAAGGTCAGTCCGTAAGACTTGCCAGCCACCAAGCCGTTGACGGTCTGGGTGATGGCGCCAGTTTGGAAAGCAGCGTCCGAAGCGACGAAGTTACCGGTGAACAGGTTGGTCGTGAAATCCTTCAGCCCCCCGTTGCCGGTGCCGGCCGTCCCGTTGCCGGAACCAAAGAGGTAAGTTGTGCCGAAGCCGGCACTATTGTTGTATTGGCCGGGGGCCTCGTTGGGTTGGCCGGTATTCGCGCCGTTCGCCTGGGTCCCGGCGGCAGCCGTCGCGCCGTTGAACACGAAGTTGTACCCGGCGGTGTTCCAACTGGCGATTTCGATGACGCTCCCGGTAGTGGTACTCGAGTTGTTGCCCCACTGGCCATACGTGTACGGGGTCGTCCCTCCTGTCTGGTTGGTCAGGGTGCTGAACGTTCCGTCCAGGATCAGTTCAGCGGCGGCGGGCCGGGAGCCCCCCAGCAAAACGAACAAGGCAGCGGCGGTCAGGCAAACGGGCTTTCTCATGACTTGGAAGGCGTGGGGCTTTGGTGGTTGTAGGGTCCTTTCTCGATGTAGCAAAACGCGTGCCCCGAACGTGAAAATCTTCTGCTCAGCGCATCGCCTTCCGTCTTGCCCGGTGGCAACGTGACCGGACGTTTTTTCACAACAGGACCACAGGCGGCGCGGTAATTTCCGCGTCACGCAGATGCCAGTTGATCAGGTTCCGACTTGACGTAGTTCCTTCGGCCGCGGGTCCGGCACGCCACAGGCATCCCCGCGTCGTTGCCACGCGGAAACTTCTTGTTCGGTGCAAAGGCACGAGCGCAGTTCGCGGAGAAAGATGGCACGGTCGCGGGCCGTGCCGATGACCGTGACCTCACTCTTGCGGTCACCGAACGTCGGATGTGCTTTGGCAAGGAAACCACGCAGACACTTCCAACGCGGGCACGTCCTTCATGCCCATCGCCACGGTGCCGTCGTGCTCCTCGTGCGTGGTGACCATGGGACCCGTCATGCCGGCGAAAGGCGCGGAGCCGCCGACCAGGCGCACGGGTCGGCCGGTGTCGTTGACCAGCGTCATGAACGCGGCGGTCGCAGTGGCGTTGGGCGGCACCGCCCGCACGTAGGCTCCTTCCACTTTGACGCCGGAAGCCAGGGGTTCTTGCGCGTGGAGCAGCGAGAGCGTCAACGCTTTGCCGCACAGGGTGGCGAAGGCAAATTTGCGCCAGGAACCGGAAGCAAACCCGTAGAGGTGAGAAGGCAGTTTTTTCATGGTCGGGTCTGAGGAGTTGGTTGGATGAAGGTTGGAGTTTGAACGAAGGGAAAATCGTGATGAGGAGATGAAGGGAGATGCGGAACCGCGCGACAAGGCCAGGCTGCCGCCATCGCCGGGGGCATCGGCGGCTCGCTCGTGGCGAGAGCCTCCGTCGCCAGCAGCACACCCACGGCGAGCGCACATTCCCAGGCCACGTTGCGCCACAGGCGACGCACCGTCCGTGCTGGTTCCGTTGCGTCTGACTGACGTTGCACCATCCGCCGGTTGACCGCTCCCAGGCCGATCATCGCCGCGAACAGCGCCGCCTTGCACAGCAAGAGCCAGCCGTAGGTGCTCGACCACAGCGCGGCGAGGCTGCCGACCATGCCCATGCCGCTGAGCACGCCGCTAAATGCCAGGAGGCCCACGGCCGCCACACTCAGGCGTGAGAACCGCCGCGCGACCGTCACGGCGGCAGGCAGCAGCGTCGCATCTCGGCGTGCCCGCGCCAGGAGCAGCCCCAGCGGCAGCAGCCCGCCTGGCCAAGCGCCCGCTGCCAGAACATGGCCGACGTTCACCGGCAGCAGCCAGGCACTTTTGTCCGACGCTGGCGCGTGCCCGGCCAGCACGAGGCTGACGAGCAGGGCAGCGTCCAAAAGCAGTTCCCCCGCCTCCAGAACCACCGGGACGAAGGGCCATGTTCGACGCCCGGAACCCGCCGCGCTCCATCGCACGAGGAGCCATCCTGCCAGCAAGCTCATCCGCCAAATCCACACTGCCCCGAAGCGCGTGCCGCCGAGGACCCGCGCCACGCTGCCGTTCGTGAGGACCTGGGACAACGGTTCTCCGCTCATTTCTGCCGCCGTCAGCCCGAGCAGGAACACGCCCGCCACGAGCACCGCCGCCCAACTCGCCCAGGCCAGGCGCGGCCAGCGCTCGGCACGAGCCAGGCCGGTGCCGAGGGCGAGCAGGCGCAAGACCGCCGTGCCTGATAGGAGCACGGCGGCGGTCGTCTGCACGCACCGGCAGAGCCAGAGCACCCACGGAAACGGCATGGCATCCACGGCGAAAGGAAGGTTCTCTACGGCTCCACCCGGAACTTGAAACTTCCTTCTGTGGGATGCGTGTCCACGCTGACCACGCGCCAGACCACCTTGTACGTGCCCGCCCCGAGACCCGCCGGGAGCGACACGATCAAGAGGTGACCGTTCTTCGGGTCCAGGTGCACGTCCTTTTTGTCCACTTCCTTGCCCGTTGCATCGAACACCTGCACTCGGCTGAAAGCGGGTTCCAGCCCTTGCGTGTACCACAGACGCACCTCGGCGGGGGGTTGCTTGACGGCCCCACCAACCAGAGGATCCGTGTGGTCGAGGAAAGCGTGTGCCCGGGCGTAGGTCAGGGGGGCGAGTCCCAGGAACGCCGTCAGCGCCGCGACCTTGCCGGAGAAGAATCGGTGAGAAAGCATTTCTATTTGCCGTTGTAGCCCGCGTTGTTGTTGCCGTTGTAGGCCGCGCTGTTGTGGCTTGGGCCGCCGAAGATCGGGTGGAAGATGCCCGGCAGCAGATCGTCCAGATAAATGTGGAACTGCACGAGCACGCCGACCCGGCTGCCGCTGCGCGCGTTGGTCGGGATCAAGGCTTCCACGCCAAGCTGGCACACGCTGCCTGACCAGATCACGCCGGGATTGACTGAGCAGGTGGTCAGTCCGCCTTGTCCACGATCCAGCGGCGTCGTGACGACTGCCTCCACCAGTGGGATCATGCGATTGAAGGGCGCACGCAGTCCGATGTTCTTCACCTGGTCTTGCAGGTAGATCAGGCTGTATTCCAGAGCGAAGTTGGTTTCCAGCGCCACGGCATTGCGGTCCACGTCTACGTCGCGCAGGCCGGTGGTTGGATCGACGCTGCCGAAGGTACGCGTCTTGACACTCGTGGGGATGTCCACGCTGATGTTGCCCGTCAGCGCGAAGGGCCGCAGCAACGATACACTGTCGGGTAGGTCCCCGAAGCCCTTGCCAAAGAACAGCCCCGGCGAGAACGTGGTGAACGGGTCGCGTCCCACCTGTCGGCTGCCGACGCCACCGATGGTGGTATCGATACCGAGAGAAAGTATCGTCTCGTGCGGAGCGTTGACGTAGAATTGGAACTTGCTGCCAAGTTCCAGATTGCTGAAGCCCGTCTTGGTGTGCCCAGCGTGCGGGAATAGATTTACTTCATCAATGCCGACCTCGATGTCCAGGTACGGGGTGATGGTCTTGGCGATGTCGACCGACACGTCAAACTCGCGCGTGCCGCCGCGGTCAGGTGTGTGAAAGGTTTGCAGCGTGGGCAGCGACAGTTCATCCGCCACGAAAGGATCGTCGGTGGTGAGCGTCGCAGGAAAGAAACGCGCCCCGGCTAAGCCGTGGGCGCGCGCGGAACAGGGGTTGAAGATCAGACCGACGAGCAGTGCCAGGAGCGTGCCGGCGGCAGGCAGAGAGAACGAGAAGCGGCTGGATAAAAGCATGGAAGTAGTCAGAAGGATAAAAGGTGAAAAGGTGTCGGACGGGACGCCTTCCGGGCTGGAAGGACTGATGTCAGTCGGCGGTTCGACCACGGCGCGCTGAGGCGCGGGCAGCCGCCGGACACATTTACAGGGCGGCGGCGAGCGCCCCGGCAAGGGTTTAGAAGGAGCCTTCGTCCCGACACCGCTTTTGAAGCTGCGCCGGACAGAGCGGGAGCCGTCCCGTATCAGGGACAGCGCCAAAGAAAGGCTCTAGGCCGCGAAAGCTCCCCACCCTGGTGGGGGAGTGGGAGGCGTATCGGTGCGGTCGGGGGCACCGTCCGATCCTACAATTGGGAAGGAAGCATCCGCCACGACGCGGACCAAGGGGCGTGGGAACGAATTGGCGACCAGGGCTTTTACCTTGACGTCATCTTTCCCCTTGGGAGTGGCGGGACTTTGTTTGTGCTCCTTGGCCTTGGCTGTAGCAATTTCTCGGCAAAGTTCGCAAGGGTGCACCCCGTCGAAGGTTTGCTCGACAGCCACCGCCACGCTGCCGGTCTGCTGCGTGTAGTCGTGCAGCATCTCGGCCCAGGCAACCGTTTGCAGCACTGCCCAGTGGCCGCCCGCAATCGAGAAGAGCGCGAACGCCGCGAAGACGAGGCCGAGCTTGCGGAGCACGGCGTCAACCATACCGTCGGATCGCCATGTCAGACAAGGCGATTGTGAATTTTTTCACAAAGCCTGCTAGGTACTGACTGACCGCGCTCTGACTGGTCCCGACGGCGTCGGTCAACTGCTTCTAGGTTGAAATCGTTCTATCGAGCGTGATCACACCCAGCATCTACCATAGTTTCTCGCGGCTAATTTCACTCCCGCGCCGTCAGCGTGACGGTGCCGACCTGCTGCCGGCCGCGGTTGAGACGCTGCGCGTAACTGCCTGCACCGAGGGTAAAATCCACCTGCGTGCCGCCCTCCACGTCGTGCAGGAGCGCCTCGATCTTGGCCGGGCTGTCCACGTCGTAGTTGCCGATCTTGTAGACGACCATGCCCTGCCGAATGCCAGCGGTTTGCGCGGGGCTGGCGCGTTCCACGTCGGCCACCAGCACGCCGCCCGTGCCGCGCACCCCGAAGGCGTCGGCCAGTTCCTGGGTCAGGCTCTGGAGCTGTAAACCGAAAAGCCGCCGCGCGCTCGGCGAACCCGCTGCGGCCGGTCCGCGCTTGGTGCTTGCTGTCGTCGGGTCAGGAGCAGTGGGGGCGGTCTTGAAATCTCCCACCTTGGCCGCCACGGCGCTCGCCGGAATCGCAAACCCCAGTCCCTGGGTCGGCGTGCCCTGCGAGGTGAACGACAGCTTCACCGAAGAGATGCCCACCAGCTTGCCGGCGAGGTCCACGAGCGGTCCGCCCGAGTTGCCCGGGTTGATGGCGGCGTCGGTCTGGATGAGGTGCTTGTAGGTCGTGCCCTCAACCGTGATCTCGCGTTCGTTGGCACTGAGAATGCCGCGGCTGACGCTGGAATTATACCCGAGCGGGTTGCCTAACACGAGCACGGTCTGGCCGAGCAGGCTGGGGGAGGGCTTGGCGAGATTGATAAAGGGGAACGGCTTGCCGCCATGGTCTTTCCTGTCCACGCGGATGAGCGCGAGGTCGGCCTTCGGGTCGCCGGCGACGTACCGGGCGGGGGCCACGGTGCCGTCGGAGAAGATCACCTTGATCTTCAGGTCGACGGCACGCTCGACGACGTGCTCGTTGGTGACAATGGAGCCGTCTTCGTCCACGAGGAAGCCCGAGCCGAGGCTGGTGACGGTCTGCTGCGTCTCGTGCGGACGACGGTTGCTGGTCATGTCGTCGAAGAACTGGTTGAAGAACTGCTCGAAGGGGTCCTGCGTCGTGCGCTGGACGATGCGCTCGGTGGCGATGTTGACGACGGCGGGCATCACCTTGGCCACCGTCACGACCGTCGGCTCCGTGGCCGGGTTGAACTCCGGAGGGGGCTCGGGGGCACGGACTTCCTGGGCGCGCCCCACTGCGGACACCAGGCCGGACGCCAGGAAGACGGTGAAGATCAAAAAGCGGCGGTGCATGGAAGCTTGGGGAAAGAACGTCTGCCGAGCGGTTGCTTGCAAGTCGAGGACTGACGTTGAGATGCACCCGGGTGCGCGGGGTGTCATTCCGAGCATCTTGCGCCTACGGGTAAGCTCCCGCCGCCTCGTCCTCCACCGGTCGGTTTGGACCGTCCGCTGACATGGCCGGTCCAGATTAGCCACTGGCGCAACGCTTGCTTTTCAGAGAGAGCGCCCTAAATTTTCCTCCCGTTTGCGCCGAAATCGCTCGTTCCCGCGCGCAAATCCCTCCCATGAGACCCTCCGCCGCCAACCATCTCAACGCCGCGCTGCTCGACGAAACTTACGAACGTTGGCAAAAGGACCCGGCTTCGGTGGACGACAAATGGGCGGCCTTCTTTGAAGGGTTCGCCCTCGGCTGCGCGACCCCGCCACGCGTCGGCGTCAACGGCACCAACGGGGCCAACGGCTCTGCCACCGCCCCGGCCTCCGCCGCCGACCTCGACCGACAGGCGCGCGTGGACGAACTCGTCCAGGCCTACCGCACCCTCGGACACACCCTCGCCAAGCTCGACCCGCTGGAGAACCCCCGGCCCGAGCAGCCGCTCTTGGCCCTGGGGGCGTTCGGCTTCGGGGAAGGCGACCTCGACCAGACCGTTTCCTCGCGCTACTTCATGGGTGGCAAGGCGATGCGCCTGCGCGAACTGATCGGGCGGCTCACGCAGATTTATTCGGGCAAGATCGGCGTGGAGTTCATGCACATCGCTTCCACGACCGTGCGCAACTGGGTGCGCGAACGGGTAGAAGCCTGGCCCGAGGCGCCCGCGCCCGAGCCGGCCGTCCAGCGCGACATCCTCTCGCACTTGTTCGCCGCGGAGGCGTTCGAGCGGTTTCTGCACACGCGTTACGTCGGACAGAAACGCTTTTCGCTCGAAGGCGGCGAGACCCTCCTGCCGCTCCTGGAAACCGTCCTTGCCCGCTGCCCCGCGCTCGGCGTCCAGGAACTCATCATGGGCATGGCCCACCGTGGAAGGCTCAACGTCCTCGCCAATTTCATCAAGAAGTCGCTCGGCGTCATCTTCACCGAGTTCAGCGAGAACTACACGCCCGACCTGACCAACGGCGACGGCGACGTGAAGTACCACCTCGGCTACGAGTCCACCCGCGAGGTGGGCGCGGGCTACGGCGTGTCCAACGTCGAGGTGCGGCTCGCCGCCAACCCGAGCCACTTGGAGTTCGTCAACCCCGTCGTCGAAGGCAAGGCGCGCGCCCGCCAGCGCATCCTCGGCGACACCGAGGAGCGCAAGGCGGTGCTACCGCTGCTCATCCACGGGGATGCGGCCCTCATCGGCCAGGGCATCGTGGCCGAAACGCTCAACATGAGCCAACTCCCCGGCTACAGCACCGGCGGCACGGTCCACGTCGTCATCAACAACCAGATCGGTTTCACGACCCTGCCGGCCGACGCCCGCTCATCGCTGTACTGCACGGACGTGGCGAAGATGATCGACGCGCCGATCTTTCACGTCAACGGCGATGACCCGGAGGCCGTCTGCTTCGTGGCGGCATTGGCAGTGGAGTTCCGGCAGGAGTTCGGGCGGGACGTGGTCATCGACATGTACTGTTACCGCCGCTACGGGCACAACGAGGGCGACGAACCCTCTTATACCCAGCCTGATCTGTACGCGAAGATCGCCAAGCAGCCCGGCGTCGCCACGCTCTACCGCGACAAACTCGCGGCCGAGAACCGTCTCACCAAGGAGGACGCCGCGGCCCTGCTCAAGGACTACGAGGGCTCGCTAGAGGCGGCGTTCGCGGAGGTCAAAGCGGCCAACGCGGGCGGCGAGAAGCCGGGGTCCAAGAAAAAGTTCGCGGGATCGTCGGCCGTTTTCCAGCCGCCGTACTCGCACGCGCCGACGGACACGGCCATCGACGCCGAGTGCCTGGAAAAAGTCGCGCGCGCCATCACGCACGTCCCTGACAACATCCACCTCCTCGACAAGCTCAAGCGCAACCTGCTCGACCGACGCCTGAAGGTGTTCGAGGCCGGCGGGCCGTACGACTGGGCGTTTGCGGAGGCGCTCGCGTTCGGTTCGCTCCTGCTCGCGGGCAAGCCCGTGCGCCTGAGTGGCCAGGACAGCCGGCGCGGGACGTTCTCGCAACGTCTGAGCGTGCTTTACGATGCGACCACGAGCGAGCGTTATATCTCGCTCAACAACCTCGCCGAGGGGCAGGCGCGCTTCTGCGTGTACAACTCGCCCCTGAGCGAGGCAGCGGTGCTCGGGTTTGACTACGGGTATTCGCTCGACTACCCGGAGATGCTGTGTTTGTGGGAGGCGCAGTTCGGCGACTTCGTGAACGGCGCGCAGACGATCATCGACCAGTTCATCGTGTCGTCGGAGTCCAAGTGGCAGCGGCCCAGCGGCATCGTGCTGCTGTTGCCGCATGGCTACGAGGGGCAGGGGCCGGAGCATTCGAGCGGGCGTGTGGAGCGGTTTCTCCAGGCATGCGCGGAGGACAACCTCCAGGTGTGCAACCTTTCGACGCCCGCGCAGTATTTCCACGTCTTGCGGCGGCAGGCGTTGCACACGGTGGACGGCAAGCCCTTCCGCAAGCCGCTCGTCATCATGACACCCAAGAGCCTCTTGCGTTCGGAACTGGCCGTGTCGCGCAACGAGGATTTCACGCATGCCGGGTTCCAGGAGATCATCGAGACGCCTGCGCCCGCCGGGTCGAAGGAGACGCGGAGGGTCATCCTCTGCACGGGCAAGGTGTACTACGATCTGCTCAAAGCGCGCGAGGCCGCCAAGGCCGACGACACGGCGCTCGTACGGGTGGAGCAACTCTATCCGCTGCACACCGAGCGGCTGCGGGAGATCTTCGCGCCCTACACGCACGTAGAGAATTGGGTGTGGTGCCAGGAAGAGTCGCAGAACATGGGCGCATGGAGCTTCATCGCGCCGCGTCTGGACGAACTGCTGCCGCCGCGCAAGCGTTTCCGGTACGCCGGGCGCAACGCTAGCGCGAGCCCGGCCGTCGGGGCCAAGACGCTGCACGACCGCGAGCAAAAGCAGCTCGTGGCGGAGGCTTTCGCGGGGTAGAGGCGACATGCGCTGTTTGTAACAGTTGGTAGGGACGGCTCTCCGAGCGGTCCCTAAATTTTTCGGTGAGTCGCACCGTGCGCGCGGTGGCCGTTGTCAGAAACATTTGGGACCGTCGGAGACGCGCCCGAACCAGTTGTGACAACGCCTCGCAGACGCGATAGTTCGTTGTGAAACTCGTTGCTGCAAAGCTAGATAAGTGGCAACCTTGACCACCGCCATGCCACCGGCATCGCCGCTCTTCCTGCGCGTCTGGTGGACGCTGCTGTCTCTCTGCCTGCTGGCCGGTCACGTCCGCGCACAAGGGCCGGAAGCCTATGGCATCCGTCTGACCAACGAGGAAGCCGTCTGGCTGCGCGAGCACCCGCGCGTGCGCCTGGTAGCCGACCCGGCGTGGGCGCCGTTCACCTCCCTGAACGCTGAACACCGCTACGAGGGGGCCGATGTGGAGGTCCTGCGCCTGGCCGGGCAACGGCTTGGGATCACCTTCGAGGACATCCCCTGTGATTCGTGGGGCGACGCGTTGCGGGTCCTCTACGCCGGCGGTGCGGAGGTCGCCGGCTCCGTCGGCGAGTCCCCGGAACGCCGCGAGCACCTACTCTTTTCCGAGCCGTACTTCGAGTTCCCGGTGGCGATCATCGCGCGGCACGACGCGCCGTTTTTTTGAACCTGGACGCCATCCGGTCTCTCCGGGTCGCCGCGACGCGCTGACTCGTGTGTTGGAGAACTTGCTCTCCAACGCCGTGAAGTTCGCCCCGGCGGGCGGCACGGTCGCCGTCGCCATCGAAATTCCGTCCAGCACCGGCCGCGCCCGCGTCCTCGTGGCCGACGACGGACCGGGCCTGAGCGCGGCGGATAAAGAACGGCTTTTCCAACCCTTTGAGCGCCTCAGCGCGCGGCCAACGGGGACGGAGAGTTCGCACGGGCTGGGACTCTTCATCGCGCGGCGGTTGGCGGAGGAACAGGGTGGCACGGTGGAGGTCGTCGCACCGGGGCCGCTGTGCGGGGCGTGCTTCGCGGTGGAACTGCCTCTTGCGCGCTAAACAAACGCTTGAAGCGGCTCCCGTCCTCCTGTTTGGTGCGTAACCTTCTCCCATGAGCCTCGAAGTCAAAATCCCCCCGGTCGGCGAGTCCATCTCCAGCGGCGTCATCGCCGCGTGGCACAAGAAGAACGGCGACGCGGTCCAGGCCAACGAGGTGTTGCTCACCTTGGAGACCGACAAGGTGTCCAGCGAGATCGTCGCCGAAGGAGCCGGGAAGTTGACGATCCAGGCGCAGGAGGGTGAGGAGGTCAAGATCGGTCAGATCGTCGCGTTGATCGAGGAAGGTGCGCCCGCCAAGGCCAAGGCTCCCGCGGCACCTGCCGAGACCGGTCCCGCGGCCAACAAGCCCGTGCCCGCGCCCGAACCGGCGCCGCAGCCCACCGCTGAAGCCAAGGCGCAGAACCTCGCGCCCGCCGACGCCAAGCCCGGCAACGCCGACGGTCCGCTGTCCCCCGCCGTGCGCCGCCTGGTGGAAGAGGAAAACGTCTCGCCCGCCGACATCGCCGGCACCGGCAAGGGCGGCCGCCTGACCAAGGGCGACGTGCTCGGCCACGTCGAAAACCGTCCTGCCGCCCCGGCGGCTCCCGCGACCGCACCGGCCGCCGTCGAGACACCTGCCCCCGCCGCGAAGCCTGCCGCGCCGGCCAGCGCCGGCCGCACGCCGCGCAGGAAGCTTTCTCCGCTGCGCCGTAAGATCGCCGCCCAACTCGTCATGGCGCAGCAGACGGCCGCCATCCTGACGACCTTCAACGAGTGCGACATGAGCGGGGTCATGGCGTTGCGTTCCAAGATGCAGGACGGCTTCACCAAGAAGCACGGCGTCAAGCTGGGCTTCATGTCGTTCTTCATCAAGGCGGTCGTCGAAGCCCTGAAGAGCGTGCCCTCGCTCAACGGCCAGATGGACGGCGACGAGTTCGTGCAGAACCATTTTTACGACATCGGCGTGGCGGTCGGCACGGAGAAGGGGCTCATCGTGCCGGTGTTGCGGGATTGCGACACCAAGAGCTTCGCACAGTTGGAAAAGGATATCGCCGGATTCGCCGCCAAGGCGCGCGAGGGCAAGATCGGTATCGACGACCTGAGCGGGGGAGTGTTCACGATCTCCAACGGCGGCACGTACGGTTCGCTCTTATCCACGCCCATCCTCAACCCGCCGCAGAGCGGCATCCTCGGCATGCACAACATCGTCCAGCGCCCGGTGGCCGTGAACGGCGAGGTCGTCATCCGGCCGATGATGTATCTGGCGCTGTCTTACGACCACCGCGTCGTGGACGGCAAGGAAGCCGTCACGGCGCTCGTGCGCATCAAGGATTGCGTCGAGGACCCGACCCGGCTCCTGCTGGAAGTGTAAAAACGAGACTGGCGATGAAGCTCAAACCGGTTGTTTACTGGACCGCCACCGGTCTGACCGCGGCGAGCATGGCGGCGTCGGCGGAGTTGTATTTTTCCCGCAATCCGCAGATGATGAAGCAGTTCAAGGCGCTGGGTTACCCCGCCTACTTCCCGACGATCCTGGGTGTCTTCAAGGCGCTGGGCGTCGTGACCCTGTTGCTGCCCGGCAAGGGCTTGCTCAAGGAATGGGCTTACGCGGGTTTCAGCTTCACGTTCCTGGGCGCGGCCGGTTCGCACCTGGCGAAAGGGCAGGAAAAGGAAGCGGCGGCTCCGTTGATCTCGCTGGGGATGTTGGCGGCCTCGTACCTGACCCGCCCGCCGGAGCGCCGGACCGCGGAAGCTCCACGCGTCTGACGCTCACAACGCTTCAGTTCGGCTTCGCAGCGGCAGGGTTTCCGGCGCGCGGCACGCGGACACGCGCTGGTTTTTGTGGGTCTTGCCGTCGAGGAGCTTGCCGTCAGCGGAGAGCACGACGTAGTCCACCCAACCCTTGTGCTTCCAGTGAATCTCGTAGTTGCGCCCGGCGTCCGTATTGCAGGTGTATTCCCAAGTCCCTTGCCGCGCGCCGTCGACCGAGTGGTCCGCCCGTAACGCGAGCGGCGAGCGGCCTTCGTACATCCACTGGCCGACCACCGGATCCGCCGCCGGTGGGGGAACAGAAACCGACGGAGTGACGCCGGATGACGCGGTCGCCAGCGTCCACTCCCTAGCACGGGCTTCCGCGGCGCGTTCGCGTCCGGAGAGCGCGACGACTTGCTGGCGCAGGTTGGACGCGTTTTGCAGCCGGTTGTTCTTCTGGCTGTCGTAAAAGAACGCTTCGTCCTTGTCCGAATCCTTCACGGCCCGTTAGCCGCCGCGGGGTTGGACCGACTCCGACATGCGACGCTGGTAGACACCGTTGAGGGCATCGACGGCCTTCTGGCGTTCCGCGACCGAGTTGATCATGGCGTCGCACACCGCCACCGCCAACTGGTAGGCCGGCTTGCGCGCGGCCGGGGCAGCAGGCAGCGCGCCGGCGTAGGTGTCCCGCACGTAGGCGATGAGGTCGGACTGCGCGAAGGCCGCCGTGCCGAGCGGCGCGAGAATCTTGTCCAGGTGAGTGTCCAAGAACGGCTGCAAACTCAGCGACGGCGCGGCCTCGGGAACGACCGCCGGCGGTTCCTCCGTGGTGAGCGGCGTGGACTCGGCCGCGGGTCCCTTCGACGGGGCAACCCAACCCGGGGCATGCTTGTAGTGCCTCTTCTTGTTGGGCGGGGCGACGATCACCAATCCACGGACGCCACGTCGGCGTGGAAGGGCGAGGCGAGCAGGGCAACGCTCAGGCAAATGAGGAAGCGGCGCGGGGAGAGTTTCATGGCGGTTGCAAAGAGAACGTGGCGGCCAGTTTGCGAGCAAAAGCCGGCGAACGTCAAGCCGCGAATGGACCCGCGCCAGTCGGATTAACGCTCCGTCAACCCGCGCAGCACGCTGCCGATAATCGCCCCCGTGCCCGTCTCGGCGACGCGCTCACCGCCGGTGTTCAGGTACGGGCTGAGCGCGTG
>CAXUIU010000030.1:3872-18972 GCA_964250955.1 uncultured Chthoniobacterales bacterium | reverse complement strand
ACCGTCCTGGTGTTGAACCGCCACTGGCAAGCCATCGCGGCGCGCCCGCCCGCGGTGGCCTTCGCGCAGCTGATGACCGGGGCCGCCTGCGCGCTGGACATCGACCAGCAGACGGGCACGATGCAGCCCGTGCGCAGCTGGGCCGAGTGGGCGCGGCTGCCCGTGCGTGCCCACGACGCCTGCGTGCGCACGGTGCGCGGGGCCGTGCGCGTACCCACCGTGCTGGTGCTCGCCCGCTACGGCCAGGTGCCCCGGCGCCGGCCCGCCCTGAGTGCGCGCGCCATCTGGGAGCGCGACGGCCGACGCTGCCAGTACACGGGCCGGCTGCTCGCCCCGGGCGAGGGCAACATCGACCACGTCGTGCCCCGGAGCCGCGGCGGGGCGACTTCTTGGGAGAACTGCGTCTTGGCCTGCCGGCAGGTCAACAGCCGCAAGGCCGACCGCACCCCGGAGGAAGTGGGCTTGCGCCTCCTGCGCGACCCGCAAGCCCCGCGCGAGTTGCCCGTCACCCTGCTCCTGCGCAACCGCCACCAGGTCGCCGACTGGGAACTGTTCCTCGACCGGCGCGTTGGTTAGCGAGGTTTACGTCTGGCCGCTTCCAAGCGGTCAGGCGTTGCTTTTCTTCTCCCGTGTTCCATCGTGACACCACCGCCTCCCTTGAGCCTGTCCTATCCTCCCAGCGACCACTTCGACGGCCGCGAGTTCCACAACCTCGACGGTGCGCCTGCTGGCCGGTCGCTGGCCGATCTCCTGCGTTGGCAACTGTTCGGCGGACGACGCGCCGTCTGGCCACGGCAGGCTCCCGCCGATGCGGTCACCCCCACCTTGCCGACGGACCTAGGCCCCGACGAGACGGCGGCCACGTTCGTCGGCCACAGCACGTTCCTCCTCCAGTTCGCCGACGGCCTCAACGTCCTGACCGACCCCGTCTGGAGCGAGCGTGTCAGCCCGGTGACCTTCGCCGGCCCACGCCGCGTGCGACCGCCCGCGCTCGCGTTTGACGATCTGCCGCCCGTGCAACTAGTGCTCGTCAGCCACGGGCACTACGACCATCTTGATGTTGCCACGCTGCGCCGGCTCGACGAACGCTTTAATCCCCTCTTCCTGACGGGTCTGGGTAACCACGCGCTCCTGCGCGGATGCGGGCTGCGGCAGGTGGAGGAACTCGACTGGTGGCAGGCACACCGCTTCCGTGGACTGGAAATAACCTTCACTCCGGCTCAACATTGGTCCAAACGCTCGGCGGGCGAGCGCAACTCCACGCTCTGGGGCGGGTTCTGTCTGCGCCTGGGCAAGCTGAACGCATACTTCGCGGGTGACTCCGGGTTAGGTCGGCATTTCGCGCTGATCCGGGAACGCCTCGGCCCGCCGGACCTTGCGCTGCTGCCCATCGGCGCGTACGAACCCCGCTGGTTCATGCGCGAGCAACACATGAACCCACAAGACGCCGTGCAGGCGCACCGTGCGCTCGGGTCACGCCGCAGTGTGGCGATGCACTTCGGCACGTTCCAGCTCACCGACGAGGCCATCGACCAGCCGGTCCTCGACCTCGCCGCCGCGTTGGGGACGGCGGGCGTGGACCCGGCGGAGTTCATCGTGCCGCGCTTCGGCGAGACGATCCGAGCGAAGGCATGACCCGCCGGTAGAGCGCCTCGTACTGCGGCACAATCACGCGCGCAGAAAACAGCGCCTCCGCACGCCGCCGAGCGTTCTCTCCCATCGCTGTACACCGGGCGGGATCGTCGATCAATGCCTCCACCGCACGCGCCGCCGCGTCCACGTCGCCGAACGGCACCAGCCGGCCGCTGACGCCGTCTTCCACCACCTCGGGGATGCCACCCACCGCCATCGCCACGCTCGGGCAGCCGAAGCACATCGCTTCCAAAATCCCGAGGCAAAAACTCTCGCTCTCGGACGTGAAGAGTCCCACGTCGGCCGCCTGGAAATACTCGTCCACCTCGCTGACCTCACGCCGCACGATGATGCGTTCTTCCACACCCAGCCGACGCGTTTCCGCGGCGAACGGCTCCCACTCCCCGCCCGCCAGCACCAGCAACCGGAACGCCCCGCGCCTCCGCACGCGCGCCAGCGTTTGCAGCAGAAGGTCGATCCGCTTAAGCGGACGCAAGTTGGAAGCGTGTACCAAGAGAGTCTCGTCAGGAGACACGCCGAGCGAACGGCGCACTTCCTCGCGCGAACGATGCGGAACGCGCGGCGTGAAGAAGTTATGGATCACGTCGATGGACCGTTCAACGCCGAGTACCCGGCGCGTCTCGTCGCGCAGGAAACCGGAAACGGTCGTGACAGCGTCCGAATGCGCGAGCGCATGGCGGATGGCGGGCGCGTAGCCGGCGTCGCTGCCGAGCAACGTTGTATCCGTGCCGTGCAGCGTGGTGACGATCCGCGGCTGCTGTTCCACCGGCAGCATGGAACGCGCGAGCACGGCCGCCGTCGCGTGCGGCACGGCGTAGTGGACGTGGAGCACGTCGAGACCGTGCGTGCGGCTGACCTCGGCCATCTTCACCGAGAGCGGCAGCGTGTAGTCGGGATAGCGAAACAGCCCGTAGTCGTTGATGACAACCGGGTGGAACGTCACCCGCTCCGCGCCCTCCGTCAGCCGGAACGGCCGCTCGTAGCTGATGAAGTGCACGTCGTACCCGCGCCGGGCGAGTTCCTCCCCGAGCGCGGTGGCGAGCACGCCGCTGCCACCCACCGAAGGGTAACACGTCAGACCGATCTTCAACACACAACCTCGAAAGGCTTCGTGCTCGCCGCCACGAGTGCGTCGCCCTTGTCGTCTTCGAGCAGGAGCAGGTGCACGCCCTTCGCCTTGGCGGCAGCTTTGACGGCTTCGAGGCCGCCGCCGCGCTTTTCGATGGAGGTGAGTTTGCGCTGGCTCATGGGGCTCTCGCCGACGGCGACGGCGTCGAGCCACTCGGCGGTCCAGCGGGCGGTTTCGTCGGCGGTGGTAGGCTCGGGCTTCATAGAGGTGTCCAGGCTTCGTCGGAACGTTCGATGGGGTCGCGCGGCACGAAGGTGATCTCCGGCGCCTGCGTCGTGTCGAGGTAGGCGGTTTCCCCCGCCCCGGCGACGTAGTGCGTGCAGCCGACCACGGATTGCATCCAGCGCAGGCGCGTGTCGCGGGTCGGGCTGATCTGTCCCTTGGAGAATTCTACACTGCCGGGCAGCGTTCGGTTCACGCCACCGCCCTCGTGCAGGCGTAACACGCCGTCCTGCCAACGCGCCCGCACGGTCTCGCCCTCGTACGGCACGTCCACGAAAAAATCGTCCACCGCGCAGGCCGCCGTTCGCACCGCCGGGTCGCCCGAACGCACCACGCGCACGCCGTCGAGGAGGCCGAGTCGGGCGTACATCTCCAGGCAGAAGTCGGCCACGTTTTCCGCGGCGACTTGGCGGAAGGTCTCGACGGCCGCGGCGTCCACGTACGCGGGGAGTTGGCGCAAGGTGTTCGCCTGCCACTCGGCGGAGATCTGCTTCGCAAAAAGCGGTGACCACTTGCGCTGAATTTTGTTGGCGCAGGGGAAGTTTAGCTTCGCCTGCTCACCGGTCTTGCGATGGGTGAGGATCGTCTGCGTCTCGCGCGGGTCGTGGTCGCTGTCGTGGCAGAAGAACACGATCTCGCCGCCGAGTTCCGCCGCCAACCGGCGCGCGGTAACGATCTTCGCGTACAGGAAACGCCGCGGGAAAAACCCGCACGGTTGCTGACCAAAACAGATGATGGGCTTCATGCGGGTAGGGGTTCACCCCGGCTTGGGCGGGTAAAGGTGTGCAGCAGGAGGCTGAACCCCATGCACGCCACGCAGCCAATCAGATTATACCACAGGTAAGAAATCGGCACGGGCGCGACGTACATCCCGATCACGAGCGCCTGCGCCGCCAAGGCACCCCAGAACACCGACGTGCCACCGACCCGAGGCAGGAAAAACGCCACCAGGAACAATCCCAGCACGACTCCGTAAAAGATCGACCCGAGGATGTTGCTGGCCTGGATGAGATTTTCGACCAGATGCGCGAACAGCGCGAACGCAATGGCCACCGTGCCCCAGAACGCCGTCAGCCAGCGCGACGCGCGGACGTAGTGCGCGTCCGGCGCGTCGGCGCGCAGCAGCGGACGGTAGAAGTCCACGACGGTCGTGGAAGCGAGCGCGTTGAGTTCGCCCGCCTTCGAGTTGAGCGCCGCGGCCAGGATCGCGGCCACGAGCAGCCCGATCAACCCGTGCGGCAGGTGGCGCAGCACGAACGTGATGAACACGTAATCGGAGTCTTCCCTTGGCAGCGTCGGGTCGTGTGCATGGAGGGCTTCCGTTGTGCGCTGGCGGGCGGACTCGCCGCGGGCGTGCGCGTCGAGTGCGGCAGCGCGGGCCTGGTCGGCGGCGGCGGCGTCACCAGCGTGACGAGCGGCGACCCAGGCTTCGATGCTTTGGCGTTCCTGCGCATGGGCGGCGTCGAACTCGGCGCGGAGGGGGCGGAGTTCGTCGCCCGCACCGTGGGCGGCCTGGTAGTTCCAGGCGGGTTCGTTGAAAAACACCGGCGGGGTCTCGAAACGGTAGAACACGAACGTCAGCACCCCGAGGAACAGGATGAAGAACTGCATCGGGATTTTACACACGGCGTTGAACATCAAGCCCAGCCGGCTCTCGCGCACCGACCCTCCGATGTACCGCCCGACCTGTGACTGGTCCGTGCCAAAGTAGGACAATTGCAGGAACAACCCGCCCACCAACCCGGAGAGGAACGTGTAACGCCGCTGCAAACTCGGCGAGAAGTCCACGGCGTGCAGCTTGCCGAAGCCGCCGGCGAGCGTCAGCGTGTCGTCGAAGGTCAGCCCGGCCGGCAGCCGCGACACCAGAATCCAACCGGCCGCGAACAGCCCCGCGAAGATGATGCCGAGCTGGTATTTCTGCGTGAGGTTGACGGCGTCGTTGCCGCCAATCACCGTGTAAACGACCGCCAGCAGGCCGGTGCCGATGATCGTCAGGTCGAGTCGCCAGCCCATGAGCGCGGAGAGCACGATGGCCGGCGCGTAGATCGTGATGCCCGCGCCGAGCCCACGCTGGAGCAGGAAGATGCCCGCCCCGAGCAGCCGCGTCTTGCCGTCGAAGCGCCGGCCGAGGTACTCGTAGGCGGTGTAGACGTTCATGCGTCGGTAGATCGGCACGAACACCGCCGCGACGACGACCAGCGCGAGCGGCATCCCGAAGTAGTTCTGCACGAAGCCCAACCCGTCGCTGTATCCCTGGCCCGTGGCGGATAGAAACGTGATCGCGCTGGCCTGCGTCGCCATGACGGAGAGGCCGATGGTCAGCCAGTTCGCGGTGCGGCTGCCCTTCAGGTAGGTGTCGAGGTCGCGCCGGCCGCGCGTGCGCCACACGCCGTAGACCGCGATGCCCGCCAGCACGCCGAGCAGGACGAGGTAGTCGAGGACGTTCACGGATAGGCCAGGGTGAGTACGGTCAACCCGGCCGCCGTGAGGGCAAAAACTAACAGCACGAAGACGTACACCGCCGGCCACGTGCGCAGCAGCGGCAGAGCGGTGGAACGGTCGTCCGGGTTCATGGAGACGGCCGGATTATTTCCCCAGCGAGACGAGGTTGGCGAAGAGTCGGTACGCGCCGGGCACGCCGGCGGGCAGTTGGCGAAAGAAGGACAGCCCGGTGTAGACGAAGTATCCCTTGCCGTAGTGCGCGACGAGCAGGCCGCTTTTCAGCGGTGGCTCGCCTGGGTCGCTGCACGCGAGCAACGACTCGAAGTGTTCCTGGTCCCAGGTGATGGGGAAGTTCAACCCGCGCTCCTGCACCCAGCCGCTGAAGTCGGCCGCGGTGATCTTGTTGGGCACGTTGAACGCGGGATGGTCCGGTGCCAGCAGCGTGACGGGCGCATTCTCGTCCGTGACCCTCTGTTGGGGCAGGTCGCGGGAGAGTTCGAGCGTGTAGGGAGCGAGACGCGGGTTGAAGAGTCCGTTGGGTGTGTTGTACTGCTCGACGACCGTGCCGCCGTTCTCCGCGTACGCGAAGAGCGCGGGCAGGCCGGCGGCGAGGTCGGTGCGGACGTTGAACGCGCGCACGCCGACGACCACGGCGTCGAAGGCGCGCAACCGCTCGGCCGTGAGGTCCGCACCGGAGAGCGTCGTCACGGCGTAGCCCATCGCCGCGAGCGCCTCGACCGTGCGGTCGCCCGCGCCGGGCAGGTAGCCGACCTGCTTGCCTTTGACGGCGAGGTCGAGGCAGACGGCCTTTACCTGCGCGGGCGGCTGGAGGAGTTGGGACGGGATGTGGTCGTAGCGGATTTCCTGCCGGGTGGTGTGATAGGTGCGGCCGTTGATCGTCGCCTCGACGTTGAGTTCGGCGGTCTCGGGCTGCGAGGGCGCGTGGATCGTGAACGCCAACCGCGCGTGGTCGCCCACCGCCGCGAGGTGGAACGGCTGCGCGTCCGGCGCGACCGTCCAGCCGGCGGGCGCGTTGAGCCGCAGCGTGCCGGTCTGGTCGGCACGGTAGGCGCGGATTTCCACTTCTACCGTGCGGTCCGACTCCGGTGTGAAAAGTTCCACGTCCCGCACCGGCGTAAGCGCCACCGGCGCGATTACATCGAGACGACGACGCACCTCACCCTTCACCGGGTCAGCGGTGACGTGGAGGGGTTCGGTCATCACCGACAGCGTCTCGCCGCCTACCTCGAATAGGTCAAATACTTGCAAGGCCGGCAGGTCCTCCGCCTCGCCGATGAGGTTCTCGTCGGCCTCGTACAACCCGGCCTTCCCCTCCTCCCGCAGCCAGTAGGGTTGACTCAAAGGTTCACCGACCCTCGGGGTCCAGGTCAGTTCCTGCGTGACCGGTTGGTCGTTGTGCAGCGCGACGTTCCTCTCCTTGTCCGGCGGGGCCTGATCCCGCGGCAGGGTGACCCCGTTCAGCGTCACGGGAACGTCCGAGCGAACCAGGACGGTGTGACGCAGCCGGATCGTCTCGCCCGGCACCACGTCGGGCTGGGCCACCGTCGTCTCGACGTACAGCCCAAGGCAGTCTTGCAGGATGCGATCCAAGGCTGCGCTTTTCTGCCGGATGAGGGGATCGTCGGGACCAAAGGCCTGCTGTTTGTCGTACTTGCCGTCCAGGAAGTGACGGATGCGCAGCAGCGCGGGCACGCTGGCAGCAGGGTGCTGCGCGTCGAAGTGCGCCACGACCTCGTCCGTCATCGCACCGACCTCCGCGTACCCCGGCCACCGCGCCCAGGTGGTGTCGATGCCGTCGAAGAGATCCTTGCCCGCCGGCTTGCCGTCGAGCGGCTGAAAGTCGTCTAGTCGCGTCCCACGCACCGCAACCGTCCCGTACCCCTGGCTGCGGTGGCTCGAACGGCTGCGCGCCGCGATCTCGCCAATCGATTCCCCCAACAACGGCAGGTAGCCGCCGATGTCCAGCCGCAGGGGCGGCGTGCTGCCGCGCGCGTCGCGGAAGCTGTTCCAGAAGATCCGCGCGGGCTGCCACGCCGTCTCCACGTCGTGGAACGCCCCCGGGTCGCCCGCCGCCTTGAACGCTTCCAGCGCCAACACCGTGCTCGCCGTGTGGTGGCCGTGGGTGCCGCCAGGTTCGGGCGGAAAGCGCGTGACGATCACGTCCGGCCGGAACTCCCGGACCACGCGCACCACGTCGGAGAGCACCGCCTGCTTGCCCCAGATGCCGAGCGCTTCCTCGTAGCTCTTGGAGAAACCGAAGTCCCGCGCGCGGGTGAAGAATTGCTCCGCGCCATCGATCCGCCGGGCGGCGAGGAGTTCCTGCGTGCGGATGACGCCCAACGGGTCACCGATCTCCGGGCCGATCAGGTCCTGCCCGCCCTCGCCGCGCGTCAGCGACAGGTAGCCCGTCCGCACGCCGCGCCCCCGCGCGAGGTACGCCAGGAACTGTGTGTTCTCGTCGTCCGGGTGCGCGGCGATGTAGAGCACGCTGCCGCACTCACGGAAGGCGCGCAGTTCCTGAAGGATCATCGAGGACGACGGTGGCGGTTCGGCCGCGTGCGCCGTGGCGCCGAGAATCATCAGCAGAGAGAGCAGCCGCGCAACGAACGGGCCGGGGCGCAGCGTCATTTCTTGCCCGAGAACGTCGTCGAATACTTGTGGTCGGCCCACGCGAAACTCATGGTGCCAGACTTGTCGAGGGCAATGGTGAACGGGTCAACGGGCTCGGTGACGGTGTCCTTCTTGAGGTCGATGCGCGCGAGGTCCTGCTTTTCGTCGTAGGTGTACGCGCCCCATTGGCCGAGCTGCTTGTTGATGATGAGCTTGGCCGAGCCATCCTCCATCGGCAGCATGAAGAGCGAATACGCCCCGGCCGGCACGGTCGTCTCGCCGAAAACAATGGGCTTCTGCGTAACGAGCAGCGTGGCCTCGTTCGCGCCGAGACGCCACACCTGGCCGTAGGGCACCAGCTCGCCCCACACTTTGCGCGCCTCGCCGGTCTTCGGGTCCTTCGTGAAGGGCCGGCCGTAGTACACCGAAACATAGCCGTCGTCCACCTTGGTCGTCGCCACATCCGGCGGGCTGACGCGCTTCTGCTGCGCGGACAGCGGCGAAACGGTGCAGACGAGGGCAGCGGCAGCAAACGCGAGAGAGGCAAGGCGGTTCATGGTGCGTGTAAGACCTCCCGCTACCGTAAAACGTTCATCCGAAAGCGTCGGGCGCGTCCGTGAGCAGCGCGAGCCGCCGCAGGCGCAAGGCGGGTTCGCCGCGTTCGCGCGAGCGTGCGAGGTCGAGGTCGAATTCCGCCGTCCAGTCGTTGAACTCTTCCGGGTCCACGAGCATTTGCTGCACGCGCCAGCGGTCTTTGTCCTCGTCGTCAGGGGTGACGTAGGTGTGCCGCCGGTTGCGTGCCTCCGGGTCCAGGCGCAGCCGCGTGCGAGCCGCCAGGTAGCCCTCGAACGCCGCGCGCAGGCGGTCGGCGGTCCACGGCTGCTCCCCGCCTTCTTCCAGGGACGCCAACGCCGCCGGGTAGTCGCCGATGGACACGGCGCGCAGGAACGTGAAGACGGCGTTGCGCACCATGGCCGTGAACGCCTCCTTGTCGCGCGTGATGTCGCGTTGCGCCTCTTCCCAGCCGGGCGGACGCACCTCCGGTTCCTCGCCGAGTGTCGGGCGGTAGTCGGGGTCCTGCATCCGCCGCCATTCGTCCAAGAGGCTGCTGTCCACCTGCCGGACCAACGCGCCGAGGTAGGACTCGATCTCGCGCAGGGCGTCGTTCTTGGCGGCGTCGGGGACAGTCTGCGCGAGCGCCTTGTAGACGCTCGTCAGATGGCGCAGGAGCAGGCCCTCGGCGCGCTGGAGTTCGTAGATTTTGATGTAATCCGCGAACGAGCGGAACTCCTCGTACATCTCGCGCGCGACCGACTTGGGGCGGATGTTCTCCTGCCCCACCCAAGGGTGCCGCTCGGCGAAGGCGTTGAACGTACTGTAGATGAACTCGCGGTTCGGCTTGGGATACTCCAACTCTTCGAGCCGTTCCATGCGCTCGTTGTACTCGACGCCTTCGGCCTTCATCTGCGCGACGGCCTCGGTTTTCACCTTGGCCAACTGGCGGTGGAGAATCAGGTCCGGGTCTTCGAGGATGGACTCGACGAGGGTCAGCACGACCAGCGCGTAGTCGGGAGCCTGCGGGTCCATGAGCGGCAGCGTGTCGTGGATGTAGAGGGACAGCGCGTGGTTCAGGGAAAAATCTTCCTGCAAGCCCACGTCGAGGCGCAGCTTCACGCCAGCGGCGTCGCGCGGGACGATCTGCACGATCTTGCGTTCCACGAGCGAGCGGAAAAGCTGCCAGGCGCGGCGCAAGTTGGCGAGCCGGGTCTTGGCCGGGTCGTGGCTGGCACGGATGATCCGCTGCATGGCGCGGCAGCCGTCCTCGTGGGTGCGCGAGAGGACGTTGAGCAGCGTGCCGTGGGTGATCTGGAGTTGCGGCTGGAGGCGCTCGGGCGGCGCGGCGATCAGGCGGGTGAACGTCGTCTTGTCCCACGGCACGTAACCCTTTTCCGGCGGCTTGCGACGCACGAACTTCTTGCCGTTCGCCTTGTGTTCGAGCAGGAGGTTTTCGATGGCGTGCTCCGGGGCCTGCGCGAGGACGTAGCCGCGGTCGTCGTAGCCCTTCCTTCCCGCGCGTCCGCCGATCTGGTGGAAGTCACGCGCGCTGAGGATCGCCGTCTTCTGCCCGTCGTACTTGCACAACCGCGTGAAGAGCACCGTGCGGATGGGCACGTTGATGCCGACGCCGAGCGTGTCCGTGCCGCAGATGACTTTGAGGAGTCCCTGTTGGGCGAGTCCTTCCACCAGCACGCGGTACTTCGGCAGGAGCCCGGCGTGGTGCAGCCCAATGCCATGCCGCAGCCAACGCTTCAACTCCGGTCCGTACGGACTCGCGAACCGGAAGCCTTCCAACGCGCGTGCGATGGCTGCTTTCTCGTCCTTGGAGCTGACGTTGATGCTCGTGAACGCCTGCGCGCTCTCGGCCGCCGCCGCCTGCGTGAAGTGCACGACGTACACCGGCCCCTTGCCGCCGGTGACGAGGTTCTCCAGGGTCTGCGCGAGCGGCGTCTCGGCGTAGGTGTATTCCAGCGGCACGGGGCGCTCGGTGGCGCGCACGGTGATGGTCTCGCGCCCGTTGAGCCCGGTGAGTTCGTCCTCGAAGAACTTCGTGTCCCCGAGCGTTGCCGACATCAAGAGGAAGCGCGCCTGCGGCAGCGTCAACAGCGGGAACTGCCACGCGCCGCCGCGCTCCCGGTCGGCGTAGTAGTGGAACTCGTCGAGGATCACGTCGCGCACGTCGGCCTCCTTGCCCTCGCGCAAGGCCATGTTGGCGAGGATTTCGGCGGTGCAGCAAAGGATCGGCGCGCCGTGGTTGACGGTGGCGTCACCCGTGGACAGCCCGACGTTCTGCGGGCCGAACTCCCGGCAGAGCGCGAGCCACTTCTCGTTGACCAGCGCCTTGATCGGGCAGGTGTAGACCGAGCGCCGGCCCTGGGCCAGCGCCTTGAACTGGAGCGCGGCGGCGACGAGCGATTTCCCTGAGCCGGTGGGGGTGTTGAGGATGACGTTCTTTTCCTCGAACAGTTCCAGGATGGCGGCCTCTTGCGCGGGGTAGAGTGCGAGCGCGCGGCCGTCGACGTATTCGAGGAAACGGCCGAGCAGGAAATCGTTCGTCGGCGTGTCCGTGGCGCGCGGCAGCAGGTCGTAGAGCGTGAGAGGCATGCGGGGCGGGAAGCAGGCAGTCTAACACATGCTATAGTCCCCGGCATGACGCTCCGCCCCGCTCTGCTGGCCGCCGCCGCGCTGTTGGTCCTGCCGCCGTCTGCCCCGGCCATCGAGCGCGCCGGGCACAACGCCGCCCAGTCCATCCGGCACGCCGAGCAACTCCTGGCCGACGACAAACCGGAGGAAGCCGTCGCCGCCTACACTGAGGCCATCGAGGCCGACCCGCAGAGTTGGCAGGCGTTCGACAGCCGCGCCGTGGCCTACGCCCGCCTGCAACTGCCCGACCTCGCCGACGCCGACCGCGACCACGCCGTGCAGATCGCCCCCAAGGCGTTCGAGCCGCTGATGGCCCGCGGCGTGGACCGCTTCCTCAAAAAACGCTACCCCGACGCCGTCCGCGACCTCGACGCCGCCGTCCGGCTCAACCCCGACAACCTCCAGCTTTACCACTGGCGCGGCTGCGCGTACGCCCAGGACAACCAGCCCGAACCGGCCATCGCTGACTTCACCCACGTCATCGACGGCGACCCCAACATCGCCGAGTACCACGGTACCGAACACTACAACCGCGCCATCGCCGAGCACACGATCGGTCACCTCGACGCGGCGCTCGCCGACTACGAAGCGGCCGAGCAGGCCGGCCAAAACACCACGGACGCCCGCGCGGAATGCCTCCTCGATCTCCGACGTTGGAAAGACGCCGAGGAAGTCTACAGCGATACCCTGCGCGCCACCGACGAGGACAGCGACGACGACAAGAAGGCCCGCTACGACGCGTTGCGCAACCGCGCCGTCGCCCTCGCCGGCCAGAAGCTCTACGACCGCTCCGAGGCCGATCTCGCCGAGGCCATCGCGCTCAAGCCCGACGACCTCTACGCCTACGGCACGGCTTCCTGGACGCGCCTCTTCGCCGGCAAGTTCGCCGAGGCCCGCGCCGCCGCGCTCAAGGCGCTGAGCTTCGACGCCGACCAACTCTGGGTCCAGCTCAACCTCGCGCACGCCTACGCGCTCGAAGGCCACCTCGACTGGGCAAAAAGCATCTACCTGCAAGACAAGGACAAGCGCGGTTCCTGGAACCGCACCGCCATCCAGATCGCCCTCCAGGACCTCAAGGACCTACGCGACGCGGGCGTCGAAAGCCCCGAACTCGCGCAGGCCGAGAAATACCTGCACGGGCTGGAGAAGCCTTGAACGCAGCGACATGACCGACGGGCTCTTTGATCTGACCGGCGAAGTCGCCGTGGTGATCGGCGCGACGGGCGTGCTCGGTGGCGCGTTGGCGGAAGGCCTCGCCGCGACGGGTGCCACGGTGGCCGTGCTCGGACGCAACGCCGAACGCGGCGAGGCGTGCGTCGGACGGATCACGTCGGCGGGTGGCCAAGGGAAGGCAAAATTCATCGCCGCGGACGCCCTCGATCCTGCCAGCCTCGCCGGCGCGCACCGGGTCGTCGTGGACGCACTCGGCGCGCCGACGATCCTCGTCAACGCCGCGGGCGGCAACGACCCGAAAGTGACCGTCACCCCGGAGCGTGCCTTCGAGAACATCTCGCCCGACGATTGGCGCGCCAACTTCGACCTCAACCTCGTCGGCGGCGCGCTGCTGCCCTGCCAGGAGTTCGGCCCGGCAATGACCGCACGCGGCCGGGGCAGCATCCTCAACATCGCCAGCGTGTCCGCCCACCTGCCGCTCTCGCGCGTGGTCACGTACAGCGCGGCCAAGGCGGCGGTGCTCAGCCTCACACTCTTCCTCGCGCGCGAATGGGCTCCGAGAGGGGTACGGGTCAACTCGCTGACGCCCGGATTCTTCCCCGCCGAGCAGAACCGGCGCTTGCTCTTCAACGAGGACGGCACGCCGACGCCGCGCGCACAATCTATCCTGGGTCATACGCCGATGGGGCGCTTCGGCGAAGCGTCGGAACTCGTCGGCGCGGCGGTGTTCCTGGCGAGCACGCGGGCGGCGGGGTTCGTCACCGGCATCGACCTGCGGGTGGACGGCGGTTTTCTGTCGCAAACAATCTAGCAAAACTGATGGCTGACGAACCTAAAGGCCTGGATGTCACGCTGACACGTGAATTTATCCACCTGTCCGCACACGCAATGGCACTTCAAGTCGTCGTGGAAACGATCCTGCGGCGGCTGGACGGCGACGACTTCAACCTGGCGACGTTTCGCCGCGACCTGAAAGAACTCACCGAGAAGTGCCGCGAGCAGGTCCTGCTCGATTTCGAGAAAGGCAGCCCCGGCGTCGCCGCGTTCCTCGACGCCGACCGGCCGCTGACGGGCGACGAAGACTGACGCGTCATGCTCTCCCCCGGCGTTCTCTCCGTCCACGCCGCGCCGGACGGCACGGTGCCGTTCGACGACGTACGCGCGCTGGTGGCCCGCGCCTGCCCGGCGGCGGACTACCGCGGGAGACGCGTGCTCCTCATCGTGCCCGACGCCACGCGCACCGCCCCGGTGGACCAGTTCTTCCGCGCCTTGCACGCTCAAATCGGCAGACCGGCGCAAAAGTTCGACGTGATGGTCGCCCTCGGCACGCACCAACCCATGAGTGAGGCAGCCATCTGCGTGCGCCTGGGCATCACGGCGCAGGAACGCGCCGGTGCGTACCACGCCGTGGAGTTCATCAACCACGAGTGGCAGAACCCGGACGGGCTGCGCGACCTCGGCACGATCCCGGCGGCGGAGATCGACGCGCTCTCGGGCGGGCGGTTTGCGATGGACGTGCCCGTGCGCGTCAACCGGCGGCTCTTCGACTACGACCAGATTGTCATCGTCGGGCCGGTGTTCCCGCATGAAGTCGTCGGGTTTTCCGGTGGCAACAAGTACCTCTTCCCCGGCGTGAGCGGCCCCGAGGTGCTGAACTTCTTCCACTGGCTCGGCGCGGTCGTCACCAACCCGATGATCATCGGCCACAAACACACGCCCGTGCGCAAGGTCGTGGACCGCGCGGGCTCGATGGTAACCGTGCCGAAACTATGCTTCGCCCTCGTGGTAAAAGGCGACGGACTAGCGGGGGCGTTTGCGGGCACCCCGGAGGCAGCTTGGGAAGAGGCGAGTGAACTCTCGCGCCAACTTCACATCACCTACAAGGAACGCCCCTTCCACACGATCCTCTCGTGCGCGCCGGCGATGTACGACGAACTCTGGACCGGCGGCAAGTGCATGTACAAGCTCGAACCCGTCCTCGCCGACGGCGGCGAACTCATCATCTACGCACCGCACATCACCGAGATTTCTGCGACCCACGGCGAACTCATCGAGAGCGTCGGCTACCATTGCCGCGACTATTTCCTCAAGCAGTGGGACCGCTTCAAAGACTATCCTTGGGGCACGTTGGCGCATTCGACCCACGTGCGGGGCATCGGAACGTTCGAGGACGGCGTGGAACGCTGCCGCGCGCAGGTGACGCTCGCCACGCAGATCCCACCGGAGGTCTGCGCGCGGATCAACCTGGGCTACCGCGACCCGGCCACGATCCGCGCGGAAGACTACGCCGACCGCGAAGACGAAGGCGTACTGCTCGTGCGCAAGGCAGGCGAGATGTTGTACCAACTGCGCGAGCCGGCGGCGTGGGCCAGCGGGGAACCCAGCCCCAAAGGGGCGTAATGAGATCCGTGGAGCAATACAATCAGAACATCGGCCTCGACCCAGCGGCAGACTCAGCCCCGAAGGGGCGCAATGAGATAGCCCGGGGCATCGCCCCGGGTACAAATACGGCAAACAGGTCAAGCCCTGAAAGGGCGCAATTGGAACCGAACTGCCACCATCATCGCGCCCTTTCAGGGCTTGACCCGAATCACCAACCACTTCCCCGGGGCGATGCCCCGGGCTATATCATTACGCCCCATAGGGGCG
>CAXUIU010000030.1:0-3862 GCA_964250955.1 uncultured Chthoniobacterales bacterium | reverse complement strand
ATTGGTAATTTGGTTAAGCCCTGTAAGGGCGCGATGATCGTGGCAGTCCGGTTCGAGTTGCGCCCGTTCAGGGCTTGCCCTGTTTGCCTTATCTGTACCCGGGGCGTTACCCCGGGGTATCTCATTGCGCCCCTTCGGGGCTGGCTCCTACCGCCCCGTCAACTCCGCGGCCAGCGGACCGGCCTCGTAAACCTTCTGGATGGCCTCGATGATCGACCGCGAATCCACCGACACCGCGCGCGCCTGCTTGTCCGAATACGCGTAATCCAACGGCAACGACTGGAGGTTGCCGTCGAAGATGATCCCGACGAACTCCCCCGCCTTGTTGACCACCGGGCTGCCCGAGTTTCCACCGATGATGTCGGCCGTCGAGACGAAGTTAAACGGCGTCTTCAGGTCCAGCTTGCCCTTGGCGGCGATCCACCGCGGCGGCAGGTCGAACGGCGGCTGGTTGTTGTGCTCGGCCGAACGCCCGTACAACCCCGCCAGGTCCGTGTACGCCGGCACGTGCTTGCCCAGTTCCTCGTACCCCTCGATCGGTCCGTACGACAGCCGCAGCGTGAAGGTCGCGTCAGGATAGTTGCTGGCCCCTTCGAGCTTGAAGCGCGCGTCGGCGATCTTGCCGTACGCCTGTTTCTTGCGCTCGTCCTGCTCCTCGAATTGCTTGCGCACCGCTCGCGCTTCAGGGTCAATCGCCCGCGCGAGGTCGAGCATCGGGTCAGAGAAGTTCTTCAACGCCGTCGCGTCCTCGCCGTAGAGCTTCTTGCGCAGCGCCGTGTCCTTGAGCTTCGTGCCGCTGACGAGTTCGTGGGCGCGTTCGCGCGGGCTTTTGCCGGCGAGGACGCGACGCACCAGCGGGTCGTTCGCGCCGAGTTCACCCGCAAACGCGGTCAGCGAATCGGTGAGGGTCAGTTCCTCCAGGTCGTCGTAAATCGGCTTTTCGGAGAAAAGGCCGAGTTCGAGCGACGGCAGGCTGGATTCACGGTAGGCGGGCAGACGCTCGCCGTTGGGTTTGGCGCGTTCGTCGGCGGCGCGCAGCAGCGTGCGCGCGTAGGCGAAGAGGTCGCTGTTCAACGCGGCCGGCGCGCGCCCGCCTTCCAGGTAGGTGAAGCGCGGGGTCAGCTTGACGATGTTCTTCTCGGCGTCCGCGATGTTCCCGTAAGCGCCTTCGGCCTCGGGCATGTACGCGGCTCCGATGCGGCTGCGCAGAGCGGCCTCTTGTGCGGCGTACTTGGCGATGAGTTCCGGGTCGAGCAGCCCGGCCAGACGACCTTCGTACGCCTTGCGCCCGTTCTGCACGCCGAAGAGTTCCTCGCGGGCACGGCGGGCGTTCTCGGCGCTGCGGCTGCTGTAGCCGATCAGGATCGATTCGAGCCGGTACAAGCGCGCCATCGTGCGCGGCACGAAGTAGTCGCGCACGGTGGAGAGTTCCTCCAGGGTCAACTGCCGCTCCGTCGCGCCGGGGTGGCCGCTGACGAAGGTCAACTCACCCTCGGCCGTGCCGTTGGCGCTCCACTTTAGAAAATTCTCCGGGTGCGCGGGCTGGCCGTTCTCGTAGGCGCGGAAGATACAGATATCCAGGTCAAAGCGCGGGTACTCGAAGTTGTCCGGATCACCGCCGTAGAACGCCGCCTGCTGCTCGGGCGCGAAGACCAGCCGCACGTCCGTGTAGCGCTTGAAGCGGTAGAGCTGGTATGAGCCGCCCTGGTAGAGCGTGACCACGTCCGAGCGCAGGCCGGTCTTGTCCTTGGACTCTTTTTCGATGTCGGCGATGGCGGCCCGGCGCTTGGCGAATGCCGTCTGGGCGTCGCCCGCGTCCTTGACGGCGTCGTTGACGCGCGCGGTCACGTCCTCGATGGAGATGAGGACGTTGAGTTCCAGGTCGAGGCAGGGCTTTTCCTCGGCCTGGGTCTTGGCGTAGAAGCCGTCGCGCAGGTAGTTGTGCTGCTCGTCGCCGAATTTTTGCAGCGCGTCCGCGCCGACGTGGTGGTTGGTGATGCAGAGTCCGTTGGCCGACACGAACGAACCGCTGCCGCCCGAGTTGAAGCGCACGCTGCTCTTTTGCAGGTGGTCGTACCACGCCGGCGGCGGCTCGAAGCCGTACTTCTCTTTCAACTGCGCGGCGGGCGGCGCGTTGAAGAGCCACATGCCCTCGTCGGCGCGGACGGCGGGAGCGGCGAGCAGGACGGCGAGCAGGACGGCGAAAGAGGATTTCATAAGACGGCGGAAGACGGCGCGGTGGTACCGTTCGGCGGGGGAGCCCGCTTTGTCAAAAGGCCGGAAGACCTCAGGCCCGGCGGCGCGGGGCGAGGAGTTTCTCGCGCGCGACGAGGAACAGGAACCCGCACAGCAGCGCGTACGGAATCAGGGAAAGCAGGTCTTCGTGCGGACCGGCGAAGAACGGGTTGTGCGCCGCGGCCCATTTGTTGAGCGCGGCGTCCGTGTTAGTGAGCACGCCCTGGATAATGGCTACGAGGATGCCCGCGATGGCCCCGCCCGCGATGTAGCCGCTGGCCAGGAGCACGCCCGGGCTCTTGTCGCTCTCGGCCACGAGTTCCTCCTCGCTCAGCGTGACCTGACGCGAACGCAGGTGCCGCCGCTGCCGCGCGTCCACCAGCCAGCGGATCGCCCCGCCGACGAAGATCGGCGACGAACTCGACAGCGGCAGGTACACCCCCACCGCGAACGCCAGCGAGGGGATGCCGCTCAGTTCCAGCACGACGGCGATCATCACCCCGAGCAGCACCAGCGCCCACGGCAGCGCGCCGCCGCCCAGGATACCCTTGATGATGTAAGACACCAGCACGGCCTTCGGCGCGTGGAACTTCGCCACCGGCGTGCCGTCGGGCCGCGTCGTGTGCGTGCCGTTGATGCCCGGATCGACCAGCCAGGCCGCCGCATGCGTCGCGGGATCGACGAGGTACTTGCCGGCCGGCGCGCCCTCGTCGTCGGTCTTTTGCCAGGTGACGTATTCTTTGCTGTCCGCGCCCGCCTGCGGGCCGACAATCTTTTCGGTCCCGCCGAACGCCGTGTCTCCCGGCGCAACCAGCCCGGCCGGGGCGACCTGCGCGGCGGGGACGTAGGTCGTCGCGTTGTTGTTGAGCAGCAAGAGGATTGGCCCCAGCGCCAGCGCCGACGCGAACGCACCGAAGAGGATGGCGTACTGCTGGAGCCGCGGCGTGGAACCGAGCAGGTAGCCGGTTTTCAAGTCCTGCGAGGTCGTGCCGCCGTTGGACGCGGCGATGCACACGATGGCCCCGACCGACAGCGCCGTGACGTACGCCCCGCCGCCGACCTTGCCGACGAGCAGGAAGATCAGGCAGGTAAAGAGCAGCGTGGCGACGGTCATCCCCGAGATTGGGTTGGACGACGAGCCGATCTCGCCCGTCAGCCGCGAGGACACCGTCACGAACAGGAAGCCGAAGACGACGATGAGCAGCGCCCCGAGGAGGTTCATCTGCAAGGTCGGCGTGGCGATGATGCCGACGACCAGGAGGATCATGCCGATGCCCACGAAGGTGATGGGCAGGTCGCGGTCGGTGCGCGGGACGACGGCGTTGGCGCTCGTGCGGGCGGCGTCGGCGCGGGCCGCACCGCAATAGCCCCCGCCGGCGCGCAGGCCGGGGCCGATCGTCGGGCGCGCACGCACGGGGGGGGAGCGCCCGCCCGCCGCCACCGCGCCCGCGCCGATGTAGAGGATGTAGGCGTTGCGCAAGCTGTCGCTGTCCATGGCGCTGATGAGTTCCTTGCCCGGGGCCAAGGGGGCGGTGAGGCCGTCGCCGAAGAAGTGGATCATCGGCATGAACAGCAGGTACGAGAGCACGCCGCCCGCGAACATGATGGCCCCGATGCGCGGCCCGAT
>CAXUIU010000029.1:8883-19005 GCA_964250955.1 uncultured Chthoniobacterales bacterium | reverse complement strand
GGAACGCACTTGTCCGGGAAGTTGCACTTCCTTCTGCTGCTTGCCGGAAAGAGTCTAGGCGAAGTACAACTTCGCCAGCAGGAGCGTTCCCAAGTGCAACTTGGGAACGAGGGAAGGGGAACGTTCCAGTTCTGGGGACGAAGTCCGCTCATGGCTTACCCTCCTGTGAGCCTGAACCCAGCGCGCGGAAATACTTCCCCGCCAACGCCGGGTCGGCCTCCGTCCCGCGTTCCGGCAACGGCCCTGCCGCCGGCAGCAGCCGCAGCAGCGCCCGCCGCAACGCCGCGAAGTCCTTTCCCGCCCCTCCGGCCACGATCTGCCGCAAGACCTGCAAGCCGGGCAAAAACACGTCCGGCTGCCGCGTCGCCGCCGTCGTGAGCGCAGGTTCGACCTGCCGCAACGCCGCGATTTCTCCCGCTCCCATCACCGTCCGCTCGTCCCACGGCAACCCCGCCAACGCCTCATGCGCTGCCGCCGTGGCGGGGTCCGCGGGCGGGAGCGTGTCCGGCACGGACCCGCGCGCGGGTACGTCGCTGGCGTCCCCGGTCAGCCGGCGTTGCGCGACCTTGAGCGGCGGGGCCTCGAACCCGACGTGCTGCACGTACGCGCGCGCCGTTTGCTGGAGGTCCTTGAGGATTTCCAGCGCGCGGTGTTCCGGGGCGAGCGCCTCCTGCGGGCGGGCGGTGCGCAGGGACTTCTCCGCGTCCCACATCGCCGCGAGCGCGTCGCGCATCGTGCCCTTGGCGCCCGGGTCGTAGTACGTCGACTTTTCTTGCGAATCGTGCTCGTCCACGAACGGCGCGACGATCTCGCTGGCCGTCAGCGGCGCGTCGGGATGCTCCGGGCGCAGACCGGCGGCGCGGTCGGCGTCCGTGCCGCCCTCGCGGTCCTGCGACTCGTGTTCCTGGAGGAAACGCTGCGTGATGCTCGCCGCCGCGCGGGGGCCGGCGGGTTGCTCGGGGACGGCGCGTTCGAGCGGGTCGAGCGTGACCTCCGCGTGGTCGGCGTTGCCGCCTTCCATTTCCTCGCCGAGCAGTTGGCCGTAGCGCAGCCGCAGGAGCGCCTGGTCCACGCCGAGGCCGTCCGCACGGTCGCGGAACGCCGCCTCCGTGATCGTTGGTTGGTCGGCGAGGAGTTTTTCCGTGTCGAGGATGATCTGGCGTTCGCTGCGGAAGTATTGCGGCACGAGGTTGATCCCGGTGAGGCCCTTGCCGACGGTGGCCGTTTTTTCCTGCGGACCGCGCAGGGTGATGAAGCGCGTCTCGGAACGCGTGCGGTTGGCGACGGGCTGGCGGTTGTCGTACGCTTGGACGAAGAAATAAAGTTCATCGCCCGGTTCCAGGCCGAGCGCGCCAAGGTCGAGCCGGCGGGTGAACGTGTGAGCGCGCGTGTCGTCCGGCGCGGGCGTGTCCGTGTCGAAGGCGAGCGGCACCTCGCGGAACTTCACCGCTTCCCCCGAACCCTTGGCCACCGTGGCGATGAGGCGGATGTCGGCGAGCGCGTAGTCGTCGGACGCCTGGATCTCCACGTCCACGTGCGGCGACGCGGCGGGCGGCACGGCCGGGGCGACCTCTGTGCGCGCGGCGGCAGGCTGGACCACCCGCACGAGGGGCGGCCGGTCGGGCAGGACTTTGAGCGCGTACAACTCGGGTGGGTCCCACGCCGCGCCGTCAGGCAGCGTGGCGGAGAGGCTGTACAAGCCCGGGTCGGTCACGCGGCGCGTCCCGGTCAACTCCGCACCCGCTTTGGTCGGTTGCACCGCCAGGTCTTGTGCGTTCCCACCGAAGGTGAGCCGCGCCGCGCGCACGGGTCGGTCGAGCGTCACGGTCCACGCGACGGTCGCCCCTTCCTCCACCTCGGCGTTGAGCCCCTCAGCGCGCCGAGCCGGGCGGCCGGTGTAGGCGGGCGGCGTGATCGTCAAAGCGGCGCTGGTTACCCGCGGCAGGGTCGTTGCTGCGGGCGGCGGCGCGGACCGAGCGGAGACGGCGGCCTGGGTGATGGTCGGCGCACGGACGGGCTCCACCGGGTGCGCCCGCCGCCACCACACCGCACCGACGACCAACGGCAGCACCGCCGCCAGGCTGATGAACACCGGACGGAGAAATGCCCGCGGCGGCATCCCGAACGTCCCGACCTCCGGCCGGGCAGCGATCCGCGGTGCCACCGCTTCGCCGACGCGTCGGAGTTGCAGGCGCTCCAGGAGCGTCAGACCCTCCAGCCGTTTGAGGAAGAGCGAGCCGCTTTCCTCCATTTCCGGGTAGGTCCGGTCGAGGTGGGCGGCGACCCGCGCCACGTTGATTTGCCAGGGTCGGCTCGCCGTCAGCAGCGCCGCCAGCGCCCCCGCGAACCCGACCGCGGCCCACCGGTCCGGCCCTCCCATCGCGGGGAACAGTTCGGCCAGAGCGACCACCAGACAACCAGCGCAAGCCGCCAGGAGGAGGTCGCGGGTAAAGACGGCGAACTGCCACCGGCGAGCAAACGTGCGCAGGGTGTCGCGGTTCATGGCTGGCGGCGCAAGCTGAGGGTACGCTCCGCCGCGAAGAGCAGCGCCGCAACGGTCCACAAGGCCCAGTGCAGGTCAAATGTGGGTTGGTCCACCGGGGCGAGGGCGGGGATGGCCGCACCGGTAGCATCTGCGGGTAAACCCTGCGTGGGATCAGCCAGCCGGCGGTCTGGCGTGGAGGCAGCTTCCGAGAAGAGTTGGGTCCGCACCCATGCCGCCAGCTTCCCCGTGCGTGGCAGGTCGTTCCAGACGGGATCGAAGCGGGTGAAGAGTTCCCAGGTCTCACCGGCGGCCGGCGGATGGGTATAGGTCAAAAGTGGGTTACCTTGGCCGTCGGTCCAGAGGGTCGTGGACGCCGGGGAAAGCGCCGCGGCCGTGCGCTGATGCAACTTCACGCTGTCCGCCGCCTCGTCGCCCGGCGCGACGATAAACCCGTCTGCGGCCACCGCCTCGCCGCCGGCGTATCGCACGATCTGCGGCGCGCGTCCGGCCAGACCGCCGGGGATCGGACCCGCGCTCAGCCAGAACGTCCAGTCCGTGGCCGCGGCGTTCTCGGCGTCCGGAGTGATGGCGCGGACCTGGACGTTGATCGGCCGTCCGAGCGAATCCGCCGCGGCGCGTACCGCCGCCTCGACGTACCGCGCGTCAACCGTGTGCGGAGTGTCGTGCAGGATCAGGACGCTCACCGCGCGCGGCGTTGCCGCCGGGCTTTCGGAAGGAAGCGGCGCGGGCGCATCGTCCGTCCGCACCCACTCCACCCGGCAATGCGCCAAGGCCGGCCGCACGCCGCGCAACGCCGCCAACCGACCCGGCGAAAACACCGCCAGCGTCGAGCCAGCGGGCAACTCGGCGTCGGCCTCGCGCAACAACGACCACAGGTCGGGCGCGGGCGCGTCGGCGGTGGCGGACCGTTCGCCCGGCACACCGGGAAAGTCCGGGGCCAGCAGACGCCCCTCGTAGCCCTCGTCGCGGAGACCCTGCCAGCGAGTGCGCGCGGCGTTCGTCAACACGGCCGTCGGATCGAGCAGCGCCCAACGCCGTGGACCTGTCGGCGGCGCGGCGATCCACCGCAAACCCGCCAGCCACAGCGTGAGGACGGCGAGCAGACCCAATCTTGTCCACAGCAAGAGGAGTTCGCGCCAGCGCGGGTGGCGCCACGGACGGCGCGGGATGTTCTCCAACGCACGCAAGCTGCCGAGTCGTACCGTGCGCGGCGGCGGACGCCGCAGATGGATCGCCAGCGGCAGCGCCAACGCGGCGAGCGTCCACAAGGCGGCGGGGTGCAGCAGAGAGAACACGGCGGATTAACTCCGTTGCCGGCGCTTGAGGTAGGCGCGCAGGGCGTCGCCTGGCGGTTCGTCGAGCCGGAAGCGCCACGCCTCGAAACGCCCGCGCTTCCAATCCTGCTGCCACGCGCGCAGGCGTTGACGGTAGCCGGCCACCCACGCGGCGCGTGCGGCGTCGGCGTCGGTTTCCTGCGTCTCGCCGGTCTCCCAATCCTCGAAGCGCACCAGCCCATGAAAGGGAAAATCTTCCTCGTCGCGGCCGACGAGTTGGCAGAGGAGGAGTTCGTGCCCGCGCGCGGCCAGCGGGGCGAGGGCGGCGCGGATTTCGTCGCCATGTTCGTGGCCGTCGGTGAGCACGACGACGATCTCGCGCGCGACCGAGCCGGCGGCGAACGCTCCCGCCAACGCGCGCCCCGCCGTGGTGGGCCAGCGCCCGGAGGCACGGAGACCCTCCAGGGTGCGGAGAACTCGCTCGGTCGGCTGGCGGTGCTGGCCGGGCGGCACGGAGACGATCCCGTCGCCGCCGACCGCGTGCAAACCGACGCGGTCACCCTGCGCGGCGGCCAGGAGCGCGAAGGCGGCGGCGAGCGTGCGCGCGAGGTCAAACTTGGTTAACGTGGGGTTGGCTGCGTCGGCGTGCTGCATGGACGCGGTGGCGTCGAGGATCACGCGCACGTTGATAGCCGTTTCGATCTCGCTCTCGCGCACGAAGTAGCGGTCGCTGCGGGCGTAGAGTTTCCAGTCGATGCGGCGGGGTTCGTCGCCGGGCTGGTAGGCGCGGTACTGGGCGAACTCCCGCGCCATCCCCGGCTGCCGGCTGGCGTGCAAGCCGGACAGGACGCCCGCGACGAGCCCGTGCGCGGCGAGCGTCAACCCGCGTGTGGCGGCGAGGAGTTGGGGGTCGAGGATGGAAGAGGCCATGCCGGCAACCTCAACCTAGCGGGCTCTTCGGCGCGGGTACAAGTTTGAAGAGTTCAGCCGCCACGTCGTCGGCGGTAACGTTCTCTCCCTCGGCCTCGAAGTTGAGCAACACCCGGTGCCGCAACACCGGCGCGGCGAGCGCACGCAAGTCGTCGAGCGTCACCGCAAACCGCCCCGCCAACAGTGCGCGCGCCTTCGCCGCCAGGATGAGCGACTGACCCGCCCGCGGGCCAGCCCCCCAGCGGACCCACTTCTTGATGTACGGCAGCGACTGGTCCCGCGTCGCGCGCACCAAGCGGCCGGCGTATTGCACGGTCGGCTCGTTGATGGACACCTCGCGCGTCAACGCCTGCAAGCGCCCGACCTCAGCAGCGGTCAGCACAGGCTCGATTTTCGCCGACACCTTGCCGGTCGTTTGCGTGAGCATCTGAAATTCATCGGCCTCGTCGGGATAGCCGATATTCAGATAAAGAAGGAAGCGGTCCAACTGCGCCTCGGGCAGCGGGTAGGTGCCGGCCTGTTCGATGGGGTTCTGCGTGGCCAACACAAAAAAGGGTCGCTCCAACGCGTACGTCTTGCCGCCGTAGGTGACGCTGCCTTCCTGCATGGCTTCGAGCAGCGCGCTCTGGGTCTTGGGCGGCGTACGGTTGATCTCGTCGGCAAGCACGATCTGGCCGAAGAGCGGCCCCTTGTTGAACTGAAAGAACCGCTTGCCCGTAGCGTGATCCTCTTCCAATACCTCCGTGCCGATGATGTCCGAGGGCATCAGGTCGGGCGTAAACTGGATGCGCGCGAACGTCAGTTCGACCGCCTGCGCGAGCGTGCGGATGAGCAGCGTCTTGCCTAACCCCGGCAGCCCCTGGAGTAGGCAGTGGCCGCCGGCCAGGAAGGCGGTGAGGAGTTCTTCCACGACCGCGCGCTGGCCGATGATTACCTTGCCGATCTCTTGGCGCAGGCGCGGCAGCTTGTCGAGGAGCGTGCGGACTTCTTGTTCTTCCGGCGGAAGGTTGGTCATGCGGCGAATTCCCTGTTTTCCCTGGTTCGTGGCGTGCGCTCGCTCAAGCCGCGGTCATTGCGTGGACGACGATGTTGACGCCGAACTTTGTGTTGTCCTCGGCAAGGAAACGCTTGTTGCGAAAATCGTAGTCCCATTCGCAACCGTAGTCCTTGTTGCTGTAGAGCACGGCGAGCCGCCCATCGATCTCGATACCGCGCAGGTAGTCGTGCACGAGGTCGTCGCCCCAGCCATTGATTTCGAAGCTCGTCGTCGGCGGGCCTTTGTCGAACGGGAAAAACGCGTGGTAGAGCGGATGGTCGTTGGGGATTTTCTTGAGTGCCTCCGGTCCGAAGATGTCGCCCATCTGCGCCTCGAAGCTCTTGGCGAACAAGCCGTCGATGTCGTGGTTGCAATCGTCGGCGAGCACGAAGCCGCCGCGCCGCACGTACGCCTCGAAATTCTCGCGCTCGCGGTCGGTGAACTGCACCAAACGATGCCCGCTCAGGTAGACGAACGGCGCGTCCAACACCTCCTTGCTGCCCAGCGGCACGACGGCCTCGTGTGTGTCGACCTGGATCGTCGTGTACGCCACGAGCGAGTCGAGCAGGTTCGAGGGCATGCGTTGGTCCACCACGTCCCAGTCGCCGGACTCGTATTGCAGGCGGTGGAAGACGAAGTCGGCGAGCGGCATGGGAGAAAAAGCGGGCAACTTATCCGCGCTGGACTTCGCGGCCTTCGTCGGCATCGTGCAAATCGGCGAAGGTCTGCACGTCGTCGCGGTCGCCGAAACCGAGCTTGCGCTTGTTGTCGGCGAGTTCGGCGGAAGCCTCGTCGTGCCAGCCGCGCTTGGCGAGGAAGCCGTTCCACACACGGACGTGTTCTTCGTTGAGCGGCAGGCGGCCGGTGAAGGTCGCGTCGAAGACTTCCTCGTCGCTGCCGCCAGCCAACGTACGCGAGGTGAGCGCGTCAAAATCTACGCCCCAAAACCGACAAAAACGTGCGTCGAACGTGTCGGGCCGATTGAAGCCGAGGTTGTAATCGGCCGGCAACCTGCCCGCGGCGTGCAAGCGGATTTTGTCGAGCAGACGCGCGAAGAAGATCACCCCGCGCGTCGGGACATGGTCACTGCGGGGTGGAAAGGTAGGCGTCTGGTCGGACATGGTGCGAACCGGGTCACACCGCGTCCGACAGGCTGGAGAACGTGAAGTCGCGCACTACCATCGGCGGGATCAGGCAGCCGTTCGCGCGCACGGGTTTGCCCAATGCCTCGATGTTGTTGAGCATGATGACCGGGCTTTCGTTGAAGCGGAAGTTTTTGACGGCGTACTTGATCTCGCCGTCCTCGACGTAGAACGTGCCGTCGCGCGTCAGCCCCGTGTAGAGCACCGTCTGCGGGTCCACCGGGCGGATGTACCACATGCGCGTGACCAGCACGCCGCGCTTCACGCCCTTGACGAGTTCGTCCAGGCTCTGCGTGCCGCCGTCCATGATGACGCCCGGCGCTCCCTCGAACGCCGCGACCTCGCGCCGTCCCCAACCCTCTCGCAACGAAGGCACCGCCTTGTCCTCGGCGACGCCGTTTTTTTGCGCCCAGTAGCGCGAGTAGGACATGTTCTCCACCACGCCGTCCTTGATCCAGTCCACGCGGCGGCGCGGACGGCCGTCGGGCGCCCACGGGCTGCCAGGCGCGTCGGCGTTGAGCGGGTCGCTGTAGAGGTGCACGCGCTCGTCCATGAGTTTCTCGCCCAAGCGCGAGCCGCCGCCGGCCTTCGTCAGGAACGAACGTCCCTCGTCGGCGCGGCGCGCGTCCATCTGCGTGACCATGTGGCTGATGAGATCCACGCTGGCGGCCGGCTCCAGGATGACGGTGTACTTGCCCGGCTCAATGGCACGTGTCTCACGGGAGCGGAGCGCCTTCTGCGCGGCGACCTCGCTGACGGCGCCGGTGTCCATCAGCGCGGCGTCGTTGTAGTCGGCCACGGCGTAGCCCGAGCCTTTGCCGTCCTCGGTGCGGATCGTCACGGAGAAGTCCAACTCCGTCGTTCGATGGTAGCCGGTCAGGCCGCGCGAGTTCGCCACGGCGGTGAAGCCGGCCTCGTCCTGAAAAAATCCGGCGGACACGAGCTTCTGCGGCCGGCACAGGTTGATGCTCGCCGCGGACGCCTTGGCGCGGAACTCCGGATCGATCTTGGCCGTGGACTCGAAGTAGCTCTTCGGCTCGTCGTACTTCTGCGCCCCGAGCATGGGCATGTATTCGGGGTTTTCAGGCGCGAGCTTCGCCAACTCCTCGGCGCGGCGGACGACCTTTTCGAGCGACGCGTCGTCGAACTCGTTGATCGTCGCCATGCCCGATTTCTGGCCGAAGGCGGAATGCACGGAGAGGTTGAGAACGTCCTGCGTGCCGCTCGTGGAAACGGAGTTGCGCGCGAAGCGCAGGTTGCCCTGGCGGCTGCCGTTGAGTGTCACCTCGCACTCGTCGGCCTTGGAGTAGCCGAGCACTTTTTTGAGGATCGCCTGGGCGTCGGATTCGCTGAGTTGAGCCATGTTAGAAGGTAGTTAGAGAATGAGGTTGAACGCCCGTTCAGATTTTGCGCGCGGTGTTGATGACGTTGACCTTGTTGAAGCGTGCCGTGGCCGAGCCGTGCGACACGGCGCTGACCTGGCTCGGCTGGCCCTTGCCGTCGAAGAACGAGCCGCCCAGCGCGTAGTCGTTTTCGTCGCACACCGCCACGCACGAGTTCCAGAATTCCTGTGTGTTAGCCTGGTAGGCCACGTCGCGCAGCATCCCAGCGATCTCGCCGTTCTTGATCTCGAAGAAAAGCTGCCCGCCGAACTGGAAGTTGTAGCGCTGCTGGTCGATGGAGAACGACCCGTTGCCGACGATGTAGATGCCGCGCTCGACCTTGGAAATCAGTTCCTTCGGGCTGAGCGGTTCCTTGCCGGGCTGGAGCGAGACGTTGGGCATCCGCTGGAACTGCACGTCGTCCCAACTGTCCGAGTAGCAGCAGCCGTCGCTGTACTGCTGGCCGATGATGTGCGCTTGGTCGCGGGTCTTCTGGTAGTTGACGAGCACGCCGTCCTTGATGAGGTCCCACCGCTTGGTGGGCACGCCTTCGTCGTCGTAGCCGACCGCGCCGAGGCTGCCGGGCTGGGTCTTGTCGGCGACGATGTTCACCAGCGGGCTGCCGTATTTGAAGTCGCCGCTCTTCCACTTGTCGAGCGTGGCGAAGCTGGTGCCCGCGTAGTTGGCCTCGTAGCCGAGGACGCGGTCCAACTCGGTGGCGTGGCCGATGGACTCGTGGATCGTCAGCCACAGGTGCGCGGGGTCGAGCACGAGGTCGTACTGGCCGGCCTGCACGCTGGGTGCGGCGAGTTTGGCGCGCGCCTGCTGTGCGGCCAGCGTGGCGTCCTCGACCATGTCGTAGCTCTTGGTGTACATCGTTGTCACGCCGGGGAAGGGGCGCTTGTCTTCCGCGCGGCCGGCGAGGTATTCGTAGCCACGCCCACAGGGGGTGCTCAGAGAATCGCGCGTCTGGAACTTCCCTGTCTTCGGGTCAATCGCCGTGACCGTGAACTCCGGCCAGATACGGTGCACGTCCTGGTCGATGTAGCTGCCGTCCGTGCTGGCGAAGTATTTTTGCTCGTTGACCTGGAAGAGATTGCTGTTGATAAAATTGGCCCCGTTCTTGAGCGCGGCGGCGTTGGCGGCGAGGAGGAGTTCGACCTTTTCGCTGAGCGGAACCTCGAAGGCGTTGCGCTCGATAGGCGTGCGCCAACTCACCTCGCCGAGACCCTTCTGCGGCGCGAGTTGGACGGGGGTTTCCTGGAGGCCAGCGGCTTTGTTGGCCCTGGCGATGGCGACAGCGTCCTCGGCGGTGCGCGCGATGGACTCGGGCGTGAGTTGGTCGGTGGCAGCAAAGCCCCAGCAGCCGTCGGCGAGCACGCGCACGCCCGCGCCGTAGCTCTCGGTGCTGGTGGTGTTCTCGACCTTGTTCTCGCGGGTGATGACGAACTGGTTCAAGTACCGGCCGATGCGTACGTCGCAATAGGTTGCACCCTTCTTGGTGGCGGCGTTGAGCGCGGCGTCGGCGAGCTTCTTTTTCTCGGCGGCGGGCACGGGCGCGGTCTCGCCGAAGGCGGTGACGGGCCGGCCCCAGACGGGCACGAGGAGCGAGCCGGCGGCGAAGCCGGAGACTTTGAGGAACTGGCGTCGGTGCATGGTGAAGAAACCCTCCTGTTGTTTGATCGGCACGACCATCCCAAACGGTGCGCCGACAGCGGAATCTAGGACGAGCCTCGCAAAAGGCAAAACACAAAAGGCCGCGGGCGGGCGAGGAGACAAAAGTAGACAAAGGGGCGCATCGTCGCCGCGCCTGCGCGGCGTTCGTCCCAAGGTAGGGTTGCCTCTCCGAGGC
>CAXUIU010000029.1:0-8873 GCA_964250955.1 uncultured Chthoniobacterales bacterium | reverse complement strand
GCGTGTGCACAAAGCGCCTCGCTGGAGACGTTTGCGCTGCCTCGGAGAGGCCGCCCTACCTTGGGACGAACGGCAGCTTCGCCGCCTGGCCAGCGCCTAACCCTCCACCCACTCGGCGTGGAAGTGGGCGCACTCTTCCTTGATGCGCGCGACGATCTCCGCGCGACGGTGGGCGGCCCAGTCGGGGAACACTTCCCGCCAACGTTCCTGGCCCGGCAGGTAGAAGGTGAACGGTTTGCCGGGGCGCGTGGGCGGGTCGATGTAGATCTTGAAGCTCTCGCCGTGTTCGCTGTACTTCAGCCACTTCCAACCGATCTCGATGTGCGGTTCGTTTTCAGCTTCCCAGTCGAACATGGCGGGGACGGAAACGCTCGCTAAAGGCATGAGCCTTTTTCTACTCTTCGCCGTCCCAATAGTCGAGATTTTCTGAGCGCAAATTTCGTCGGTCTGGCGAGCGCACGGAGAACTTGTCGCTGTCGGGATAGTGGGTGGACTCTCCGATTGGATTATCGGCGACCGTGTAGAAGATCAGGTCGGCCTCGCCGCTGTTAAAAATCTGGTGCGCCTCGCCCGGTTTGAAGAGGAAGGCGTCGCCCGCTTCGATGGGCGTCGTGCCGGCGTCGTGGCGCACCTGTCCATCGCCCGCGATGACGTGGTAGAACTCCCACTGCGCGCTGTGCGAATGGTAGACGTACGGAGCCTTGCCCGGCGGCACGCGCACGATCTCCACGTCAAAGGGATGGCGCTGCATCAGGTCGGTGGAGGATGGGTCGCGCCCGAGTGCCTCGGAGACTTCCTTGCCGTAGCCGACGTACCTGCCTTTGGGCGAGGAAAATGCGGTTTCTTTGAGGTGGTTGGTGTTGACCTTGCGCATTGCTACTTCGGTTTCACATCCGCTTGCCCGGCGAGTTGTTCGATGCGGTCCCAATCGAGCACTTGTTCCAGCACCGGCCAAAACTTTGCCGAACGCCGGAAGTAACCAACGTCGCGCAAGATGGCGACGACCAACGCCAATCCGACATAGGTCGCTGCGCCGGGTGCCACAAAGATGTAAAGCAGTCCTGCCAGCGCGCTGAACAAAAGAAACAGCAGCAAGTAAACGCGGCGGCTTGCCCAGACCAACCCGGCGATGGTCATGTGTCGTCCGCGAAAGCGCAGGTACAACTGCAACTGCCGTTGCTGCGTGGTGCTCACCGGCGGGATCAATCCGTCACCGCCCCGCGCGAAGCGGGGCTGACGACCTTCGCGTACTTCGCCAACACCCCACGTGTGTAGCGTGGTGCCGGCGGTTGCCACTCCGCCAAGCGCGCGGCGATTTCTTCCTCGGGCACGCCGAGGTCCACGCGGCGGTTCTCCGCGTCGATGGTGATCGTGTCCCCATCACGCACGACCGCCAGCGTCCCACCCTCGAACGCCTCCGGCGTGATGTGCCCGACCACGAATCCGTGGCTGCCGCCCGAAAATCGTCCGTCGGTGATGAGCGCCACTTCCTTGCCCAACCCGCGCCCCATGATCGCGCTCGTTGGCGAGAGCATCTCGCGCATCCCCGGTCCGCCGCGCGGTCCCTCGTAGCGGATGACGACCACGTCGCCCGCCACCACCGTGCCGTCGAGGATGCGTTCGAGCGCGCGTTCCTCGCCGTCGAACACCCGCGCCTTGCCCGTGAAGCGCAGCCCCTCCTTGCCCGTGATCTTGGCGACCGCGCCGGTCTTCGCCAGGTTGCCGTAGAGCACGACGAGATGCCCCTCGGGCTTGATGGGTTCGTCGAAGGAGCGGATCACCGTCTGGCCCGCCGGGTAAGGCGGCACGTCGGCGAGGTTCTCGGCGAGCGTGTGGCCGGTCACGGTCAGGCAGTCGCCGTGCAGCAGGCCGCGGTCGAGCAGGGTCTTCATCAACGGCAAGAGCCCGCCGATGGCGACGAGTTCGGCCATGACGTGCTTGCCGCTCGGTTTGAGGTCGGCCAACACCGGCACCCGCGCGCCGACCCGTGTGAAGTCATCCAACTCCAGCGGCACCTCGGCCGCGTGTGCGATGGCGAGCAGATGCAGCACGGCATTGGTCGAGCCGCCCAGCGCCGTCACGACCGTGATGGCGTTTTCGAAGGCCGCGCGCGTCATGATGTCGCGCGGTTTGATGCCGCGCGCGATGAGGTTGGCCGCCGCCTCGCCGGCCCGGTGGCAATCGTTGAGTTTTTCCTTGGACACGGCGGCCTGCGCGCTGGAGTTGGGCAGGCTCATGCCCATCGCTTCAATGGCGCAGGCCATCGTGTTGGCCGTGTACATCCCGCCACAGCTTCCCGGCCCCGGGATCGCGCAACGCTCGATGTCGGCCAACTCCGCGTCGTCAATTTTTTTGGCCGCGTGCTGGCCCACCGCCTCGAACACGCTGACGATGTCGAGGTTCTTGCCGCGCAGGCATCCGGGCAGGATCGTGCCGCCGTAGACGAACACCGCCGGCCGGTTGAGCCGGGCCAGCGCGATCAGGCAGCCGGGCATGTTCTTGTCGCAGCCACCGACGGCCACCAGTCCGTCGAAACCTTCGCCGCCCGCGACCGTCTCGATGGAGTCCGCGATGACCTCGCGCGACACGAGCGAATACCTCATCCCCTCCGTGCCCATGGAAATGCCGTCGGAGACCGTGATCGTGTTGAAGATGACGGCCTTGGCCCCCGCGGCGTTCGCGCCCGCGGCGGCCTCGCGCGCCAAGCCGTCAATGTGGACGTTGCACGGCGTGACCTGGCTCCAGGTGGACGCGATGCCGACCTGCGAGCGTGCGAAGTCCCCGGGCTCGAAGCCGACGGCGTAGAGCATCGCGCGGCTGGCGGCGCGGTCCGGCCCGTCGAGCATCGGGCCGGAGTGCACGCGGTGGGCGGAGGGAGAGTTGTCTTGCGGGGTCATGGAAGTTTGTCCACAGGTTACACGAATTCGCAGAGGCAGTCACGGCGGACCCGGGCGCTCGGCGCGGTCGGCGGAAACCGTCAGGCCGTTGAACAACACGCCGAAGGTCCGGTAGCCGGCCGCGAACGCCGTGTCGCCCGTCGCCGCAATGTCGTAGAGGCAATTGTCGTGCACGATCCCCGGCGGCAGCCCGGCCGTGGCGGCCTCGGCCTGCGCGCGGTGGGGGCCGAGGTTGGGCGGAGCCTTCGGAAAATCCTTGAGGGTGTACGTCGCCGTCGATTCGCCCGACGCGTAGGTGAAGAGCGACTCCGCGGCGAGGACGCGCCAGCTTTCCACGAACGCCTCCACGTCGCCGGCCTTCTTGGCGTTGCGGATCTTGCCGGTACGGTCGGTCAGGTCGTTGGCGGAGTTCTCGTCGTTCGTGCCGAGCAGGCCTCGGTGCTCGGGGGCGAGCGCGTGCCACTGCGCGACGAAGTCCAGGTGGCCGCGTGCCTGCGAATCATTCGCAACGTGGTAAATCTTGATCCACAACGCCGACAGGTCCGGCCACACGACCACCGCACGGACCGCCGCGCCCCCCTGCCGCCACAGGCCGACCGCCCCGCCGCCGGGTAAGTTCCCCTGCACGAACGCCCCATCGCCCGCCGGTTTCCCGTCGAGGAGCGCCGTGCCGTCGGCGCGGACCTCCACCCGGCTGCCGCCCGCGCGCACCGCCAGTGCCGTGATGACGCTGACCGATTCGCTGTCACGCCGCCACGGCTGGTGACGCGCCTGCATGGCGTGTTCCGAGCCGCCGGTGACGAGCACGAACTCCCCCGCTTGCTGCGGGCTGTAGTTCAAGCCGTCGCGCGTGGTGTAATGCGGGTCGCCCGCCCCGCCGACGGGTCGGTCGCCGCCAGCCTTCAGAACCATGTCGGGGCTCTTGTCGGCCTGGTCGGGCGGGGTCGTCACGGACGAACCGTTCGGCAAATCGGTGCGCTCGCGGCCGCCGCGGAACCAGTGGTGGAAAGTGTCCTTGGCGGCGTCGTACGCGCTCGCAATCTCGCCGTCGGGATGCGTGCCGCCCGAGTTGAGCGTGGTGAACGAGCCGTCGTGGTCCTGCACGCTGAAGTCGCCGTTGGCATGGTGGATTTCCGTCTCGCCCGAGTCGGCGTCGTAGACCACGCGGCTGCCGTCACTGCCGACGCGTTGTTGGCTGCCCGCCCCCCGCCCCGGCGCCCCCGGCGGGGGCGGCGGGGGGCACCCCCCCCGGGCCCCCCCGGCGGGGGGGGCGGGGGCGCATGCCTTGGGTTACCAAGCTCTTAGTGCTGGCGCTGGCCGCCGCGGTCGGCGTAGACGTAGCCGCCGCCGATGGGTCTCGGTGGAGGATTGCCGGCGAGAAGATATTCGCCGCCGTCAGTGCGTCGGCGATCGGCGGTGCGGGGAACGAGCGCGCGTCCGTCCTTGCCCACCGGTACGATAACCGGCCAGGTGAGCGGGTCCGCCGGGTCGGGCGCGGGCAGGCCGGCGTTTACGGGCGGCGCGGTGGGAACGGGCTCGGGCGTCGGCGCGGCGTCGGGAGTGGGCGAAGCCTCGGGGATGGGTGCGGCGGGAGTCTCGCGCTTGCACCCCGCGGCAGCGGTCAGCAGACAGAACAGAGCAACCGAAAACAACGCACCCGAAGGCCACTTCCCCATGCGTTCACCGTACCGAGCGTCCGCGGTGGGTCAACGCCTCGCACCCACTCCACAAAAGCGAGAGCCCCCGGGCGTGCGAACACCCATTCGCATACCCGAGGGCCGTTGTTTCACCTCAACACCGGCCGTACTGCCGACCGGAATTTTTCCTCAACGCGTGGCGTCGGAAAACTTGCCTTTGAGTCGGTCCCAGGCGTCGCGCGTGGCGACCTTCGCCTTGTCCCACTCCAACCGCGAACTGCCGCGGTTGCGGGCATAATCCTGTTGGAGATCGCTCTCCACGTCCGCGTAGTCCTTGCCAGACTCGGCGTGGCGGGTGAACCCCTCGTACCCCGTACGGTAAGCCGGGGAATAATCGTTGTAGTCGTAGTTGCCTTCGTGATAGGACGCGCTGCGGTAGTTGTTCTCCCAGTAGGCGTTCTCCTCGGTGGGATTGACGGACTCGGCGATTCCCTTGCCGGCGTACCCGCCGCCAACCGCACCGGCGATGGCGCCGACCACCGCACCGACCGGGCCGCCCACGGCCCCGCCGATGGCCCCGCCCGCCGCTCCGCCCGCAAAGCCGCCCGTGCTCACGCCGACCGGATGTGAACCCGGCTCGCCCGTGACCACGTCAGGGTTGGCCGCGCCAACCGTCGGCTTTGTGTCCGCGTGCGTGCCGACCATCGAAGCGCCGCTCGTGGTCGTGGTGCCGGCGTCTTCGAACGCCGTGCCCGTGGCGTCGGGTTCGACGGGTGTCGAGGTGCCCGTGGACCCGTAGAGGTTGGCCGTGCCGTAAGAGCCCGGCGCGGCGGCCGAACGGGAGATGGTCGAGGTCGAAGACGAGTCGCCGGGCACCAGGCTGTCCAACGCGCCGCGTACGGCCTGGCCAGCGGTCGGGGTGCTGGCCTGCGTCGTCGTCGCGCGGGATGGGTCTTCCGACGTGCCGGCCGCTTCGGTGCGCACCGTGCGGCGCAGGCGGCTGACGCCGGCCATGTCGCCGCTCGCGCCACTCGTCGGCGAGCCGAAGTTGGAGCTTCCCTCGTCCTGCCTACTCGCGGTGGCCCGCGACGAGGCACCGGTGGTTTCCGGGAGCTTGTCGAGATGGCTGGTGTCTTCCGGCGCGGGCATCGTGCTGGTGTCGGGGACACCGCCACGGCCCAGGCCGTAGTAATGGTAGATGTTGTCTTCCTGCTCCTCGGAAATTTCCGCCTCGGCGGAGACCGACGGGGCTTCCTTGATAAACGTGCTCGTGTACGGCAAGCGCACGACGTTCTGGGTCTCGTCGAGTTCGGCCTTCTCGGCGGGGACGACGTGGTTGGCGCCGAAGAGCCAACCGGTCTTGACACCGAGGAACTCCACCGTACCCGTCGTCGGATCGGACCACAGGCTGTGCAGGGTGCCGACGCTGTCGCCGTTCTGGTCGACGACCTTGTAGTCGATCATCTGTTCGAGAGAATCACCCGTGATTTCTTTGAGGGTTTTCATGACGGTCCTACTTCCTTTGAAAATTGGGGATTGGGGAGGTGGAGAATAGCGCCGGCGAGCGCCGCGCGAAGGCTCTTCCAGCAACTGAGTCGTGCCTCCACGCGTGGGCGGATGTATGGCGGCCGGCGGCTATGATTACGCTTGCCAAGCTGTTGAATTGACCCATGATCGGCAACGATGAAACCGCTGCTTTAGCAAACCGCCGGAACCAGGTTCTTTCTGCGTGCTCTGCTGACGGTTGGCACCGCGGTTGGCTTGTCGGCTACCGCCAACGCGGACCCCGAGAAGCCACCAGCGATCATGGACTACGCGCAATTGCACCGTGCTGGCTGGGTGACGCCATTTCCACCATATCCAATAGAGGCAGTTAGACGCGGGGAAAGCGGAACGGTGTTTCTGTACCTCAAGACCGACGCAGCCGGCAAGGTCTCCGATGCCCACGTGGCAGACCAACCGGAAAGCACAAAGTCAGAGGCCTTGCGGAAAGGCGCGGTTTCTTACACCCGTGTCGCTTGGCATGGACCACCAAACTCGCAGACGGTGGTGAGCATCCTATACAGTCGGAACTGACCTCAGTCAGTTCCGCAGCGGCTTGCCCGTCTTGAGCATGTGGCGGATGCGCTCGTGGGTGCCGTTCTGCGCGCACAGGCCGATGAACACCTCGCGCTCCAGGTCGAGCAGTACCTTTTCCGACACGCGCCCGGCCTGTGCGCCGGGGCCGCCGCCGGTGAGGATGCGGGCGAGTTCGCCGGCCAGGTGCACGTCGTAGTCCGACCATTTGCCGGCGTCGCGGTAGCCGGCCGCTTCTTCCATCAACCGCCCGTAGCCCTCCGCGCCGAGCACGTCGATCTCGCGCGGGGCGGGCGGCTGGTAGCCGGCGGCGGCGAGGCCCAGGAGCGCGTCCTTGGCGTCGCCGAGCAGGCGGCGGCGGTTCATGGTGATCCCGTCGTGCGCGCGCAAGTAGCCCAAGCGGCGGGCTTCCAGGGCAGAGCCGGACGTTTGGCCGGAGGTGATGAGCCCCCACGCCGCCCGAAGCGCCTCGTAGGGGTCCGCGCCGGGCGCGAGAGCGGCGTTGGCGCGGGCGAGCATCTCCGTCGTGCCGCCGGCGGAAGGCATGAGGCCGACTTTAAGTTCGACCAGGCCGGTCGTCAGTTCCGCGTCTGCCTGCACGGCGTCGCTGTAGAGCATCGTCTCGCAGCCGCCGCCCAGCGTCATGCCGAAGGGGGCACACACCACCGGGAAGGGGGCGGCCCGCAGCCGGGTCGTCATGTGCTGGAAATTGACGATCATCGCCGTGAGGGCCGTCGTGTTGCCAGCCTCCGCGTCCGCGAGCAACGCCCCGAGGTCCGCCCCGGCCGAGAACCACCGGCCCTGGTTGCCGATGACCAGTCCCACGAAATCCTGCGGCACCCGGTCGCATGCCTCCGCCACCGCCGCGAACGCGTCCGTGCCGAGCGCGTTGGCCTTGCTGTGGAACTCCAGCCCGAGCACGCCGTCGCCCAGATCCACGAGGCTCGCGCCCTCGCGGCGGTGGAGGACGCGGGCCGGTTCGGCGCGTTTGAGGTCGGACAGGACGATCAATCCTTCCGCCGCACCCTCTGCACCGGGCGGGTAGAACGGCCGCCCTTCGGACGCGAACTGCGCCAGCACGGAGGGGACCGTCAGGCCGAGTTTTTGTATGGAAGTGACCACGGTGTCCGCGCCGAGGGCGTCCACGGTCTTGAACGGACCCATCTCCCAGCCGAAGCCCCATTCGAGCGCGTGGTCGATGTCCTGCGCGGTGTTGGCGACCACACCGTGTTTATCCGCGGCGAAGCGCAGGGTCTCCAGGAACGTCCGTCGCGTGAACTCGCCCGCCGGCGTGTCGAGCGCCAGGAGCGCGCGGAGACGCTCGGGGAGGGGCTGCCGGGCGAGGGCCTTGACCTCGGGCAGGTCGGCGGCGAGACGCTCCGCGTAGTCGAGCGTCGCCGGGTCGAGGACGAGGATCGTGCTCGTGCCGTCTGCGTTGCGGCGGCGCTGGTAGTAGCCGCCGCCGGTCTTCTCGCCCTTGCGGCCGGCGGCGAGGAGCCGTTCCATCGTCGGCGGCAGACGGAAGTCGTCCGTCGTGGCGGCAGACAGGTCCTGCGAGATCAGCCCGAGCACGTCGAGGCCCACGGTGTCGGCCAGGCGCATCGTGCCGCTGCGGGGGCGGCCCAGGAGCGGGCCGGTCAGGGCGTCCACGGCGTCGGCGGAGAGATGCATTTCCTCGGCCACGCGGGCGGTCTGGAGCAAGGAATAGATGCCGATGCGGTTGCCGATGAACCCGGGCACGTCGTTGGCGAGCACGATGCCCTTGCCCAACACCCGGTCGCCGAACGCGCGCACCGCCTCCAGCGCCTCGGGGGCGGTGTCATCGGTGGGGATGAGTTCCAGCAGGTAGAGCCAGCGCGGCGGGTTGTAGAAGTGCGCGCCCAGGAAGCGGCGGCGGAAGTTTTCCCCGCGCCCCTGGCTCTGCACGGTCATGGGGATGCCGCTGGAGTTGGAACTGAAAAGCGCGTCGGGCCGCGCGTGCGCCTCGACGAGCGCCCAGAGGTGCTGTTTGGCGGCGGGTTTTTCGACGATGGCCTCGATGATCCAGTCGCAGTCGGCGAGGCGCGGGAGGTCGTCGGCGGTATTGCCGAGGGTCAGGAGCGCGCTGGTGGTCGCCGGGTCCATGAAGGCCGGCGGCCGGGCGCGCAGGGCGCGTTCGACCCCGGCCTGGACGATGGCGTCACGGCTGGCCCCGGCGTCGGTGGCCGGCTGGTCGAGCAGGAGGGTGGGAATGCCAGCGTTGGTGAGGTGGGCGGCAATGGCC
>CAXUIU010000028.1:0-19801 GCA_964250955.1 uncultured Chthoniobacterales bacterium | reverse complement strand
CCCCCCCCCCCCCCCCCCCCCCCCCCCCCCCCCCCCCCCCCCGCCCCCCCCCCGCCGCCTTCCGCATTTCCACTCCAACGCGGGATGGTGTATCTTCACCGGCACTTTCCCGCGATGGCTGCCGATCCCCACCAGTTCCTCGAAAAATACTTCGGGTTCCGCGAGTTTCTCGACGCGCAGGAAGAGGTCATCACCACCGTCCTCAACGGCGACGACACCCTCGTCGTCATGCCCACGGGCGGCGGCAAGTCGCTTTGTTACCAACTCCCCGCGCTGATGATGGACGGGGTGACGGTCGTCGTCAGCCCGCTCATCGCGTTGATGAAGGACCAGGTGGACGCGCTGGAACGCCGCGGCATCGCCGCCACCCTCATCAACAGCAGCCTCACCCTCGCCGAACAGCAGGCGCGCATCCGCGCCATGGCCGCGGGCGAGTTCAAGCTCGTCTACATCGCGCCCGAGCGTTTCCGCAGCCGCTCGTTCCTCGACGCGCTCGGTCGGGCGACGATCTCGCTCTTCGCGGTGGACGAGGCGCACTGCATCTCGCAGTGGGGGCACGATTTCCGGCCGGACTACTTCCGGCTCGGCTCGGTGGTGGAAAAGCTCGGCCGCCCGCAGGTGGCGGCGTTCACGGCCACCGCCACGCCGGAGGTGCGGCAGGATATTTTGGTCCAGCTCGGACTCCAGGAGCCGCGCGAGTTCGTGGCGGGTTTCTCGCGTCCGAACCTGCGCCTGAGCGTCCATCAGGTCGAGCGCGAGGCCGCCAAGTACGACCGGCTGCGCAGCCTGATCGACGAACAGAAAACCGGCATCATCTACTGCGCCACGCGCAAGCGGGTGGAGGCCGTCCACGCGACGGTCGCCGGTTGGGGCGTGAAAGCCATCGCCTATCACGGCGGCCTGAGCGACGCCGAGCGCGACCTCGCGCAGGACCAGTTCATCAGCCGCAAGTACGACGTGGCCGTGGCGACGAACGCCTTCGGCATGGGCATCGACCGGTCGGACATCCGCTTCGTGGCACACTTCGAGGTGCCCGGCAGCCTGGAGGCGTACTACCAGGAAGCCGGCCGCGCGGGCCGCGACGGCGAGCCTTCGGTCTGCGAACTGTACTTCAACTACGCCGACACCCGGGTGCAGGACTTCTTCATCGAGGGCAGCAATCCGAGCCGGCCGGTCATCCAGGAAATCTACCAGGTGCTCCGCAACGCCGCCGACGCGCAGGGCGAGGTGGCGCTGCCGATCCAGGCCATCGCCGAACGCCTCACGAGCGAGGGCGCGGCCAACAACGGCATGGCCGTCAGCGCGGCGTTGAGCGTGCTGCACCGCGCCGACTATTTGGACCGCTTCGACCTGCCGGGGCAGCGCACGCGCGGCACGCGGGTCACCCACCCGCAGATCAAGCCGCACGAACTCCAGCTCGACTGGGACGCGCTCGCCGAGAAGGAGCGCCGCGACCGCTCCAAGCTCAAAGCGATGGTAGAGTTCGTGTACGCGCGTCAATGTCGGCAGGAAACCCTCCTGCGCTACTTCGGCGAGCCCGAGCCGGAACGCTGCGGCAACTGCGACATCTGCTCGGACCAGGCGCGCTACGGCCGCCGGGCGGGTACGGAGGGGGAGATCCTCGTGGTGCGCAAGGCCCTCAGCGGGGTCGCCCGCATGAGCAACCGCACGGCCGACGGCTGGCAGGGCCGGTTCGGCAAGGGCAAGATCGTCCAGGCGCTGCTCGGCAGCCGCACGCGCGAGGTGCTCGACGCCCGTCTGGATCAACTCAGCACCTACGGTCTGCTGCGCGACCTCGGCGTGAGCTATCTCAACGAACTCTTCCGCGAACTGCAATCCGCCGGCCTGATCGTCCAAAATCGGCACACGGGGTTCAACGGCAAGGAGTACCAGACGCTGACCTTGTCTGACCGCGGTGACCAGGCGATGCGCGGGAAATTGGATTTCGAGCTTTCGTGGCCGGAACAAAACAGCTGTGCCCCAGCCGATGTTGGCCGCAGCCGCAACAAACGCGGCGACTCAAAACTGATCGCCGACGACGACGGGGATGTATCGTCCGGCGACGTGGACCTGATGCGTGCGCTCAAGGCCAAGCGCGACGAGATCGCGCGCCGTCTGGGCAACGTGCCGCGCTACCAAATTTTCAGCGACCAGACGCTGAAATGCTTCGCCCAGTTGAAACCTTCGACCAAGGACGCCGGCCGCCGCATCCGCGGGGTCGGCGACGTGAAGGCTGAGTTGTATCTTCCGCAGTTCCTGGAGGTGATCAACGAACACGCCGGGACCGGAGCCTGAGCCCCGCCTCCCGGCGCGAAGGACAACTTTTTGTGTAGTCGCCCGACTTAGGCGGGCTTCCAAGCGTGCTGCGTGTTGCTGATGGCAGTCGGCGCGACGCTGGTGTCGATGGGGCCGTCATCCTGCAACTCTTTGACCACCACGTGCGGGATCGTCTCGTTGAGGTGGATAATGAGCGGGACCAAGTCCTGCAAATGCTGGAGCGCGACCTTCGCCGCCGGCTCATCGCGGTACGCCAGCGCGGTGGTGTGAAGCTGGACATAGCTGAACGAAGCCATGTTCAGCGCGGTATAATCGTCGCGCAGCATCCGCGAAACTGGATCTTTGCGCACCTTGTCGTACAATCCCGCGAAGGCGCCTAGGGCGGTCGAAACCGCTTCCTTGGTAGAGGCCACGACGCCACCGCTCCCTAGCCGGGTGATCTCGCCTTCCAGATCTTGCCCCTGGTGGGTGAGCGTGCTCTTGATCTTGCCGATGAGGTCGTAGGTCATCGCATCGGTTTTGACGCGCTCGTCGGCGTATTGGTGCTCGACCACTTCGAGGATATGTTTCTGGAGCGCGTGCATGTCGTTGACATACATCTGGAGCGCGGCCTTTTCGGAGGAGGATTCATTCGGCATGTTATAGGGTCACTACGCGCGCCCGACGCGGAGTGGATGTTCCCTTCAGCGGCTTTCGACAGCCGGCGACGGGAACGCCTCGGCGGGCACCCAGCGGCGCAGGACGCGTTCGAGTTCCTCCTGCTTGACGGGCTTGGACAGGTAGTCGTCCATGCCCGAGGCCAGGCAGGTTTCGCGGTCGCCTTCGAGGGCGTTGGCGGTCATGGCGACGATGGTGACCTTGGCGGCGGTGCCCGGCCGGCTGCGGATCGAGCGCGTCGCCTCGTAGCCGTCCATCTCGGGCATCTGGCAGTCCATGAAGACGAGCTTGTAGGGGATGCGACCGAGTGCATCCAAGACCTCCTTGCCATTGGCCACCGCATCGGCGCGGAAACCCAGGTTCAGGAGTTGGCGCAAGGCCACTTTCTGGTTGACCATGTTGTCCTCGGCCACGAGCACCCGGAAGCTGGAGAACCGTTGTGCCACGACGGGCTTCATCATCAAGCGGCTCAACTCGGTCGTCGTCTTAAAAGGCTGCGTCTTGGGCGCGTTCAGGCCCAGACGCGGCTTGGCCTGCGGGGTGGCGGCGTCCATGATGGCGTCCAGCAGTGCCGATTGCTTGACCGGTTTGGTGACGTAGCCGCTGATGCCCACCTCCGCCCACGACGCGCTGGTACCGCGCCGGCCGACGGTGTGCATGATGACGATCTGCGTGGCCGCGAGCACCGGGTCACGCTTGATCTCCTCGGTCAGCGCGAAGCCGCTCGTGTCGGGCATCTGCATGTCCAAAAGCGCCACCTGGAAAGGTTCGCCACGCATGGTGGCGCCGCGCAACGTCTGGAGCGCCGCGCGTCCGCTGTCTGCCGCCTCGTGGCGGATGTTCCACGCCGTGAGCATCGCCGAGAGCGCGGCGCGGGCGCTCTCGTTGTCGTCCACGACGAGCACGCGCAAGTCTGCCGGGGCGCGACGTTGCGGACGCGCCGGCGGGTGGGCCTGCTTCTGGAAGCGGGCGGTGAACCAGAAGTTCGATCCTGCCCCCAAGGTGGAGCGCACCCCGATCTGGCCGTCCATGCGCTCGACCAGCCCGCGCGAGATCGCCAACCCCAGCCCCGTGCCGCCGTATTTGCGCGTCGTGGAACCATCCGCCTGCGCGAACGGCTCGAAAATCCGGGACTGCGCGCCCTCGGGGAGGCCGATGCCCGTGTCCACGATCTCGAAGACGAGCGTCACGTCACTTGCCGTGAACGCCTCCATGCGCACGTAGAGGCCGACCTCGCCTTTCTCGGTGAACTTGATGGCGTTGGACAGCAGGTTGAGCAGCACTTGACGCAGCCGTCCCGCGTCGCCGCAGAGATCGGCGCGCACGTCAGGCTGCACGAGGCTGACGAGTTCCAGCCCCTTGCTCTGGGCGCGCTCGGCGAGGATCTCGATGGTGCTCTCCACCGTCTGGCGGATGTCGAAGTCGAGCATCTCGAAGTTCAGTTTGCCGGCCTCGATCTTGGAGAAATCCAGGATGTCGTTGATGATGGTCAGCAGCGAGTCCGCGCAGGTCTGCACCGTCAGGGCGAACTCCCTTTGCTCCACGCTCAACTTGCTGTCGAGCAGGAGGCCGCTCATGCCGATGATACCGTTCATGGGCGTGCGGATTTCGTGGGACATGTTCGCCAGGAACTCGCTTTTGGTGCGCGAGGAGCCGAGCGCGTCGTCGCGGGCGCTGGCGAGTTGGCTCTCGATGCGTTTGCGGGCGAGCAGTTCGCGGAAGACGAGCAGGTGGACGAATCCGACCAGCCCGACAAGCAGCGCCACCAACCCCGAGGACAGAACGACGGCGGTGGTTAGATCCGTGCGGCGGCGGTCCGTGCGCGCTTGCAGGAGGCGGTTTTCCTCGTCGTTCATGGCCGTGATGACCTTGGCGACCGCCTCCATCGCTTCGCGCTCCTTCTTGCTGTAAACCTGCGGGGCGTTCACGCCGAGGCGCTGGCGTTGCGAGATGTATTCATCCATCGCCACCACTTTGGCCGCGACCGCGGTGGCGAGAGCGCGGGCGCGCCCGGCCTGTGGGCCGTTGTCGGCAACAAGCGCGGCGAGGCGTTCGAGTTGGGCGGCCGAGTCCTTGGAAGCCGCCTGGTAAGGTCCCAGAAAATACACGTCGCCGGTGACCGAAAACCCGCGTTGCGCGCTCTCGCCCTGGATGACCGCCGTGCCGACCGCCTTGATCTGGGCGAGCACGTCACGCGTGTGGTCCACCAGGCGGTCACTGTCCAGGAAGCCCCTCACTTCCCGGTAGGAGCCGTAGCCGAGCACGGCGGTGAGAATGGCAGCGGCGAGAAAGCCGAGGAAAAGCTTGCGTTCGATGGGGCCAAGCATGGCAGGGCTTCTGCTAGCTACAATCGTGCCGCTGCCGGCTGAACCGCGCCCGGGTAGTTACCGGAAAGTCCTTGCGTTCGCGCCAGGCCGCTGACAACCGTTACCACCCGCGCGGCGCCCCTGCCCCATGTCCACCGAGCCCACCCGCATCCTCCTGGCCGAAGACGACGACGATTCGCGTCGGGTCCTGGCTCATTATCTGACCGTCTGGGGCTACCGGGTGATCGAGGCGCGCGACGGCCTGGAGGCCGCGGCGGTGCTCGCCGCAGACGATCCGCCGCCCATCGCCCTGGTGGACTGGATGATGCCCGGCATGGAGGGCGTCGAGGTGTGCGCCAGCGTGCGCGAACGCACGGACCGGCCGTTCACCTACCTCATCCTGCTCACGGCGCGCGCCGACAAGCACGAGGTCGCCACGGGCCTGGAAGCCGGGGCGGACGACTACTTGACCAAACCCTGCGACCCGAAGGAACTGCGCGCGCGGCTGCGGGCCGGCGAGCGCGTGATCCGGCTCGAACGCAGCCTCGCCCAGCAGGTCGCCGCCCTGCGCGAAACCCTCGATCAGGTCCGCCAGCTCAAGGAACTCATCCCGATCTGCGCCTGGTGCAAGCGGGTGCGCGACGACGAAGATTATTGGCAAAGCATCGAGGAATATCTCCACGTCCACACGGGTTCGGACTTCACGCACGGCATCTGCCCGCATTGCCTGGAAACCATGCGCTCCTCGGTACCCGGTTTAGAAGTCTGAGGCCGCACGGGGGTTGCGCGTCAGAGGGATCGCGTCTCTGTTCGCAGGCATCATGCCGGCCACCATCCCACCGACCCCGGACCAGCGCATCGCGGGCGTCCTGATCCCGATCTTCGCGCTGCGTTCGGACGGCGACGCCGGAATTGGTGACACGGGGCATCTGCGGCGTTTCGTGGACTGGGCGGCCGAGGCGGGGTTCGCGCTCGTCCAGCTTCTGCCCATCAACGAAACGGGCGGCGACCACAGCCCGTACAACGCCATCAGTTCGATGGCGCTGGACCCGACGACGCTCGACCTCACTCCGGCGGCGCTGCCCGACCTCTCCGACGAGGACGTGCAGGCCGTGGAATCTACGCTCGGCGGGCGACCCAGCGGCGATGGTCCGGTGCAATACGCGCGGGTCAAGCCCCTCAAGCTCGCCCTTTTGCGGCGCGCCTACGAAAACTTCGGGCGCGACCTGGGCGGCAGTGCCGAGCGGATGCAAGGATGGCTGGAGTTCCGACGCCGTCACGCGGCGTGGCTGGATGGCTACACGCTCTTCCGCGCGCTGATGGAACGGCACGGCGGTTCCGAATGCTGGGACCGCTGGTCCGAAGATCACCAGACGCTCGCCCGGGCGACCGCCTGGGAAGCGGCGCTGCCGGAGGCCGAGCGGGAGGCATTCGCAAAGTCGAGAGCCTTCTTTGCCTACGTGCAATGGGTGGCCTACGGACAATGGGAAGGCTTGAAGCAGTACGCCGGCGAGCGCGGCGTGGCTCTCATGGGCGACATCCCGCTCGGAGTCAGTTATTACAGCGCCGACTTTTTCGCCAACCCGGAGCAGTTCGAGTCGGGCTGGTCCGGCGGCGCGCCGCCCGAGCCGTACTTCAAGGACGACGCGTTCACGCAGAAGTGGGGGCAGAACTGGGGCATTCCGGTCTACGACTGGGCCGCGATGCGGCAGGACGGCTTCCGCTGGTGGCGGCAGCGCATCGGCGGAGTGCGCGACATCTTCCACGTATTTCGTATCGACCACATCCTTGGGTTCTATCGCCTCTACAGTTTCCCTTGGCGACCGGAGCGCAACGCGGAGTTCCTGCCGCTGAGCGCCGACGAGGCGCGCGAACGCTGTGGCGGGCATCTGCCGGGCTTCAAGGCCCGCGGGGACAACACCTGGGAAGAGCGCCAGGCCAACTGCGCTGCCGGCGAGGAACTCTTGCACATGGCGCTCGACGCCTCCGGTGTGACGCGCCTCATCGGCGAGGACCTCGGCGTTGTCCCCGACTACGTGCGGCCCAGTCTCACCAAGCTCGGCATCGCCGGCTTCAAAATCCCCATCTGGGAACAGGACCCGCGCACGGGCAACATCTTGCCCGGCAGTGACTACGAGCGCCTGTCCCTCGCCACCTACGGCACCCACGACCACGAGCCGTTGCTGGCCTTCTGGAACCGCTCCCACCGCTTGACCGCCGAGGAGCGCCACGAACTCTACAAACTCGCCAGCTTCGCCGGACTTTCGTACGAGGAAGTCAGCGGCGAATTCAGCGAGGGCATCCACGACAAGCTGATGGAGGCGCTCTTCCGCTCGAACAGTTGGATCGCCGTGTGCATGATCACGGACCTCCTGGCGCGAGAGGAACGCTTCAACGTGCCGGGCACTTCGGCCGACTCTAACTGGAGTCAGCGCATGCACGTCACCGTGGAAACTCTCCGCGACGAACCGACTCATCGGACGCGCGCCGAACGCTTCCGCGCCATGCTGGAGCGCAGCGGCCGGGTCGTGCCGGATTAAACGGCGCGGGCCGCCTTTTCGGACCCGGCGGGGAACGCGTTCTGCTAGGCTTTCCCCCATATGGTCAGGACGGACACCCAATCGTGTGCCACTGTGACGGCGGAACCCTCCCGGCGCGCCGGGGATAACCCCATCGACTCGCCGCCCGTGACCCACCGCATCACGCAGCTCGTCGCCCAACTCGGCGACGTGATCGTCGGCAAGGAGGACACCATCCGCCTGGCCGTCGTATGCTTGTTGGCGCGCGGCCACCTACTCATCGAGGATGTGCCGGGCGTGGGCAAGACGACGCTCTCACAGGCCGTGGCGCGTTCGCTCGGGCTGCCGTTCAAGCGCATCCAATTCACGAGCGACCTCCTGCCGGCCGACATCATCGGCAACTCCATCTACGACCGCGAACACAGCCGCTTCGTGTTCCACCCGGGACCGATCTTCGCGCCGGTGATCCTCATCGACGAGGTCAACCGGGCCACCCCCAAAACCCAGAGCGCGCTGCTCGAAGCCATGGAGGAATACCAGGTGACCACCGACGGCGTCACCCGCGCCTTGCCGCAGCCGTTTTTTGTCATCGCCACGCAGAACCCGCGCCAGCAGATCGGCGTGTTCCCACTGCCCGAGAGCCAGTTGGACCGCTTCCTCATGCGCCTGGAACTCGGCTACCCCAACCGCGCCAGCGAGAGAGAAATGCTCACCGGCCAGAGCCGCCGCGATCTGTTGGTCATCCTGCCGGAAGTCATCAGCGGCGAGGAACTCAAAGAGATCCAGGAACAGGTCCAGGGCGTTTTCGCGTCGCCGGCCGTGCTGGACTACCTCCAGGACCTGCTCGAAGCGAGTCGCCGGCTGCACGGCACGGGGCTCTCGCCGCGCGCGGGTCTGTCGCTGCTGCACGCCGCCCAGGCGTCGGCGCTCATGCAAGGGCGCGCGATGGTGCTGCCCGAGGACATCCAGGAGGTCGCCGTGCCGGTGATGGCGCACCGGCTCGAAGCGGGCGTTACCCCCGGCCAGCTCGGCGGCCGGGACCTCGCGCGGCACCTGCTGGAAACCGTGCCCGTTCCGTAAACGAACAAAGGAAGCGCCACCGATGACGACGGGCAGGATTTACATTTTGCCCACGCGCAGTTGGGTGGTGCTCGGCGCGGTGTTGGCCGCCATGTGGTACGCGGCCATCAGCCAACGCAACAGCGCGGCCTACCTGCTGATGTTCTTCCTGGGCAGCCTCGTGCTGGTCAGCGCCTTGCACGCGCACTTCGCGCTGGTGGACCTGCGCCTGCGCACGGGCCGGATCAACCCGGTGTTCGAGGGCGAGAGCGCGCGCGTGCTCGTCGAGGTGACGAACCTCTCGCGCCGGGCCCGCACCGCGCTCGAAGTATCCCCGCGCGGCAAGGTCTTCAAGGAAGCGACGCACGAACGGCTCGCACCCCTCGGACCAAACGGCGCGGAAACCGTCGAGATGACCCTCCCGCCAGCCGCGCGCGGTCGGCAAGTCATCGGCCGGCTGGCCTTGACGACCGTGTACCCCTTAGGCTTCTGGCGTTCGTGGCGCTACGAGGAAGCAGACGCGTCTTACCTCGTCTACCCGCGGCCGGAAGGAAAACTCCCTCTGCCCGACGGCCCGGCGCTGACGACGGACGTTCCCTCCGGCACGGGCGCGGGCGGGGACGATTATTCCGGAGTGCGGCCCTATCAGGTCGGCGAAAGCCAGCGGCACATCGACTGGCGGGCAGCGGCGCGCGGCCAAGGGCTGCTGGTAAAGAAATTCTCCGGCGCGGGCAGTCGGCGGGTGTTCTTCGAGTACGAAGACACCCATGTGCTCGGCGACGTGGAGGCACGCCTGCGCCAGCTCTGCCGCTGGATCGTGGACGCCGATCACGCCGGACTCGCGTACGGCCTACGGCTACCAGGTTTCGAGGCAGAGCCGGCCCGCGGTCCGACCCACTACGACCGTTGCCTGGCTGCGCTGGCGCTCTACGATCCGGCCCGCGCAGGCGAACCTGCTCCAGCCGTCTAAGGACTTCCCATGCCCACGCTGACTCGCCCCGCCCGCCGCCCGGCCGCGCGTCCCTTCCCAGCGACGGGAGCCCGACCGTTACGCGGGGTGCTGCCGTGGCTGATGGGCAGCCTGGCGGCGACGATGGCTGCCCTCATCGGCCAGGTGCCCACGTGGACGCTCCTGACCTTCGCGCTGTGCACGGCCTGGCGACTACTCACGGACCGTTGGCAACGCGCCCTGCCCTCCCTGACGATCCGGCTGGCGGTGTTCCTGCCGATGGCACTAGGCGTGTTGTTCACCTACCACGCGCACGTGGACGCCGGCAGCATGCTCGCGTTCCTCGTCTCGCTGATGTCGCTCAAAATCCTCGAACTGCGTTCCCCGCGTGATGTCACGGTGGTGTCGCTGCTCGGGTTCTTCATGTCGCTGAGCGCGTTTTTCTTCAACCAATCGTTCGCGCTGTTCGCTTTCCTGTCGCTGGCGCTCCTGGCCAACGTCGTCGCGCTGGTACGCTGCCACGGCGCAGGGGCGGACGCGTCGTGGGGGCCGCCGGTGCGGCTGGCGCTCGGGTTGACCGTCCAGGCGCTGCCGCTGGTCGTGCTGATGTTCCTGATCTTCCCGCGGGTGCAGGCGACCTTCCTGACCCGCCTGACCAACTCCAACGCGGGCTTGACGGGGATGAGCGACCATCTCCAGCCGGGCACCTTCGGCTCGCTGGTGCAATCCGACGAGATCGCGTTCCGCGCCAAGATCAACGACGGCGTGGGCCTATCGCAAAACGAACTGTACTGGCGTGGAGTCGTCCTGGAGATCGCGGACTCCGCGATGGCTTGGCGGGCGAAGGAGCCCATTCCCCTGCCCGCTCACCAGCTCCTGTCCGGGGAGGCGGCGGAGCGCGTCGAGCAGACGGTGACGATCATGCCCACGGGCGAACGCTGGCTCTTCGCACTCGACCGACCGGTGGAGGTCAAGAGCAACGCGAGCTTCCGCACGCAAGCGTGCACCACCGACGTGCTGCGCAGCCAATCACCGATTTACAACAAGACGATCTACACCGCGACCTCGAACCTCGCGGCCAGCCCGGCGCCGCCGCTCAGCGCCGAACTGCGGCGCTTCTACACGCGGGTGCCCCCCGGCGTCGGCGAGCAATCCCTCGTCCTGGCCCGCAGCCTGCACCGCTTCAGTTCCCGGGACGAGGACGCCGTGCGCGTGCTGCTGGCTTATCTGGGCAGCGAGGGGTTCAGCTATTCGCTCACGCCAGGGTCATTGCCGGCGGACAGCGCGCTCGACCACTTCCTCTTCCGGTCCAAAAAGGGGTTCTGTGAGCACTACGCCGCGGCGTTCACCGCGCTCATGCGCGCCGCGGGGGTGCCTGCACGGGTGGTCATCGGATACCAGGGCGGCGAGTTCAACACTTGGGGCCGGTACTACACGGTGCGCCAGTCCGATGCGCACGCGTGGTCCGAGGTATGGCTGGAGGGGCGCGGCTGGGTGCGCGAAGACCCCACGGCTGTCATCGCGCCCGACCGCGTCTCCTACGGAGCGCAGGGCTACGCCGCCCTTTCGGGCGACAGCGCCTTCGACGGAGCGTCCCGGCTCGACCGTCTGCGCCAGCTCAACGCCCCCGGCCCGTTGCGCTGGCTGGGTCACAACGCGCTCCTGGTCTGGGATGATCTCGACCAGCATTGGAACCAACTCGTGCTCGGCTACGACACGGAGCAGCAGCTCAACGTCCTCCAGCACCTCAACCTCGGCGATCTCGACCTTCTCGGCGGCACGATGCTGACGCTGGGCAGCGTGTTCACGGTGCTGGCAGTCGGGATGGCTGGGGCGCGCTTCCTGACCCGTGGGCGCGCCGTCCGTCTGGACCCTGCGCGCGAACTTTATGGCCAGTTCTGCCAGCGCGTCACCCGGGCTGCCAAGATCAAGCGGCAGGAGAACGAAGGGCCGCTGGATTTCGCTCGCCGCGCGTCCGAGGCGCTGCCCGCGCAAGCCGGTGAGATCCGCCGCATCACCGACCTGTACGTCGCCGCACGCTACTCCGCCAACACCGGAGATGGTCTGACGGCCTTTGCGCGGGAGGTCCGGCGCTTCCGTCCGGTCGCGCCGGCGCCTGCATGACGCCGGGTCGGTAACGAAACTTTTTTTCGACGGAGAGGCGATTTCGCATAACGTGGCCTCCTTGCCATGAAATCCCCTCTCCATGTCGCCATCACCGGGGCCGCCGGTCAGATCGGATATTCGCTCCTTTTCCGCATCGCTTCCGGGGCAATGTTCGGCCCCGAGCAGCCCGTCGTCCTCCACCTCATCGAGATCGCCCCCGCCCTGCCCGCGCTCGAAGGGGTCAAGATGGAACTCGACGACTGCGCGTTCCCGCTCCTGCACGACGTGATCCCGACCGCCGACCTGGATGAGGGGTTCCGCGGCGTGAACTGGGCGCTGCTCGTCGGCAGCGTACCGCGCAAGGCCGGCATGGAGCGCAAGGACCTGCTCAGCATCAACGGCAAAATTTTCACCGGACAAGGGCAAGCCATCGCCAAGAACGCCGCCCCGGACGTGCGGGTGCTCGTCGTCGGCAATCCTTGCAACACCAACTGCCTCATCGCCATGAGCAACGCCCGGGACGTGCCGGGCGAGCGGTGGTTCGCCATGACCCGGCTCGACGAAAACCGCGCGAAGGCCCAGCTTGCGCAAAAGGCCGGCGTGCCTGTCACGGCCGTCACCAACCTCGCCATTTGGGGGAACCACTCGGCCACGCAGTACCCGGACTTCTTCAACGCGAAGATCAACGGTCGTGCGGCCACGGAGGTCATCACCGACCAGGCTTGGCTCGAAGGGCCGTTCATCTCCACGGTGCAACAGCGTGGAGCGGCGATCATCAAGGCGCGTGGTTCATCGTCGGCGGCTTCGGCGGCCAACGCGGTCGTGGACACCGTGCGTTCGCTCGTGTTCCCCACTCCAGCAGGCGACTGGAACAGCGTCGCGGTGTGCTCACGCGGTGACGCGTACGATGTGGAGTCCGATCTGATCACGTCCTTCCCCATCCGAACGGAAGACGGGCAGTCGTGGAGCATCGTGCCCGGGCTGCCGGTGAACGACTTCAGCCGTGCGCGGATCGACGCCACCGTGACCGAACTTCGGGAAGAAAAGGCGCTCGTCGCCGACCTGCTCGGATAATCCGCTTTACACGGCGAGGCGGTCCCGATCATCCTCCCGCCCGATGGTACGTTCCCTCGTTCTGTGGTGCTTCGTGTCGGCGGCGACCCTGATGGTCCCGCGGTGTGCACAGGCGCAGTCCGGGCAGGAGAAGGTCATCCAGGAACGGCTGGAGCGCACCGGGTCGCTCGCGTACGAGCCGGCCGGCAAGGCGTTCTCCGCCGACGCGTCGTTCGGCGGGCGGCGGGCGGCGGTGCGGCCGTTCGGGTTCAGCGGCAAGACGACGGCCGGCAAGAGCGGCGACGGGGCGTTCCAGGCCCGGGGGTTCAACGACGGCCGCGGCAGCCTCCGCACCGATGGCTACGCCGTGCGCCAAGCATCGGCCGTTGACCGGCAGGCGCTGCCACAGGCGGACCAATCCTTCGGCACTCGCTCGGTGGACGTGCGGGAGGACCGCGCCGCCAACCGCACCCTGGGCGGCCCGCGTGCGTACGTGAACTCCGAGAAGTCGTTCCTCGTGCAAGGCAAGCGGCAGGACAGCATCGACGATCTGCGCAAGCAGAAGAACCTGACCATCGACCAAGTGCGGGAAATCTTGAACAAGAACCGCTGACGTGGCATCGGTCCACGCATGAGCGGCCTCCTTTCGCCGGAAGAACAACTCGCCCACCTGCGCCGCGGCACCGCGACGATCATCAGCGAGGCCGAACTCCTCGAAAAGCTGCGGCAGGCGCGGCCCCTGCGCGTCAAGCTCGGGGTAGACCCCACCGCGCCGGACATTCACCTCGGGCATACGGTCGGATTCCAGAAGCTGCGTCAGTTCCAAGACTTTGGACACGAAGGGATTTTGATCATCGGCGACTTCACCGCGACCATCGGCGACCCGAGTGGACGCTCGGCCACCCGGCCGCCGCTCTCGCACGAAGCCGTCCTGGCCAACGCCGAGACGTACCAGCGGCAGGCGTTCAAGACCCTCGACCCGGAGCGCACGCGGGTGGTCTTCAACGGCGAGTGGTTCAAGACGATGACCTACGAGGGGGTCCTCCGCCTCAACAGCCGGGTGACGCTCCAGCAAATGCTTCAGCGGGAAGATTTTCGCACGCGGTGGGACGGCGGCACACCCATCAGCCTGCACGAACTCCAATACCCGATCCTGCAAGGTTGGGATTCCGTGATGATCCAGGCCGACGTGGAACTCGGCGGCACGGACCAGCTTTTCAACATCCTCGTCGGCCGAGATTTGCAGAAGGAAGAGGGACAACCGCCGCAGATCGTGATGACCCTGCCGATCCTCGAAGGGCTCGACGGCGTCCAGAAAATGAGCAAGAGCCTGGGCAACTACATCGGCGTCACCGACGCGCCGGCGGACATGTTCGGCAAGACGATGAGCATCTCCGATGATCTGATGGCAAAGTATTACCCCGTGCTGCTCGGCGAGGAACTCCCGGCCGGCGCCCATCCGATGGAGGCCAAGAAGAGCCTCGCCGCGCGGCTGGTGGCGCGCTTCCACTCGGAAGCGGACGCGCGGACGGCGCGGGAGGATTTTGAGGCGCGGTTCAGCCGGCGCGACGCCGAGAGCGCGGACCTGCCCACGGTGACCTTCGAGGGCGAGACCGACATCGTCTCGGCGGTGGTCGGAGCCTACCAGCAGGCCTTCGGCACGGCCCGGTCGCGCGGCGACGCCCGCCGGCTCGTGGAAGGCGGCAGCGTCCAGTGGCGCGGCGAAAAAGTGTCTGACCCGAAGGCGCAGCCGGACTTCGCGGCGGGCGGAGTGCTCAAGCTCGACAAAATCCGCTCCGTGCGGGTAGCGAGCCGCTAAGCCTCTTCAAGTCACGGACTTGGGGCGCTTGCGGGTGATACGCAGCCAGTTGCTCCAAGTCTTTTTGAACTTGTCCTTCGGCTTCAGGTAAGTCTGGTTGAGCTTGTTGGGCCGCACGATCTGTTGGAGCACGCCGCGCACGGTGAAATCATCCGTGTCCAGGATCGTGTACGCCGCGCCGATGGCGTCCTCGTGGTGCGCGTCGCTGGAGGCGGTCATGGGCAGGTTGCGCTCTTGCGCGTACTTGAACGCCTTCTTGTTGTAGCGGTGCAGCGTCGTGGCGGCGTTGAAAACCTCCAGCGCGTCGATGGGCAGGGTGTCCAGGACGGCCCGGCGGATGCCGGCGCGGAAGATGTCGTACGGATGCGGCGGCACCGCGAGCCCGCCGGCCTCGTGGATGCGCGCGACAACCTCGCTGGCGGGTCGGCCCTTGAGGTTGGGCAACTTGGCGCCGAGGCACAGGAGGTGGCCGTCGTCCGTGGTCACTTCCACGCCCGGGATGATGAGGAACCCGTCCACCGGCTGACCGTCGGCGCGCATCAAGCCCTTCTCGATCATGTAATCGACGGCCTCGCAGGTGTTGTGGTCGGTCATCGCAAAGCCGTGCAATCCCTTGCGCTTCGCGGCGGCGATGAGCGCCTCGGGGGCGGCCACGCCATCGGCGCTGAAGTAGGAATGGCAATGCAGGTCGAAGAGGTACGGCACTGGACGCCCACCGTAGTTTTTCGAGGGGCAAAGCGCAAACCGGAAACGTCCCTTTCCCGCGTCACGATTTCGCCACCCCAGACGGATGACCCTTTGCCCCCGGGAGGTTTCTGAGTTATGTAGCGTGCCTCCGCCATGGTCGCCGCTTCTTCTCCGCCGCCCGTTCTCGCCACCACCGAAGCCGCCGTCGGATTCAAGGATTGGGCGCTCGTGTGCGCGGCCCTGGGCTCCGGTCGGCAGAGTCTGATTTTGCGCAAGGGCGGCATCGCGGAAGGGCGCGACGGGTTCCGGTTCAAACATGAGCGGTTCTTCCTGTTCCCGACCCAGTACCATCAGCAAACTGAACTGGTCCGCCCCGAGGAACGTGCCGGGCTGTATCCTGCGCCGCCCGCACCGGAGGGGACGGTGGAGATCCGCCACTTCTTCGCGCTGGAGTTCGCCGTGTGGGTGGACCAGTGGTCGCGGGTGGCGGCGCTCGCCCCCTTCCACGTCTGGAAGGAGGAAGTGATCCGCAGCCGCTTCGACTACGACGACGCACCGGGCTTGCAATGCGCCTTCGGACGCGTGTACCGGCTCGACGCGCCGTGGTCGTTCCCCGACCGGCCGGGCTACGGCGGGTGCCGGTCATGGGTTAATTTGCCCTCGGTTCCTGCCGGGACCGACGCCACGCCGGTCCTCGACGACACGGCTCACGCCGAACGCACCGCCGCTGTTCGCGCCGTCCTCGAACTCTCTCCCGTATGAAACCCAGCCTGCTCGGGGCGTTGACCCTCGTTATTTTCGCCGCTGCCGGACCCGTCCGCGCCGCCGAGCCCGAGGTGCGTCAACTGATCGTCGGCACCGCGCCGGACTGGAACTCGATGCACGGCCAACTGCAAGGCTTCGAGCGTACCCCGGGCGGTCCCTGGAAGCCCGTGTGGGGGCCGATCCCGGTGCTCTTCGGCAAGAACGGTCTCGCCTGGGGTCGCGGCGTCGAGGGCACCTCCGAACCCGGCACCCACAAGGCCGAACGCGACGGACGAGCACCGGCGGGCGTCTTCAACATCGGCAAGGTCTACACCTACGATCCCACGCTCCCGGCGGGGTCGAACTATCCCTTCCACACGGTGACGACCGCCGACGCGTGGGTGGACGACCCCAGCCTGCCCAACTACAACAAGTTCGTGACGATCCCCGATCCTGCGAATCCGCCGGCTTGGTTCGAGAAGATGAAAATGCGTCACGGGGACTTCGCGTACCGCTGGCTGGTGGAGATTCGTCACAACTCCGACTCGCCCCAGCCCGGGGCCGGCAGCGCGATCTTCTTCCATATCCGCCGCGGCGAGAATCGCGCGACGAGCGGCTGCACGACGATGGCCGAGGGCGAACTGGAAAAACTCGTCCGCTGGCTGCGTGCCCCTGACCATCCGCAATACGCGCTCCTGCCGCGAGAAGAGTACCGGCGCAAGTGGCAAGCGTGGGATTTACCCGACCCTTCGCTGGTCAGCGGCGATTAAGATTTTGCAAATTGTCAATTCGGGCGTACTAACTCTCTTATGATCTCTCCCCTCCCCGTGGCGGCGTTCGGCAACCTGATGGGAATGGACGGCCTCGTCATCCTGATCGTGCTGTTGCTACTCTTCGGCGCCAAGAAACTGCCCGAACTCGCCCGCGGACTCGGCCAGAGCCTGAACGAGTTCAAAAAGGCGCGCGACGATTTCGACCACGAACTGCGTGGCGCCCAACAGGACCCGCAGGCGCGGGAAGCGGCCAACCGCCAGCCGTACACTCCTGCCGCGGCCGCCGTGCCGACGCAGTCCCTGCCAGCGGCGCAGCCCGACCAGTCGCCCGAGGCGCTCCAGCGTCAGGTTGAGCTGCTCCAGGCGCAGTTGAAAGCTCTGGAAGCGCAGAAGTCCAATTCCACGCAGGTCGGCTGATTTCCTGCCTCTCTCTGACTTCGAGCCGTTCCCTTTGCCGGGAGCGGCTCTTTTGCTTTTGGGCTTGGCTATGATCCCCCGTCAGCGTCTCCGGCTGGTGTTATGGCTCGCTACCAGCAGCCTCGTCGCATCGCTCCCTGCCGCCGCGCCGGATGCCGGGGACCCTGCCGACCACGCCTGGCAGATCATCCTCGAGCAGGCCGCTGGCCCCGGCACGCAGACCCGTGAACGCGAGGCCGCCATGGCCGCGGCACGCACCCACCTCGACAAGCAGGAGAAGGCACTGCGCGAGTTTGTCCGCGCGTACCCCGACGATCCGCACCGCTACAGCGCGCGCATCCGTCTCGCGGCCGTGCTCGCCTCCAAAGGCCGGCTGCAAAACCAGCCTGCCCTCAACGCCGAGGCTGCCCGGCTCCTCGCCGACCTGGAAACCAATCCCGCCACCCCGCCGCCGGTGCGCGCCGACGCCGGGTTCGCACGCGTGTCGCAGGGCATGGAGGACCTGGCCAACCGCGCGGACGTGCCCGGGCGCGAGGCGCTCGCCAAGGACATCCGCCGGTTCGACACCGAGTACCCTGGAGACCGTCGCACCGCCGGCCTCCTGACCGAACTGGCCACCCTCTACGACGAGGAACCTACCCGCAAAAAGGCGCTCCTCGACGAGGCTGCCGGCCGGACGACCGACACCGCCCTGCGCCAGCGCATCGCCGACGACCAGCGCCGCCTCGCGCTCCTCGGGCGTCCGCTCCCTCTGCGGGTCGCTTCCGCCGAACCCGGCGCGCCCGTGGACGTGGACAACTATCGTGGGCACGTGGTGGTCGTGTTGTTCTGGGCGTCTTGGTCGCTGCCTTCGCTGCACGCGATGGCCCAGTTGCAGCACGCCGCGGCCGAGTTCGCCGGCAAGCCGGTCGACTTCCTGACGATCAGTCTCGACGAGGACCGCAAGGCGCTCGCCAGCACGGTCGAGGTCACCGGGCTGAGGTGGCCCGTGGGCTGCGACGGCCACGGGTGGAACGGCGAGGCCGTGCGCGCCCTCGGCGTCAACGCGCTGCCGACCGTCTGGGTGCTCGACCGCGACGGCAAGCTGCTCACCCTCAACGCCCATGGTCCCCAGGCCGCCGATCTCATCGGCAAGGCACTCTCACACTGAACCCTGCGCGTGCGAGAGTAGGGCCGCGAATGCCTCGCGGTTTTGTAGGTAAAGATCCCACCCGTCCCGGCTCTCGCGCACGCCGACCAAGCCCACGATCTGGAGTCCGTACATCACGCGCTGGAGAATCCGCTCGTCGTCGATCTCCTGCCGCAGGTTCGCCAGGTTCATCCGGCCGCCTTCCTGGTGGATGCGCTGGAGCAGCCGCCAAGCCTCGCGCGCCTCGCGCCGCCGCAGCCGCGTGACGGCCGAGAGGTTGCCCCACACGGAGAACGTCACGTTGGGGACCGCCATGAACAGTTCGACCAGCACCCACAACAGGTAGAGCCGCGCCTCCCGCAGCCAGGCGACGCGGACCCGCTGGCGCACGAGCGCCGCCACGACCAGCGACGCGCCTGCCCCGAGCGCGAACCATTCCGGGAAGTGCGTGCCCAGCAGTTCGGGGTTGTTGACTTGGCTCAAGGTGTCCGCGTCAAGGCTGCGTGAGACGGTGACCCCCACCAGGCTGAACCAATAGACCAGCGCGTACGTCAACGCCCACAACGCTGTAGAGGCGACGAGCGACAGCGCGGCCAAAAAGAGCGCCTGCCGATTATGCCGTGCGAAGTACCGCCGCAGTTCCCGCGGGGCCGCGTCGGCGTCGTGAGCCGGCACTTCCTTTTCCTCGTCGTGGGCGGGAGGAATCATCCTTCCAGGATCGTCCGTCGGGCGTCCCCGGGTTGCGCCGCCGACGCGGGACCGTACTGCGCGCACACGCGCACGGCGGTGCTCGCGATGCGCGCGCGCAGGGCTGGCGGTTCGAGGACCTCGACGTGCTCGCCCCAGCCGAGGATCCAGCGTTCCACCTCGGGCGAGACGCCGACGTGCATCGTCAGTTCCACCCGGCCCTCGGGGTCCGTTTCGAGCTGCTGGGAAGCGTGCCAGGTCCGCTCGCTGATGAGGCGTCCCGCGAACGCGTCGAAGCGCAGCCGCACTCCCTCCGGCTCCGGCGACGAGAATACCCCGAAGCTGTCCGCAAGATGCTCATCGAGGGAGAAATGCCGGGGGCGCACAAAGGTCCGGCCCGTGTTGCGCAAGCGGCTCATGCGCGTGAGGGCGAAGGTCCGCACGCTGCCCGAACGGTCGAGGTCGAAGCCGAAGAGGTACCATTGGTTGTCGATGCACGCGAGGTGCAGCGGCTGCACGCAGCGTTCCTCCTCCCGGTCACTCGCCAGCTTGCGGTAAGCGAAGGCTAACTCCTCACGGCTTAACACTGCTTCGCTAGCCATTTCGAAAATGCTCAGGT
>CAXUIU010000027.1:12902-20072 GCA_964250955.1 uncultured Chthoniobacterales bacterium | reverse complement strand
GGGCAGCACGTAGCCGGTGAGGAAGGCACAACTCGTGCAAATCAAAACGGCGAGCGGCAAGTTGATGTGCTTGGGAAGAGAGAAGTGCGGCGAGACCGGCGCGGAAGGAGTCAGCTTGGATGGGAGTCGTTGGCCAGAGACGGGGTCCACATTGATTTTCAGAACCGTGGTAGCAACGTACCGAGGCATTGTGAAATAAGCATATACCACAATCCCCAATAGGTAAGCCGGCAGCCAAGGAACCAGGCAGAGTCCACAACGAATTAATCGACGGGAATTTCTTACCCGACTAGGAGGATGTCTCGACACATCTCTCACGGTGCGAGTTTGCCTAAGAACAGAATCGGCCCCTCGTTGTGCGCCGCGCCGCCAGCGCGCTCCACGCTCAGCGCGAACGCTGCCACCGCCGCCCCCGCGTCGTCGTCCGCATTGGGTTGGAAATCCACGGCTGCCGTCCCGTCCGCGCCGACCCGGACCACCCCGGCGCTGATCGGCTGCGGGTGGCCGGCTTCCACTGTCCAGAGTTGGTAATCCTTGCCCGCGCCGGGTGGCGGCAGCTTATTGAGTTGCAACCGCCCGCGCCGGCTCGCCGCATCCCACAACACCGCTGCCCGCGGCCCCGTCGCCTGCGCGGCCGGCACCGGTTCCAGCGCGCAGTAACCTACCCGCGCGAGCGAGTTGTTGCGCTCGGCCGCGAGCGCGTCCTCGGCCCCTTGCGCCCGGCGGGTGGCATCGAACAATTGCAGGTAGGCGTCGGCGCGGGTCTCACTCTCGAACCGCCCATATCTTGCCTGCCGCCAGGAAACGAGCCCGAGCACCCCGCAGCCAAACGCCAGCACGGCCGCCGCTGCCCAGGGCAGTCGCGTCGTCCGCCATGACGGCATGGCGACGACCTTGCCCGCCGCTGGACTGGACGCCTCTGCCGCCACGCGCGCCAGCACCCGTTCACGCAGGCTGGCAGGCGGCGCGACGCTCCTCACGTCCGTGCGCGCCAGGGTCGCCGCCACCTCGCGGAACTCGTCGGCCAGCGTGCGCAACTCCCCGTTGGCCGCCGCGGCGCGCTCGAATGCCGCCGCTTCGTCCGCGTCGAGGAGTTCCAGCGCGTACAGCGCCGCCCCGTCTTGTTGTGCTTCGGAAATCATCGGTCCTCCCCCGGTTCCTCGCCCTTGAGCAGCGCGCGTAATCGCAGCAGCCCGCGGCGGATACGAGCCTTTACCGTGCCCAGCGGCTCGCCGAGCCGCGCGGAAATTTCGTGGTGCGTCAGATCGCTGAAAAACGCCAGTTCGATGGCGCGGCCTTGGTCGGGCGGCAGCGCGTCGAGCCCCTGTCGCACACGCCCGGCCCGTGCGCGTTGGTCCGCCGCCTCGCCAGCGTTCTGGTGGGGAGCGACCGGCTCCACGGCGGGGCGTTCATCGTCCGGCCCCAGGTCGTCCGGGGCGGCCATGACCCGCAGCCGCCGCCCGCGGGCGCGCAGGTGGTCGATGGTCTTGCAGCGCGTCAGGTGCACGGCCCAGTTGAACACGCTGCCGCGCGCCGGGTCATACGCGCCCGCGCGCCGCCAGATCGTCAGAAACGCCTCCTGGATGATGTCCTCGGCCTCGGCCGGCTCTCCCGTCATGCGCAGGCACAGCCCGTGCAGGGGGCCGCTGAGCCGGTCATAGAGGGACGCAAACGCCGCTGGGTCGCCCGCCGCGCAGGCGGCGAGCAGACGGCGGTCCTCGTCCTGCTGCCGGAGGGCGTCATCGTTCATGGCGAAAGGCCTGAAAGCTTCCGCAAGGAAGCCGGTGCGAGCAAGCACAAAGGCAGCCGGTGCGTAGAATGAAAAAAATGTGCTCATGGATCAGGCATTTGCCCGATAAGTCCGTCCAACCATCCGGGCGCAACCGGGTTGTGGATGCACTCACACCCACCGCGGGGAACTTTTTTCATTTCTCTGACGAATCGAGGCATCCGGCGCGAGCCCAAGAGCGGATTCTGAGAGACCATGAACCCGTCCCTATCAAACCCGGTACTTGCCACTTCCCACGGCCGCCGCGACTTCCTGCGTCGTTCGGGCCTCGCTGCGTTTACCGCAGCGATGGCACCGCTCGCGCTCGGCTCGCTCGGCTCCATCTTCAACCCGTCGCGCGCCCAGGGCGCGACGCTAACCGACGCCGACATCCTCAATTTCGCCCTCAACCTCGAGTATCTCGAAGGGGAGTATTACTCCAAAGCGGTGTACGGCACGGGCCTGGCGGGCAACGGCGTTCCCCTCAACGGCGTGGGCACGCCGGGGGACACGATCTATCCCACCACCCCGAAGGTGGACTTCTCCGACCCGCGCATCCTCAACTACGCGACGGAGATCGCGAACGACGAGATCAACCATATCGAGTTCATCCGCGGCCAGCTCGGCAGCGCGGCTATTGCCAAGCCGGCCATCGACCTCGCCAGCGCGTTCAACGCGGCGGCGAAGGCGGCGGGCATCTCCAACACGTTCGATCCCTACGCGAGCGACGGAGCCTTCCTGCTCGGCGCGTTGACGCTGACCGACGTGGGCGTGACGGCCTACATCGGCTCCTCGGCGCTCATCAGTTCCAAGACGGTGCTCGGCGCCGCCGCCGGCATCCTGGCGGTTGAGTCCTATCACTCGTCGACCCTGCGTGTCGCCTTGTACAACATCAACTATCGCGATCCGAGCCAGTTCTTCGGCCAGGCGCTTAATAAGATCTCTGATCTGCGCGATTCCCTCGACGGTCCGCGCGATCTCGATCAGGGGATGACGAACCCGGACGGCACCTCCAACATCGTGCCTGCGGACGGTAGCAGTATCCCCTTTGCGCGCACGGCCGCACAGGTGCTCAACATCGTCTACTCACAAGCCGGCGCTTCGGCAGGCGGCTTCTTCCCCAACGGCGTGAACGGTACGATCAACACCGGTACGACCACGTTCTAACAAACCACCTTTACCTTCTCCTTACGGAAACCAACTCGAATATGGACAACTCTACCAAGCTGAATCTGCTAGGTGCGCTGCACAATCGTCGCACTGGCCGTCGTGCCTTCCTGCGCCAAGCGGGCCTCGTCGGTGCCGCTGCTGCCGTGGCCCCGGCTGCGGCGTCCCTGCTTACCCCCTCCAAGGCGAGCGCTGCTACGCCGCCCACGTCGGACCTTGACATCCTTAACTTCGCGCTCAACCTCGAATACCTCGAAGGTGAGTTCTACGCCAACGCCTTCTTCGGCCGCGGCTTCGACTCGCTCGGCATCGCCGTCAACGGCACGGGTACCGCGGGGGCGACCAAGGTTAAGACGAACCCGCAGGTGAACTTCACCAACCCGTTCATCCGCAACTACGCGGAGGAAATCACCAACGACGAGATCGCTCACGTGCGCTACCTGCGCTCGGTGCTCGGTTCCTACGCCGTTGCCCGGCCGAACATCAATCTGGTGGACTCGTTCAACATCTTGGCCGCAGCGGCCGGTTTGGGCAGCACGTTTGACCCGTTCGCCAGCCAGGAGAACTTCCTCTTGGGTTCATTCATCTTTGAGGACGTGGGCGTGACCGCTTACGCGGGTGCCTCGGTGTTGCTCCAAGATCCGGATCTCATCCCGCCGGCGGCGGGCATCCTGTCGGCTGAAGCTTATCATGCCTCGATCGTCCGTACGACGCTCTATAGCTTGAACTTCGAGGACCCGAGCCAATTCTTCGGCCAAGCGGTCAATGCCATCTCCGATGTGCGCGACTCGCTGGACGGCAATCTGGACATGGATCAGGGCATCACGGCCCCGGACGGCACGGCCAACATCGTGCCTACGAACCAGTTCGGCATCGCCTTCGCGCGCTCAACCCGTCAGGTGCTCAACATCGTGTACGGTGGCGTCGACGCGCCCAACGGCCTGTTCTTCCCAGGCGGCGTCAACGGCACCATCAATAAGTAACCGACCACCGGCAAGTTAGGTTCATCCTACCGCCACGGCGTCACTTGATGCCGTGGCGGTATTTTTTTGTGCGTGGCGGCCGGTTGGACTTTGCGCGAGGCTACTTGCCTGAGATGACGACGACCACCGCCTGCCCGCTCGAAACCGTCGCGCTCGGCCGCCGGCTCGCTATCAACGCGCGTCCGGGCGAAGTGTGGGCCCTCGTCGGCGACCTCGGCGCTGGCAAGACGCACTTCGTCCAAGGAGTCGTGGCTGGCCTTGGCGTGAGCGTCACGGCGACCAGTCCGACGTTCACGCTTGTGCATGAATACCCCGGCGGCCGTCTGCCGGTGTTCCACTTCGACTTCTACCGGTTGGAAGACGCGTCGGAGGTTCTCGCGCTCGGCTGGGAGGAATACCTCGACGAAGGTAGCGGGCTGATCCTCGTCGAATGGGCTGACAAGTTCCCGGCGCTCCTGCCATCGGGCACGCGCTGGCTGCGCTTCGAGATTGGCGTGGGTGAGGTACGCCGGATCGTGGAAGGAAGCTGGCCGGTCATGCCATGAGCCGGTTGTCCCTGGCGCTGGATTGTTCGACGGCTCTCGGCGGCGTGGTGCTGGCCGCATCCGACGGGCGCGTCGTAGCATGCGAGGAGTTTTTGGCCGGGCGTGGACGGGGTGGGGAATTGTTTCTGAAGCTTGAACGCACCCTGCACACGGCCCGTGCGGTGGGCGGCACGCCGGGCCAGATCGTTGTCGGACTGGGGCCGGGCTCGTACTCGGGAGTACGCCAGACCATTGCCGCCGCCGTAGGTCTCGCCACGGCGACCGGCGCAACCCTAGCCGGGGTGCCGTCGGTGTTGGCGCTCCGCGGGGCGGGAGAACGCTACCAGACGGTCGGCGACGCGCGCCGGGGGACGTATTACTACACAGCCGTCTGTGACCGTACCTGTGTCGCCGGACCCGAACTCCTTCTCGACCTCGCCTCGCTCCATGCCCGCTTGGCGGAACGTCCTGGCTGGCCGGTGTGTGTCGTCGAGACTCCTCTGCCCGACGGCGTCCTGGCCGATGCTCCCGTCCTGTCCGTGGATACCGCGGCGCTCCTCGCCGTCCCGGCTGCCGCGCGCCTCGCGCCACCCTTGGAACCTATCTACCTACGTCCGGTGAGCGTCACCTTGCCTAAAAAAATCGGTCCATGACCCCTGTTCCCCATACCCGTTGTTGGGCTGAGATCGACCGGGAGGCGTTGCGTCACAATGCCCGCGCCGTTCGCGGGCACGTCGGTCCGGACACCACGATCCTCGCCGTGGTCAAGGCCGATGGCTACGGGCACGGCATGGGGCCGGTCGCTCGCGCGCTGCACGAGGGCGGGGGAATCGACGATTTCGCCGTGGCCAACGTCGCCGAGGCTCTCACCCTGCGCGGACACCTGCCGGATGCTCGCATCACAATCCTCTCCACCGCGTTGCCCGATGAACGTCCAGAGATCGTCCGCCAGAACTTCCTGCCCTGGGTGTCGAGCTTGGAGGAGGCGAGAGACTACGCCCGCTTGTCGGTGAGTCTGCGCAACAGCCCCTTCCCGGTCACTATCGCCGTGGACACCGGCATGGGCCGCGAGGGCGTGTTGCCGGACGACTTGCCCGACTTGCTGCGAACCTCCAAGAAAACCCCGGGCATCCTCGTGGCAGGAGTGGTCACGCACCTGCCTTCGGCCGATGAGGACGCCGCGTTCACGACCGATCAACTCGCCCGCTTCGACGCTCTGCTCGCCGACGAACCGCCCGCCGCTCCCCACCACGCGCAGAACAGCGCCGGCCTGTTCGGCTTTGCGCTCGGTGCGCGCCGCAACGTCGTCCGGCCCGGCCTGTCGCTTTACGGTTCCTCGCCTCTGCCCAGGTTCCAGGGCCTGTTGCGGCCGGCGTTGACGCTCAAGACCCGCGTCGCCCTCGTGCGTACCCTGCCCACCGGCCACGGGGTCAGCTACGGGCGTACGTTCGTCACGGCGCGCCCGACGCGCGTGGGCACGCTGGCGGCCGGGTACGCCGACGGCTACCCGCGGCACCTCTCTAACGTCGGCGCGGCGGTCCTCGTCCGCGGCCGGCGCTGCCCGGTGCTCGGCCGCGTGACGATGGACCAGATCGTGGTGGACCTCGACGCCCTGCCCGAGGTGGACGCCGGCGAGGAGGTCGTCCTCCTCGGCCGCCAGGGCGCAGAGGAAATCTCCGCCGCCGAACTCGCCGCCAGGTCCGGCACGATCCCCTGGGAGATCTTCACCGGCCTGAGTGCGCGCGTCGGACGCTACTATTTCGGTTGAACCGCCCGCGCGAGTCGCCGCCGCGCAGGGATGGGTGCACCGTCAGGACGCCAGCTCCGCGGAACGTGCTGACGGACTGGTTGTTCTCCAGTGGGCCGGGCGTCCAAACGAGATCGTCGATGTCGTTGCCGAAGCCGCCCGTCAGCCACAGGAGCGCCGGACTTTTCCTGCTGCCAGCCGCCGCGACGCCCACGTGTGCGGCCAACGGGTCCGTCGGCAATATGGGTACTGGACCAGATTAAGGATGCCCCTGAGCGGCACGGAGGCCGGTTCGCCGCCGCTTTCTTTGACGACGAGGTGGCGATACCGCCGCCCGCTGGCAACTCGCAACTTGCCACCGGTCGCTTCCTCCTAGAAAATGCCGGCAGCTTGCGACCCGCCGCGATGTTCCAAATTATCTTCAATGAGTTAAGCGCCGCCGAACTGTCGGGATTGCCCAAGGGACTGCAACTTAACCTTTTAAGCGAGTTCCAGCTCCTGCCCGAGGACCTCGACCGGCTCGCTGACGGCCAGGGGTCGTTCGGGCGCATCGAGCGCGACGGGAAGAAGCTCTTCCGCTACCGCGCCAGCGACTACCGCATTTACTTCGAGACTTGCCCGCAGGGGGTCACGGTTCACCGCATCCTGCACAAGAATACGCTCTCCGACTTTCTCTTCCGCTCCAAACTCCCCCTGGCCGAGGACGACCAGCTCGGGCGCACCAAGGGCTTCTGGCGGCTCATCGACGAAGGGGCCAACTCCCGTCAGAACCCGTGAAAACTCTCCCTCCCGCCGCGCTCCGGCAGCCCCCGCGCTGGTGGCAGCGCGTACCCGTGGCCGGCTGGGTCATCGCGGTGGTCGTCGCGGGACACGGGCTCTTTTTCTGGCTGGTGGAGGACGTGCACTTCATGCCTAAGACCGGGCCATACAGCCCGCCCCCCGCGCCCGCCCCCCAACGCCCGCCCCCCCCGCCCGCCGGCG
>CAXUIU010000027.1:1257-12892 GCA_964250955.1 uncultured Chthoniobacterales bacterium | reverse complement strand
CCGGCGAGACCACGACCGAGACGTTGTTTGTCGTCAGCACGCAGCTCGCCACGCCGACGCCCGAGGCAAAGGGGAAGTGAAACCTGTGGACGGCCAAGGGCGTTGGGTCCGGCGATTCCTGCTTGGCTGAAAAGCCGCCTCACCAAATAACCATCGCAAACACCGCTCCTATGTACCTTGCTGACCTTCCCACCACGCTCGCCGCCCTTCCTTCCGTCCTGGCCGTCCAAGGCGCGGTCGGCTCGGGCTGGATCTACACGATCTTCATCGGGCTGATCATTGGCTTCGTGGCCAAGCTCATCACCCCGGGCAAGGACCCGGCCGGGTTCCTCATCACGGCGATTATTGGCATCGCCGGCTCGGTGCTCGCGTACTACCTTGGGACGGCTATTGGCTGGTACCACGACGGGGAGACGCCTGGGTTCATCGCTTCGGTCATCGGCGCGGTGATCTTGCTGGTCCTCTACCACACGATCTTCCGCCGCAGCGGCCCGTCCGTATAATCGTCTCCCGCTCGGAGGATTGAACTTTGCGCGCAAGCCGCCGCTAATCCCGGCGCTTGCGTGTTCGGCGTTTGGCGGGCTAGGTTGCCTATCTTGTCATGTCCACGGACCCCGCCTCGCTTTATTCCCGCAAGAACCCGTTCCCGGGCCGCATTGTCACCAACCGCGTGTTGAGCCTGCCCGGTTCGGGCAAGGAAATCCGGCACTTCGAGGTGTCGCTCGCCGGCTCTGGTTTGAAGTATGAGACCGGCGACTCGCTGGGCGTCTTCCCGGACAACGACCCGGCGCTCGTCGAGGAAACTCTCGCCGCTCTGTCGGCGACCGGCGAGGAACCCGTGCCCGGCAACGACGGTGCGCCCGTGACGTTGCGTCAGGCGCTCTCGCGGCACTACCAGATCACGCAGCCTTCCAAGCAGTTTCTGGAGGCGGTGGCGGCGCACTCGGAGGGTTCGTCCGTGTTGCGAGAACTCCTCGCCGACCCCGCGCGGAAGGCAGACGTGGAGAAATACGTCTACGGCATGGAGGTGATCGACTTCCTGCTCACGCATCCGTCGGTTCGCTTCACGCCGGAGGAGTTCGTCAAGCTGCTCCGCAAGTTGCAGCCGCGGTTGTACTCGATTTCATCCAGCCCGCGGGCGTACCCCGACGAGGCGCACCTGACGGTCGCCACGGTCAAGTACGAGACGCACGGCCGCCAGCGCAAGGGCGTCGCTTCGACGTTCCTGGCCGAGCGGGCGGACCATCCCACGACGGTGCCGCTGTTTTTCCACAGCGCGAAACACTTCCGGCTGCCCGAGGACGGCACGCTGCCGGTCATCATGGTCGGTCCGGGAACAGGCATCGCGCCGTTCCGCGCGTTCTTGCAAGACCGCAAAGCGTCGGGTGCGACGGGTAAAAACTGGCTGTTCTTCGGCGACCAGAAGGCCTCCTACGATTACCTGTACCGTGAGGAACTCGAAGCGATGCAGCGTGACGGCCTGCTGACGCGCCTGGACGTGGCGTTCTCGCGCGACCAGGAGGAAAAAGTCTACGTCCAACACCGGATGCTGGAAAACGCCGCTGAACTCTACCAATGGCTGGAAGCCGGCGCGCACTTCTATGTGTGCGGCGACGCGAGCCGCATGGCGAAGGACGTAGACGTGGCCCTGCACAAGATCGTCGAGACCGCGGGCGGCAAGACTCCGGAGGAAGCCGCCGCGTACGTCGACGCGCTCAAGAAGGCGAAGCGTTACAAGCGCGACGTGTACTGAACAGGCAACACGGTTGCCGTTCGTACTATAAGGGGGAAATGCCTCTCTGGGGCATTCCCTATTTTCTTCTGGTGAAACGTTCCCAGAACTAGCGAAATCCAGGAATTGCCTCGGAGAGGCATCCCTACTTCATGCTACGAGCGTCTCTGGCGCGGTGCTTGCCGCTTGGCGCCCTTCTTCCGCACTGGCCGCGCTGGCCGCACCGGCCGCGCTGGTAGCGCCGCCACCGCCGCGTTGTGCTCACGCAGCGCCCGTTTGCGCCAGCGGATCGCCTGTTTGAGCGCCTGCTCCATGCTGCCGAGCACCCGCGGGTTGAACCGCTTGGCCCGCATGCCCAGCCGCCCTCGGCCGCTGCCCACGTAGGCGAAGAACACCGGGTGGCCCTTGTCGTGCGTGAGCGAGACGCCGACCGGGATGTCGAGATTGCTGACTGGCTTCATCGTGCGTCCTCCCCGGTACGCCAATCCCCGCCCCGTGTCCACCGTCAGGGTGCGGGCGGCAGCGCCTCGCCCGTCGTCGGGTCGAGCCGGTAAACAGCCATCCACGCTTGCACCCAGTCCTGGGTCAGCCAACGGTCGTTGCGGCCGAGGATGCGGTTGGCCTTGATGATCGTCGCGAGCATCAAGGCTCCCTCCTGCTGCGTCTGCGCGTTGAAGGCGTCGCCGAACCCCGCGACCACCTCATCCTTTGTGAGATGGTAGGAGTTGGCCGTGACGATGTTGGAAAGCTGGTCGAAGCCGCGTTCCAACAGGCTGATGTACTGGAGTTGCGCCTGGGCCATTTGTGTCTTGCTCTGGATCTGCGCCTGTTCCTTGGTGAACACGTTCGGCTGACCGTACGGCGGCGGGGTGGTCGTCTGTGCGGGAGCAGACGACGGCAGCAGCAGACCGTAGGATGCGGCGAACAGGGCGATGGTAGGGAGGAGGGTAGTGGTTTTCATGGGAGAATGGATCAGACGGAGGAAATCGGAGCGATCACGGATCGGTGGTGACGTTGTGCGCGTTGCCTTGCGGATCGGTCCAGACCAGCCGACCGCCTCCGGCCGAGAGCTGGCTGCCGTCCGAGAGACAGATCGTGCCCACGTACACCGTGGGCGTGGTCACGGCCGTGTACGCGGTCAGGTTGCCGTTGGGGTCGGCGAACTGGTTGCCGTACAGGTAGACGCCGAAGTCGTCGGCGAAGAAGTTACCCGAGCGCGTGGCCAGGTAGCCGCCCGCCTGGACCCCGCCGTCCGCGTTGACGCTGGCGGGCGTCACGTCCAGACCCGCCACCGGGTCAGCGGGCAGGCGCGCGGCGTCGAGCGTGCCGGTCCAGCGCGGACCGGAGAGGCTGACCGTGGTGTCGGGCGTGTTGTCGGCATCGGAGAGGTGGACCGGGTGCACGTTGCCGCTGTTGGCGGCGGCCACGCAGCCGGACACGAGGACAGCACCCCAGAGGGCGCGCACCTGGAAGCGTAGGGCGGAGAGAGGATCGGGTGTTTTCATGGGAGGATCAGAGCGACAGGTAGCGGAACCACACGCGAGGGTTGAGGGCCGTGTCGAAATCGTCCGGGCGCTGGACGCGCGGGCGGCCGTCGGGGTCGGTGGCGTCGGCGTCGGTGCCCGCGTCGAGCACCCAGTTTTGCAGGAAGCCATCCGCCCGGAACGTGCGCAACGCCGGCAGCGCGAGGCCGGCCGTGGCGACGTGTTCCAACGCTCCGGCCGCGCCGTCGCCCACGCTGGTGATGCCTGCCGCCAGACCGACGCTGCCCAGCGGCGCGTAACGCGTGTCGGCCTCAGCCTTCGACCAACTCGTGTAATCAGGCGGGACCGGCGCGTCGGGATGGAAGAGCCCGTAGTCGCGCAGGAACGCGTTGGCACAGTATACGAGCGGGATGTCGCCGGCGTCGGTCGTGGTCACCCCGACGGCGATGTGCAGCGGGCCGGCGGGCAGGTTCGTGTCCGTGGGTGTCAGCGCGAACTCGAAGTGCGCCGCCGTGCCCTCCGTCCACTGCGCGAAGGTCAGCCCCGGGTTGAACCGCGCCGCCGGGATTGCCTGCTCGAAGAGAACCGCGCCGTCCGCCCGGCCCGCGCGGACCACGCAGTGCGCGCTGACGAGGTTGCCCAGATCGGTGAGGAGGTTGGCCGGCACGGTCGGGTCATCGAGGAAGATGGCGCACGGCATCCGCACCGACCCGGCGCGGGGGAGGACCGGCGGCAGGCCGCCGAACGCGTTGACGAACGAACCGCGCGCGGCCTGGTTGCAGGCGATGCGAATGAGGGTGCCTCCGAGTTGCATGATAAAGAAGGGGTGTTGGTTTTCAGGTCGCTAGGCAAGGCGTGAGGAAGCGCGCGTTGATGATGCACAGTCCGTCCGCAGTCGAGGCGTTGACGGCGCGGAGCACGCTGTTGAGCACGGCGGCGTTGACGTTGCCCGACACCGAAACGGGGGCGGTGACCTCGGTGAAGCCTTCCGGGTCGCACCGCAGCAGGAAAGAACGGTTGGCCGGATCGTCGGCGAGCGGGCACCAGCCCACCAGCGCGCGGGCGGCAGCCTCGGCGAGGGAGAACGCGTCGGTGTTCGTGCCGCCGGGAGCCATGTTGACCGCGAGGTTTTCGATGATGTTGAGGTCGAGCGCCACGGACTCGAAGAACGGCACGCGCGTCGGGTACGCGCTCGGCGTGGCCTGGCGCACGGTCACGAGCACGCACAGGCCGGTGGTGCCGACCGAGGCTTCGATGGAGGATTGCAGGTCGCCGTTGCGGTAGGTGACGACCGGGATGCCGTCGAAGTCGCCCACGCCGCGCAGGTAGGTGGCGACGCGTTCCTTGAGGAGGTCGATTTTGGAGTTCACCAGGAGAAGAGGAAAGCGTTACAGCCCGCGCAACGTGTCGCGCGTGCTTTCGCGGGGTTGTCCGGAGACGGGTTGAATGCGGCCGGAGGACGCGACGGGGTTGGTGGTGAGCGGATCATCCGGCAGGGAAACAGCCAGACGCCCAGCCGCGGCGTCGTCGAGGTCCCGCTCGGCGCGGGCGATGGCGGCGCGCGCGTCGTCGCCGAAGAGGTGGGGATTGCCCGAGGCGAGCGGCAGGACGACGGCCTGGGCGACCAGGAGCGCGGTCTGGTCGGCGAGTTCAGGCGGGACGGCGAGCGCGTCGGCGCTCAGCACCGCGCCGGGCGCGCTGGCGACCTTGGCACGCACGCGGGCGACGATCTTGGGGAGATGAACGCTGAACGGATCGGCCTGTTGCCGTTGCGCCGCGCGCGCCTGCGCCAGCGACAGTGCTTCCGCGAGGAGGCACGCCTGCACGTCGGCAAGCGTGACCTGCACCCAGGGGGAGGTTGGTTGGCTCATGGTCGTAGGGGGACGCGCGGGCAACGGCAGGTTCAGGTCCGGGGGACGAGGTTAGTTGATGTTCAGCGCGCGCAGGCCGAGCGTGCTGGTGACGACGATGTTCGAGTAGTGCTCGACGGTGACATCCCACAGCTTCGCGCCGTAGGGCTGCACGTAGACGGCGAAGGGCTGACCCGCGTCGGTGTTGGACACGAACCGCTTGATGTGGCTCGGGTCGTCCTGGGTAAGTCCGTCCTCCGCGTAGAACTCGATGACCTGGCTGCCGACGATCTGGTTTTTCAACGTTGCCGTGGCCTGGTAGCGCGAACGGTTCACCGAGACCTGCTCCACGCCGAGCACGCCGGCGACCTGGAGCGGCGTCATGGTGGCCATCGTCAGGGCGTCGGTGCGGTTGGTCTGCAAGCGGTAGCTCAGGCCGCGCTTGTTCCAGGAGTTCGCCGAGTACAGCACGCGGTTGGCGGGGACGCCGCTGGAGTCGGCCCCGGCGATCAGGTCGGTGATGACATCCTGGTCCGGATCCTCGCCGGGGGCGCCGTCCCACGTTTTGTTGGCGGTCGCCGCCGCGGCGGTGATGATGGTGATGGCGCGGCGGTATTCGTTGCGCAGGAGCCGGCGCATCAGCCGGCTGACCGCTTGCTGCTGCCACTGCGGGTTGTTGACGGTCGCGTCGCGGTCCACGCGCAGGGTCAGACCCTTGTTGAGCGTGATGCCGAGCGCCTTGGAAGAGGTGTAGTCCACGCGCTTGAAGTCCGCCCCGATGGCGCGCACGTCGTCCACCTCGGAGAAAAACTCCTCCGCGTTGGCGGCCTGCGCGAACTCGAAGCGCCGGCCCACCGGCACGGTAGGCGCGACGAAGTCCAGTGCTCCCTGGAGGTCGCTCGGATCGCGCCAACCGGTGGCGTAGGCGGTCAGTGGTTCGGAGAAGTGCGCCTCGACGAGCAGGTCGTCGTTGGCGGCGACGACCGTGCCGAGCGGGTGCTGCGCGATGTCACGGTAGAGCGGCTCGCGCTCACTGGCGGCGAAGACGTGGACGAGGCCGGGCGCGGACAAGCGGCGGCGCGTGGAAGGAGGAAGGGCAGTTTTCATCAGGAGATTAGTTGGCAAGGTTAGTTTCGGGTAACAGGTTAAGGCACGATGACCTTGTAAGGCAGGCAGCCGATGAACTCGACGACACTTCCCGCGCCGGCCGTCTGGTCGGCGACCCCGACGACCCAGTAGGTGCCGCTGGCGGTGGGAAGGGTCTGCGCGTAGCCGTTGGCGGCGGGCACGAGGAAGTCATCCGCGGCGACGTTGCCGCTGACGGCGACCTTCTTGCTGCGCGTGGACACCCCGAGGCGGCTGACGCGCAACGGCAACCCGGACAGCGGGATGCCCGCCGCGCTGGTCTGGTCCTCGCAGACGCCGATGGGCCGGTCGCCCGCGCCGGCGAGCGCGCAGTGCGCCGCGTCGCTGCCGCGCTTGACGAGCAGGAAGCGTGCGGGCACCGCCGCGTCGGGCACGAGGGAATCGAACTCGCGCGTGCCTTCGGCGACGTTGGCGGCGAGTACCCCGTCGCGGCGGCGGCGCAGGAACGGGAGGAGGGAGGAGGTCAGTGGGATCATGGATGTTAGTTGGCTGGTTGGTTGGAGGGTTCCTGCATGTCTTTGAAAAGCTCGGGCCGCTGGCTGCGCACCCACGCGAACGCCCTCGGGTAGTCGCCGTCGCCCGCCGCGCGCAGCCGCGCCTCGACGGCCTCGTTGGCGGCTTGGATGCGCGCCGCGCGGGTCATGGCGGCCGGGCCGCCGCTGCGTTCGCCGAGCGCTCCGGTCTGGCAGGTGTGGCGGGTGTTCAGGGTCGGCGCGAGCTGACCCAGCGCGGTGGCCGCCCCGTCGAAGTCCGCCGCCAGCCGCGTGCGCCAGCCGGGCTTCTCGGCCTCGGTGATGCGCCCGGCGTTGGCGGCGACGGTGAGACGGTCCTCGACCCGCGCTTCGTTGGCGGCTCGCAGCAGCGCGGCGAGGCGCGTGTTTTCGTCTTCGGCGGCGCGCAGCCGGGCGACCGCCGCGGCGATCTGCTCGTCGGTGGTGTTTTCGACCGGGAGGCCGAGTTGTTGAAGGAGGAGTTCGCGTTGCATGGGAGAAACTTCTGAAGGGTCGTCAGCGTTCGCGCCGACGGGTTTGTTGGCGATGTTGGGTCGGTTGGTGAGCCCAACGGAGATCAGCTCCACCGGGCGAAAAGCGCCGGCCTCGTGCGGGACCGGTTCCATGTTCCAGAGCGGACTGGGAAAATCGAAGTGCTCGTCGTTGACGATCTCGCGTCCCGCGCGGCTCCACCGTGCCTGCGCGTACAGCCCGTCCGCGCGCACTTCCAGCCGCTGGATCGAACCATACTTGCGCCCGTCCGGATACGTTTTCGGGTCAAGGTCCGGGTGGCCGATGAACACCGGCAGCCCGCGCCACAGCCGTGCGGTCCGCTCCCGCGCGCTCTCGAACAGCCGCACGATCCCCTCCGCCGCCGTCCGGTCGAACACCTGCATGCCCACCCGGTGTGGAAACCGCCCGAACGGCGACACTTGGAACCACCGGTCCGCGTGCCCGATGCCTGCCGCCTCGTTGGATGCGCCGACCTGACAATCCGCTGGTACGTCTTCCTCCTCCGCCGCCTCGTTGGCGGCACGTTCGACCGCAGCCGTCGTGTTCATCTCGCGTGCGGTCGCAGCCTCGTCCTCCGTGCCGACGCGCAGGAGCGCCTCCCCTGTGGCAGGCACCGGCCGGCCGTAACGTTCGAGCGTGGCCGCGAGCCCCATCGGTGCGCCGTGGTTCAACAAAAACGTGTCGGTGGCGAGGTCGAGTTGGACATCCCGGCGCACCTGAGTTTTCACCCGCACGTACGCGAGCGGCGTCACCTCCGCCCCGAACAGATACCGGATCGCCGTGCGCGACACCGGCAAGAGGCTCTCGGTCAACCACGCCGCGCGGTCCTCGTCGAGCGCGCTGGTCTCGTCCGCCTGCAAGCTCGCCCCCTGCCCGCCGCCCGTGCCGACGTGGCTCTGGGTGCCGAGGTCCGCCCCGCGCCACAGGATCGACATCGCGCGGTCGCTGCGCTCGACCAACCCGGCGTAGGGTAACGAGTCCGCTCCGCCGTTCCCCGCCGACACGGGCACGATCTCGTCCGTGCCGCCGATCACCGCCGCGCCGTCGCTGCCGAACCCCCGCAACGCCTCGGCCATCGCGTTCCACTCCCGGCTGTTGAACGGCGCTCCCGTCTTGCCGAGCAGGTACGGCATCCCGAACTTCTCCGCGTACGCCAGCCAGTCGCGCAGCGGCAGGTGCTTGAACATCCACAACACCGCGCACGCCTCCATGATCCCCTCGCCGACCGTCACCAGCCACGCGTCCGGGTCCAGCGGCACGCCCTGCGTCGCGCCGTCTTGCGGCTTGAAGCGCAGCCGCCCCGTCGTGTTCTCGAAGAACCACAACGGCGCGTGCCGGAACGTCGCCGTCAACCGCCCGTCCGCGCGCGGCTCCCACACGATCTCGTGCACGCTGTACCGTTTGCCGACCGCATCCGCCATCTGACGGACTAACAACGAAAAACCACCCGTCTCGTCTTCGCGTGCGGCGTTGGTCGCGGTGCAATGGTTATAAAGATATTCCAATGCCGCCCGGTGCCGCTGCGCCTCGGCTTTCTGCGCGTCGTCAATCCCACTGACCACCAGCACCTCGAACCCATGCCGCGCCAGCGCGCTCTTGGCCTTCGCCGCCACGCTCGCCAATCGGTCGTCGCGGCGTTCCATGGCGTCCCAGGTGCGCGCGGCAGGCTCCAGGTAACCATACTCGAATTGCTGGAGGTACTGCGTGAGCAGGCGCGGGTTGAGGGTGGGCAGCGGGTCGAAGCGGGTGCGGATGGAAGTCGCCACGCGTTCGGTGGTGATCGTGCTGCCGTCGGCTTTGGAGGAAAGCGGGTTCACGCCGTCAGCTTTCCACCGATGTTAGAAACGTCTAACAAACCGGCGCGGTGCGCGTCATGTGCATTATCCTGTGCGTTGAGGTTAGTAAGCTCTCCCTCCCTCCTCTGGTCTCCGTTCTCCTCCGTGCCTCCGTGTTAAAACTCCGCTCGCCCGCCCGTCCGATCAGCCGGTTGGTAGGCAAACGGCTGCCCCGCCCGCTTCCCCGCGCGGATCGCCAACGCCAAACTCCAAAACCTGTCCGCGTGATCACGCGCATCCCGCGCCGCGGCGATGCTCACGCGCCCACCGGGGCTGGTGATCTTCTCGGGTTTGCGCAGGTCATCGCGCAGCCGCGGATCAGATGGAATCACGATCCGGCGTTCCTCGAACACGGCCACCAGGTCCGTCGCCATGATCTCCGTCACGCGTGCGGTCGGGGCCTTCCGCCCCTCCGCCTGGATGCGCGCCGTCACCGGCTCCGTGGACGCGAAGTGCACCCCGCGCACCCGCGGCCCGTGGTCCCTCTGCACATACTCGAACAACCCCGTGCCCACGCCCGTCATGTCGATCTCCATCGCCGCGAACGCCGGCAGCCGGCACACCGCGTCGAGCCGGCGCTGCTGCTCGGGCAGGCGCATATCAGCAACCTCCAACATCCCGACACAACGCCGGGTTGCCCCGTCGTTCTCCAGGACCGTCACCACGGTCAGGTCGCGCGTGCGGCCCACGTCCACGCCGGCTTCGATCTTCCCCGTGGCGTTCCGCATCCGCGCGAGGCTCGCCGCCGACCAGTCCTGGCGGTCAATCGCCACGTCCTCCCCGCGTTCGGCGGCGGAGATCAACTCCTGCGTCAACAGCGCCGCGTTCTCGTCTGCGAAGGCGCATTCGTAGTTCTGGTCGTACGCGCGCTTGTCGCTGGATTGTTCGCGCGCCTCGTCGGGCGTGATCTCCTTCCCGTCGATCTGCGAATAAATCTGGAGGTCGCCCGTCGCCCACGCGTCCGAGCGCCGGACCCGCCGGTAAAACACGCGCCGCTCGCTGATGAGCTGGTAGAACATGTTCCGCCGCCCGTTGCCCGTGGACAAAATCCGGCACAGAAAATCCGGGTGGGACGAGATGATCGGCTCCGCCGCTTCCCAGATGGCCGCGCTGTCCTCGTGGAACGCGAACTCGTCCAGGATCAGGTCTCCCGAAAAGCCGCGCGCCGTGCGTGGGTTGGCGGCGAGCACCTTGATGCGCCCGGTCTTGCCGCCGGCGGTGATACGGACCTCGAAGCGCATGTTGGCGTAAGGCGCGTCCGCGTCCCCATCGGTTTCGAGCCCGTCGATGATGTCACCCATGCGTTCGCAGACCTCGCGCACCTTGGCGACGAACTCCGCGCCGTTGTCACGCGAATTGGAGAGCACCGTCACGAGCCTTCCGGGAAACCGCAGCAGCCGGTCCACGGCCCAGGCGGCGTACGTGTAGCTCTTGCCGATCTGGCGGCTCCAGTGTTCGACGACCGTCTTGGTGGAATGGTCCACGAAGGACGGCAGTTGGTATCCCCGGAAACGCAGGCCGTCCGGGTTTGTTTTCATGAGCAGCATCCTCTTCTTCCTTCCTCCGTGTCCTCTGTGACCTCTGTGCGAGGCTTGTCAGGTCACCGGTTCCGCGAACGCCTGCGGGAACAACAATCGCCGCACCTGTTCGCGCTTCTCGTCCGACGACAACGCGCCGTCCGCCGTGATCGTGCGGATCGCCGGCGCCTGCGCGAGCGCGGCCTCCACCGCATCATATTCAAACTTCTCTCGCGCCAACGCCAGTTGTCGCTCCCGCTGCGCCTCGCGGCGCTTCTCGCTGGCAAGGCGCGCTTTCAACGTCTGCTCGTGGATGGCGCGCGTCTTGATTTTTTCGAGCACCGCGCCAAGGGCGGTGACAACCTTCACATCGACCTCCGGGCTTGCGAGCGTCTCAAAAACACGCTGGCCGAGCAGTTGTGCATTGGCATCTTGCCAGTCGGTCTTCAGGGAGGTTGCCACCGTTTGCACGGACTTCGCGGCCGCTGCCGAACGGAGCAGCTTGCGTGGCACGCATTCCTTGTACCAAAAGTTTTTGACGGTGCCTTGGCAGATGGAAAATCCGAACGCTTCCTTGAACCGGACGGCGGCATCGCGCTGGGACAGGTTTTCATCCAGAAGCCAGGAGGCAAACTCGTCCTTTTGCGCGGGTGTAAGGCTGCCTAGTTTGGTGTGGTTGCTGAACGGATTCATGGCATCTGGCGCAGGCGGAAGAGTCCGTCGGGGGTGATGCCCCACTTCAGCCCGTCCTCGCTGGACTGGCTGTCGGCGCGGCGCTTGTCGCGAGCCTTGGACAAGAGGTCGCGGAAGGCGTCGTACGTCAGTGCGCGCGTGAGGCGGTTGCAGGTTTCGGTGAAGAGCGTGTACTCGGGCACCAGGTACGGCGCGGAGTCGGACAGGCTCTGGAGCAGGGCGCGTTCGGGATCGTTGGTCATAAAGAGGAAAAGAGGTGCCGCCCTCATTCAGCACTCACGCTGTGATGATCGGCGAGCAGGCGCGGGGGGGCCGCGGCCGGGGGGGGCGGCGCGGGGGGGGGGGGGGGGGGGGGGGCGGGGGGGGGGGGGGGC
>CAXUIU010000027.1:0-1247 GCA_964250955.1 uncultured Chthoniobacterales bacterium | reverse complement strand
AAGTGGGTGATCCGCCTTCACTCGACGCTCGCGGTATGGTGATCGGCAAGCAGCCGCACCGCCGTTTCCGTCGCCACGGCGGCGCGTTGCGTGGCGGCGGTGCTCGCGCGCTGTTCGGCGAGCACCTGGTCGAACTGCCCGCGCATGTGGTAGACGAGTTCCATCAGCGCGTTGATGCGGTTTTGCACGCCCTCGCTGCGGGCCTCGTGCATCCCGCGAAATCCCGCCAGTTCACCCGTCAGGTCGTGGATCTTGTCGTGCGCGTAGGTGCGCGCCTCGGTGAGCTGGTTTTGCAGGTCCTTGCGGACGGTCTCGATCTTCTCTTCGAGTTCCGCGCGGCCGACGTTGCCGCCGCGCTCGGGCCGCGGGCGAAAATTCTTCCACAAGGAAAACCCCTGGTTGAGCGCCACCGCGAGGGCCGCCAGCGAGAGCACCAGCCAGCCGACCGAAGCGAAGGAGTCCGGGTCGGGCAAGGCGGCGTCCGCCGGGATCATGGCCAACGAGAGCGGGACGGCAACGCCGACGCTGCCGGCGGCCGTCCCGCTGTTGTTTGGGAGCACCGCCGCGGTTCCCTGGACCGGGGCGGGTTCGCGCTGCTTGGCGAAAGTGGACATGGTAGATGTGTCTGGGCAGGCCGCGGCGCGGCCGTTCGTCCCATGGTAGGGATGGCTCTCCGAGCCAGTCCCCAGATTCTCTGGTCTGGTACTCAGCCCTGCCGCTCGATCAGCAGATAAGGCACGACGACTTGCCCATGCCGGGCGAGTTCGCTCTTCACGAGCGCGAAGAACGATTCCCACTGCGCGGGGTAGATCGTCTGGCAGCCGAGCGAACTTGTGCTGCCGTACCCGCCGTGGTGGATGTTGATGCCGAAGAACCCGCTCTCCTCACCACCTCCATCCCGGTGCACGGTCACAGGTGCGGCCTGCACGAGCGCGGGGTAGCGGAACTGCGGCGGCTTGCTCAGGTGATGAATCCCGAGCTGATAGTGCCACAAACCAGGCAGGAGCACGGCGACGCCGGGGCGGGTCACGGAAGGGTCGGTGTTGGCGTTGAAGCACGCGTGGACGCTCGGCGTGTGGAGCGTGAGCGCGTCGTCGTAGATCCCGCGGTCGTTCTGGCCGGCGTGGCCCATGGAGTCGCGGAAGTAGCCGCGCTCGCCCAGGAGCGCGACGGGTGCCGTGACCCCGGCGTGGGCCAGGAGCGCGGCGGTGGTGGCGGCGAGTTCGGCGGGGCGGTGGGGAGGAAGG
>CAXUIU010000026.1:9790-20252 GCA_964250955.1 uncultured Chthoniobacterales bacterium | reverse complement strand
TCCAAGGGCTTGCCCCGCTGTTCTTCGGCCAGGCAGCCCAGCCAGCGTTGCGGCAGGTGGCCCGTGTCAGTTCCCTGGCCGAGCTTTACGCATTGTTCGGCCACCTTGTGCCCGAGTGCTCGCTGGCTCCCGCCCCAACAGGGACCGGCAGCCGCCAGCGACTTTTCAGCACCCGCATGACCTTCTGGGCGTTTGTCGCGCAGGTGCTCAGCCCCGGCACTTCCTGCCGCGAGATCGTGCGCCGCGTGGAGGGATGGTGGCAGGAACAAGCCGGCGACCAAGCCGCAAGTGCTTCCACGAGCGCCTACTGCCAGGCCCGCGCCCGGTTGGATCTGACTACTCTGGAGAAGGTCTATGCGGCGTCGTGCTGGAACTTGGAACGTCATGTCCGCGATGACGAACGCGGGCCGGCGGGCCGCCCGGTCAAGATTGTGGACGGCACCTGCCTGAGCCTGCCCGACACGCCCGTCAACCAGACCCTCTGGCCGCAGCCGTCAGGTCAACAGCCCGACTGCGGCTTTCCCGTGCTCAAACTCGTCGCCCTCTTCTCCTTGGGCAGCGGGGCGCTGCTCGCTTCGCACAGCGCCAACCTGCACGCGCATGAGAACACGCTCTTTCGCCGTCTGTGGCCGCAGCTTCGCGCGGGCGACATTGTGCTGGCCGACCGGGCGTTTTGCTCCTACGCCGCTCTGGCCGCCCTTCAACAGGAACGCGGCGTGGACACCGTGGTGCGCCTGCACCAAAAACGCCCGGCGGACTTTCGCCGTGGGCGCATCCTGGGGCCGGAGGACCGGCTGGTGACTTGGCAGAAGCCGCCGCGCCAGCCCGAGGCGTGGAGGGAGGCCGAGTTCGCGGCCCTACCGACAAGCCTCAGCTTACGCATGATCCGGCTGCGGGTCACTACAAAGGGCTTCCGCACGCGCCGCGTGGTGCTGGTGACGACGTTGCTTGACCCGGTGGCGTACCCGGCCGAGGCCCTGCGGGTACTCTACGGCCGGCGCTGGCAGGTGGAAGGCCACTTCGCGCAGATCAAGACCTCCTTGGGACTGGACGCGCTGCGCTGCAAAAGCCCGGCGTTGATCGAGCGCGAATTGCTCATGCACCAGATCGCCTACAACTTGGTGCGTGCGCTCATGCAGCGGGCCGCTCACCAACACGGCGTGCCACTGGGGCGCTTGAGCTTTACGGGCACGCTCGACACCCTGCGGCACTGGTCGGGCGTGATCGCCGCTGCCAGCAAAACCCCACGCCGGCAGCGAAAGCTCATCGCGCACCTGCTCGTCCTGATCGCAGCCGACCTAGTGCCGGAACGTCCCGGACGCAACGAACCACGCGCCAGAAAACGACGAGGCAAAAACTACCAACTGCTTACTCGGCCGAGACGTAAAATGGGTCGTCTGCCGCGCCGCAACCGAGCGAGGGCAAAAGCCCCGAAAACAGCCTTATCTTAGCGCCATTCATGTCTGTCCCCTTTCAGCAGTCCTCGGAGAAGTCCTGGTGCCCCGGGGTGTCGAGGAGGTTGACCCGGTAGCCCGAGTAATCGAACTGGAGCACCGTCGAGGAAACCGAGATGCCGCGCTGTTTTTCGAGTTCCATCCAGTCCGAGGTGGTGGCGCGTTGCTTGCGCCGGGCGGTGACGCTGCCGGCGAGTTGGACCGCGCCGCCGTAGAGGAGGAGTTTTTCGGTCAGCGTCGTCTTGCCGGCGTCCGGGTGGCTGATGATGGCAAACGTGCGCCGGCGGGCGATTTCGGTGGAAAGGTTCGGGGTCACGGCTCGGAGAGCGGGCACTTTACACGGAAGTCAACGCGTTGTCCCCGGTCGGGATGGGCCGCCGCGTCAAGGGCACGGAGGTTGCTAGACCGGAGGACACCGCTCCCGCCTTACCCTGCCATGAAAAATTTCCAACGCCGCCATGACCTGAAGATCCTGCTGCTTTTCTGGGGAGCGCAGTGGCTCCTGCCGCTGGTGAGTATCGTGTTGTTCCAACGCCGCTTTGGTTACGGTCCGATGGTGATCTCGGACCATCTGCTCATTGTGGAGACGGCCTTCGGCCTGCTGTTTGGTGGGACGATGGCATTGGGGGCGGTGCGTTGGCTGCGGGAACGCCGTGCGGCGCGTTACCTGTTGCCCCTGGCCTGGGGCTTTCTGACGGTGGCGATCTACTTCATCTACCTACTGGCCTGGGGCGGCCGGCTCTTCAACGGGATGAACATGCGGTTTTCCTGGGTGGCGCCGTACGTCCTGCATCCTTCGGTGGCGATCCAAACGCTGGCGATCCCTGCGGCGGGGTTCTGGGGGACGCTGGTGGGATTACCCGTGTTGATCCTGGCCGTTCATCTCGCCGCGGCGCGCCCCTTGGCGGCGATGCAGGTCGGCTGGCTGGTGCGCCTGCGCCGCTGGCGGCACCGGGAGCCAGTGAAGAGCAGGCGGCAGGCTGGCGCCGTGCTCACCGGATTGGCCTTGTGCGGCCTAGCCTATGTCGTCTCCCGAACAAACACGGAGCCGTTGGTGGATGGGCAACTCCTTGGCGACCCGATCTTCGCCTCGCTGTACGAGGAACACGGCATACTACCCCTGGCGGGGATCGGTGATGCCCTGGCCGCGTCCGGACGGGGTTACGTGCCTCCGAAACAGTTCCAAAAAAAGAACGTTATCCTTATCGTGGTCGATGCCTGCCGCGCCGACCATCTCGGGGCACTGGGCTACGGGCGCGACAACACGCCCTTCCTCCAGGCGTTGCGCGACTCGGGCCACCTGCGGGTGGTGCGCTCCTTTTATTCAGCGTCCTGCTGTACCTACGGCGGGGTGTTGACCATGCTGCGCTCACAGCACTGGTTCAAGATGACCCTGCACGGTTTCGGGTTGCAGGACGTGCTCAAGCGCGCGGGCTACAAAGTCCACTTCCTGTTGGGCGGCGACCTCTCGAACTTCAACAATCTGAAATCCTTCTACGGCCCGAACTTGGATTCCTTCTCTGACGGCCTTGACCAGAGCCGCCACTACACGCTCAACGACGATCGCGGGATGTTCGAGTCCTTTGACAAATTGGGGCCGTATGAAGGCACCCCTTCTTTCCTCTACCTGCACTTGATGTCCGTGCACTACCTGGGGCCGCGTCTGCCCGAGTACGAGCGGTACACGCCCGACACCGGCAAGTGGAACCCGGTGGTCTACGGCAACAACTACGACAACGGCGTGGTGCAAGCCGACCGTAACATCTACGAGATCTTCAAGGAACTGAAGCGCAAGGGCTACCTGCAAAACAGCATCGTCATCATCACGGGTGACCACGGGGAATCCCTGGGTGAACGCGGTCAGTACGGCCACAGCAAAAACCTTTACAACGAGGAGGTGCAGCCACCCCTGCTCATCTACGACCCCGAGCCGGTGGCCTACCAAAACCTGGAGTTCGCCCGCCAGATCGACGTGGCTCCGACGATCTTGGACCGCCTCGGCCTGCCGATCCCGCCCGGCTGGGATGGTCGCTCGCTACTGCGCGACGACGGGCCGCGGCTGGGCTACCTGCGCTTCGGCGACAAGTTTGCCGTCGTGAACCACACGCCCGAACGCACCATCAAGTACATCTACGATGCCGTCGCGGGCGCGGAAGAAGTCTACGATGAAACCCACGACCCGCATGAACAAACCAACATCGTCTCCACCACTAATGCGCAGGAATTATCGGACTTGCGTTTGAAGATTCTCGCGTTCGCACCACACAACGGGGTCAAGCTCGTTTCGGAGGAAGGCGCTCCCTAACTTTCCGTCTCCGGGTCGGGGATGCGCGTGAAGGCGATGCGCATCGGGCTGTAGCCGACCGCCCCGTGCGCCCCGGCGAAGTACACTGTGTTCTTGCCGCGCTCGACGTTGAGCTGGTCCAGGGCTGTCAGCAGGGCACGACGGCGTTGGAGCGGCCCCGCGTCGAAGAGCGGCAGAGAACTGTTCGCTTCCTCTTGGAGATCGAGGAAGTTGACGCCCACCGCGAACGGCACGACCCCCGGCAGCGCGGGGCGACGCGACCAGAGCACGTCCAGGGTGCGCAGCAGTTCGACCGTGTCCTGCGTGGGGTTGCAGCCGGTCTCGTCACCCCAGTCCTCCGCGGGGCCGAGGTGCCGCACGAAGATGCTCACCCGCTCCGTCACGCACTCGCAGGCACGCAGCCGCATCGCCGCCTTCTGGGTCAGACGGTGCAGGACGCTGCGCGCGCCCTCGACCGTACGCAGTTCCGGCGGCAGGATGTGGCTGTGGCCGAGCGAACGCCTTGCCTCCGCGCGCGCCACCGTCGGCGCGCCGTGGAGCGCATCGTGGAATAATTTCCCGCCGACGCTGCCCCAGATCTTGTGCAGCAGCGTGCGCGAGGCGGCGCAGAGGTGTTCGACCGTCTCGATGGAATGCGCCCGCAGCCGCGCCTCCATGCGCGGGCCGATCCCCGAGAGATCGCGCAGCGCGAGGGGATAGAGAATCTGCGGCAGGTCCTCGGGCAGGATCGTGACCAGGCCGTCGGGCTTCTGCATGTCCGAGGCCGTCTTGGCCAGAAACTTGTTCGGCGCGAGACCGACCGAACACGTCAGCCGCGCGCCGATGCGCTGCCGGATGGCCTCCTTGACGCGGCCGGCGAGCGCCCGCGCTGCCCCGGGTTCGGTCCACTCGCCCCACAACCGGCAATGCACCTCGTCAATCGAACACACCTCCGGGTACACGCCGCAGGCGCGCACGACCCGCTTGAGCTGCTGGTGGACGCGGAGGTAGTCCTCGGGGTGGGATTCGACCACCCGCACCCCGGGGCACCGTTGCCGGGCCTCGTACACCGGCGTGCCCGTCTTGATGCCGAAGGGCCGGGCCTCCCGGCTGGCCGCGATGCAGCACGTCGTCTCCGCGAGCAGCGGCACGACGACGACCGGGCGGCCCCGCAGTTCGGGCCGCAGTTCCTGTTCGACCGAGGCGAAGAACGAATTGAAGTCGATGAACATCGAGTGCAGAAACGTCCGCGCCATGAGGAACGTTTAACGTAATGTTCAGATTTGTTCAAGGGCTCGGCGGTGCACGTCAAAGCGCAGGCTGGCTTTCCCCGTGCGCCGGGCTATGCTGTCAGGGTCATGCACGACCTTGCGACCACGCCGCTAAAGGGACCCAAGCGCCGGGTGGCTCGCCGTCCGCCGGCGGAAGAAGCCTTCGAGATGGTGGTGCATTTTCGACCGGTAATCCGGTTGACCGACAAGCAGTTGGAGAATTTCTGCGCGCTCAACTCGGAACTGCGGATCGAGCAGACGGCGGAGGGGGAACTCATCATCATGCCGCCGGTCAACAGCGAAGGCAGCCACCAAAACTTCAGTCTCTATGGACCGTTCGCGGCCTGGGCGGAGAGGATGGGCAGCGGCAAGTTCTTCGACTCGTCTGGCGGTTTCCGGCTGCCGAACAAGGCCATGCGCTCGCCGGACGTTTCCTGGATCACCCAGGAACGGTTGGAGTTGATGGGGCCAAAAGACTGGCGAAGCTTCATGCCACTCTGTCCCGACTTTGTGCTGGAACTGCGCTCGCGCACCGACCGTCTGCCCAAGCTCCAAGCCAAGATGGCCGAGTACATCGCCAACGGCGCACGGCTGGGCTGGCTCATCGACCCCTTGAAGAAACAGGTGTTTGTCTACCGTCCCGACGCGTCCGTCGAGCACTTGCAAAATCCGACGACGCTCTCCGGCGAGCCGGTGCTGGCGGGCTTTACGCTCGACTTGGCGCGAGTTTGGTAGGCCGGCGCTTTCCTGCCGCCGGCCGGATGTACATCACCCTTGCCGCCCCCGCGCCGGTTTGCGCGGGACCCTTCCCCTTTTCGACTTTCCGCTTCTCCTTCCCATGGAACCCACTTCCGAAATCCCCAAAGCCTACGAACCCGCCGCCGTCGAGGCCAAGTGGCAGGCGCGTTGGACCGACGCCGGCTGCTTCACCGCGCACCCGGAGAAAGTCTCCGCCTCGCGCCCGGCGTTTTCGATTGTCATCCCGCCGCCGAACATCACCGGCGTCCTGACCCTCGGCCACGTCCTCAACAACACGATCCAGGACATCCTCGCCCGCCGCGCCCGCCAGACCGGCCACGAGGTCCTCTGGCTGCCGGGCACCGACCACGCCGGCCTCGCCACGCAGAGCGCCGTCGAGAAAGCTCTGCGCAAGGACGAAAAGAAGACCCGCCACGACCTCGGCCGCGAAGAGTTCCTGCGCCGCACTTGGGAGTGGCGCGACAAGCACGGCCACCTCATCACCGAGCAACTCAAAAAACTCGGCTGCTCGTGCGACTGGACGCGCGAACGCTTCACGCTCGACCCGGCCTACGCCGAGGCGGTGGAACGCGTGTTCGTGGAACTTTACGAGCGTGGTTACATCTACCGCGGCAAGCGCATGGTGAACTGGGACCCGGCGGCGCTGACCGCCGTGTCTGACGAGGAGGTGCTCTCCCGTCCGCAGAAGAGCGTGCTCTACTACGTGCGTTACGAACTCGTCGACGAACCAGGTCGCTTCCTGGAAGTGGCGACCACGCGCCCCGAGACGATCATGGCCGACCTCGCCGTGGCGGTCAGCCCGGGAGACCCCCGGTACGCCGACCTCGTGGGCCGACAGGTCTGGCGGCCGTTCCCGCGCGCGGCGATCCCGGTGATTGCCGACGCCGCCGTCGATCCTGCCTTCGGCACGGGCGCGCTCAAGATCACCCCGGCCCACGACAAACTCGACTTCGAGATCGGCCAGCGCCACGGCCTCGGCGTGATCGACGCGCTGCACCCCAACGGCACGATCAACTGCCCCGAGGTGCCCGAACTCGACGGCCTAGACCGCTTCGTCGCGCGCAAGCAGGCCGGCGAAACCCTCGCCGCGCTTGGCCTCCTCTCCAAGGAAGAACCGCACGAGAACAACGTCGGCGTCAGCGAGCGTTCCGAGGCCGTCATCGAGCCGCGCCTGAGCGAACAGTGGTTCCTGCGCTATCCGCAAGTGCCCGAGGCGCTTGCGGCGGTGCGCGACGGCTTGATCCACTTTTTTCCCCAGCATTGGGAGAAGACCTACGCCCACTGGCTGGAGAACATCCAGGACTGGTGCATCAGCCGGCAGGTGTGGTGGGGGCACCGGGTTCCGGTGTGGTACGGCCCGGACGGCGCGCTCAAAGTGCAGCGCCAATCCCCCGGCGAGGGCTGGGAACAGGACCCCGACACGCTCGACACCTGGTTCAGCTCGTGGTTATGGGCCTACGAGACGATGGACGCGCAAACGCGGCAGAAGTTTTACCCGACGGACGTGCTCGTCACCGGTCCGGACATCATCTTCCTGTGGGTGGCGCGGATGATCATCGCCGGGCTGGAGTTCAAGCCGGGCAAGACGGAGGCCGCCGCCGACAACATCCCGTTCCGCAACGTGTACTTCACCGGCTTGATCCGCGACGCCAAGGGCAAGAAGATGAGCAAGACGCTGGGCAACTCGCCCGACGTGCTCGACCTGATGGCGCGCTTCGGCGCGGACGGCGTGCGCTTCGGCCTGCTGCGCATCGCGCCGCAGGGACAGGACATCCGTTTCGACGAAAAACAGGTCGAGGAAGGGCGCAACTTCGCCAACAAGATCTGGAACGCCGCCCGCTTCTACCAGATGCAGGAGCCGTCGCTGCCCCGTGGCGCGCGCATCAGCTACCGGCCCGCGCCGTACGTCCTCGACATCGAGTCCAAGCTGCGCGACACGCAGATCGCCGTCGAGGCGGCCTACGGGGAATACAAGTTCAACGAAGCGGCGCAGCGGCTCTACGATTTCTTCTGGAGCGACTACTGCGACTGGTTCGTGGAGGCGGCGAAGGCCGACATCCTGGGCGTGGAAAGCGTGCCCGAGGGCGGCCGGGTGACCGAGCGCGCCATCGCCAAGCACGTCGCGCTTTTCACGATGTACCGCGTGCTGACGGAGTTCCTGGCCTTGCTGCACCCCTTCATGCCGCACCTGACGGAGGAACTCGCCGAGCGCCTGAGCTTCCCGCCGCGCCCGACGACCCACGCCGCGACGGCCGACGATCTGCAAGACCGGGATCTGTCCACTCTGAACGAACCCGCCGCCACACCGCCACGCCGCCGCCGCTTCCTGACCACACAGCGTCTCGGCGGTCCGCTGAGCTTGTCGGGTTCGGCCGAAGAGGTTGCCAATGCCCGCTTCGTGACCGGCGACCTCTACGACGCCGTCCGCGCTGCGCGCAACCTGCGGGCCGAATACGGCGTCGCCACTAACAAGCCAGCGCGCTTCACCCTCAAACTGCGAGAGGAACTCCTGTCGGACGCCTTCGCGTTCGCCGCGACGATCCGCGCGTTGAACCGCATGATCAACGCGGAGGACATTGCCCTTAGTCCCGACTACGAGGCCCCGCGCGGCACACCGTCGGCGCGCACGCCGTTGGGCGACCTGTTCATGCCCCTGGCGGGCCTGGTGGACGTGGAGGCTGAGCGCGCGCGCCTAGAGAAAGAGCGCGTCAAAGCGCAGGGTGAACTCGACGCTGCTGTCAAGAAGCTGGGCAACCCGCAGTTCGTCAGCGGCGCGCCGCCGGCCGTGGTCGAGGAACACCGCCGCCGGCAGGCCGACGCCGAGGCCCAGCTCGAAAAGCTGCGCGGGATGCTGGAGGCGCTAGGCTGATGAAGGGAGGGTTGAGGGTCCGAGGCAATCCTATGGTCTCCGGCGAGTCTGTCATGCTTGCCAAGCGCCGTGGCGCCCTCACCACAGCAACGTTGCCCACGCGGCCAAGAACAGGAGCGGCAGCAACAGCGGGGCCGCCAGGCCGAGCGCGTAGGTAGTGGGCGTCCCCAGGGAAGTCTCCCGGAGGGTGTTGGCCTCGCCGCGATGCTGCCGCAGCCGGCGGCGCAGAACGGCGACGACCTGCACTCCGGCCAGGACGCCGAGGTAGATCAGCCCGCAGGTGGCCAGTCCGAGTGTGGGCAGCAGGTTCCTCAACAAATCTTGCCGTGCGGCAAGCGCGGTGTGCGCAGCCTGCGGCGCGCCGTTGAGCACGATGGCGTAGGCCGTGAACAGAAAGGATTGCGAGGCGACCAGCCAGGAGACCCGGTTGACCATCAGGGTGTCCTCATGCTCCAACTGGCGGTGGATAGTCCTCGCGTCGGTGGAACTTTGCTCGTCGGGTTCCGTGCTCACCGGGAAGAATCGTGCGTCGCCGTGGTGGTCGGGGTGTGCGCGAACCTCGCCGATTCACTTGCGACCCGCCGGCCGTGCGGCTAATGTGCGACGGACCTTGGCCGATCACCGCACCCCGCATTTCCCCTCGCTGAAGCACCCCGCATGGAAAGTTCCGTCGCCCTCCGTGAAACCCTCAAAAAGTTGATCGTGGAGCGGCTCAACCTCATCGACATCACGCCCGAAGACATCGGCGACGACATGCCGCTCTTCAAGACCGGGCTGGGGTTAGATTCCATTGACGCGCTAGAACTGACCCTCCAGGTCGAGAAGGAGTACGGCGTCAAGGTGGCCAACAGCGAACAGGCGCTCCAGGCGTTCCAGACCGTGGCGACGCTGGCCGGCTTCATCGAGAGCCACCGTCAAGCGGTCCGTTGAACCACGGCGCGGTGTGCCGCGTGCTCCTTTGCCGGTTGCTTTGCGGCCCGGCGTTTCGCTAAGCTGATCTTCCCGAACCCATGAGTGCTACCCTCCTCGCCCCTTCCTCCGCCCTTCGCCCGCTGTTTGCGGCAGGCGCTGATTCGGCGGCTGCCCGGTCGTCGGCCGTGGCGTTGACGGCGGTCGGCTGCGTCACCCCCCTGGGCGACGCCCGGGCGACGGCCGACGCGATGTTGCGCGGCGAGACGGCCCTGCGCCTCCTGCCGGTACTCGGACGCGACGGGGGCGACTGCGTGCCGCTGGCCCTCTGCAACGAATGGCAGCCGCCCGAGGGCGACGTGCCACGTTGGGCGGACGCGTTTTTCACGATGATGGCCGCCGTGCCCGACCGACCGTGGGGCAGCGCCCGGTTCCCGGTGCTGATCGCCAGCAGCAACTTCGGCATCGACAACCTCTACGACCACCACCGCCAACCGCGCGAGGGGCAGCTTCCGTACATCCTGCCGCAGCGGCTGACGGCGTTTTTCACGGCGAGGTTGGGGTGGGGGAACAACGTCACCCACTATTCGCACGCCTGCGTGTCGGCTAACCTCGCGCTCCTATACGCCTCGCGGCAGGTGTCCGCCGGGCTAGCGGAGGAGGCGCTCGTCGTGTCGTACGACTTCCTGAGCCCGTTCGTGACGGGTGGTTTCCACGCCATGAAGATCCTCACCGGCGAGATGCCCGCGCCCTATGCGGACCGGCCGTTCGGGGCCATCGGCCTCGGCGACGGAGCGGCGTTCGCGGTCGTGGGCCGTGGTGATGCGGCTGGCGGCGACGGCTTCCGGCTGGAGGGGCAGGAGGGAGTGAACGAGATGTACCATTTCACCGGCAACCACCCCGAGGGGGTCGGCAT
>CAXUIU010000026.1:0-9780 GCA_964250955.1 uncultured Chthoniobacterales bacterium | reverse complement strand
GGTCGAGGCAGGCCGGTTGGAAGCGCGCCACATGGCGGAATGTTTCCCTGACGCGCCGCTCGTCGGGTGGAAGGGTGCCCTCGGCCACACGCTCGGAAGCTGCGCCCTGGTGGAACTCGCCGTCGCCGTGGAGAGCGTTCGCCGCGGACGCGCGCCGGGCACGGTCGGGACACGCGGTCCGTGTTTCAGCCCGCAGGTCACCACGGAAGCGTTCGACGTGAGCCCGTACGCAGGGGTGGTACTCAACGCCTTCGCTTTCGGCGGGGCGCACTACGCCTGTTTGCTCTGCTATGATTAGGCGATTCGTGCGGCGCGCGACGGCGGAAGGGCCGTTCGATGGTGCGACGCCCGACGAACGGGCGCGGGAGTGGACGAAGAATTTTCCTTCCAACGCCGTCCGGCGCATGACCAAGCTCGGCCTGATGCTCGGCGCGGCCTTGAAAGACTTCCCCATCGAGCCCGATGACGCGGTGATCTACGCGACGACCTTCGGCGAGTCGATCACCCTGGCGCGCTACCTGGAGAGCTTCCCGACGGCGAGCCCACTGTTCTTCCAAACGAGCATTCATCCCAGCGCCATCGAACAGGTGCTCATCAACCGCGCCTGCCCGGTACGCGAACTGACACCGCTCGCCGGCCAGCCCGACCTGAGTGCGCACGCGGCGCTCACCGCGCTTCTGACCCCCGGCGAACGGGTCCTGCTCACCGGCGGCGAGGAGGTTGGCTCGTGGATGCGCCGGCTCGACGCGGCGTCCAACGTCGGTTTCGCCTTCGCCTTGGAACTCGGCGGTTCCTCCTCAGAAGACGCGGTCGGGGAACTTTACTGGACCGAAGAACCCCGCCGCGTCGCGCCCTCACAGGTGCCCGCCGCCGTGGCGGGCGACCTGCAAGAGCTTTTCCAGGTCATCCACGAACGCCGGCCGATGCACCTGCCTTGCCCGTCAGGTGGGGAGGTGGTGCTGACGTGGTTTTGACCTGTAGTTTGCGACCGGCCACTGACGTGGCCTGCCCGGGAAATCCGGCGTGAATTTCCTCCTGTCCCAAAGCGTCATTCCTGTTTTGTTGCCGACCCTCATGCACTCTGTGTGGTTCTACGCTCTGATTTTCGTGCTCTTCGTCGCCCTGCCGGTGGCGGTGGGCACACGGCGGGGGTTTGCCCGTGCGCGCCGCCGGGCGGGCGCGCCGGTCGACCGCAACCCCGGCCCGGAAGGCGGCTACGTCGCGCTGTCGTGGGCGTTGCGGCACCTGCCGGCGTGGTTCATGCGGCTGGCCACGCACGTTGGCACGACCATTGGTTACTGGACGCTGCCCGGCCAGCGCCGCCATTCGCGCGAATACCTGCGCCTCGTGCTCGGCCGCGAACCGACCCGCCGCGAGGGCACCGCGCATTTCCGCGCCTACTCGGAGTTCCTCCTGCTGCGTCTGCAAATCTGCGACGGACGCGAGCCGCGGCTGCGTTTCGCCGACGGGCAGGGGAGCGAACTGCGTGCCCTCCTCGCCTCTCAGGAACCGGCCCTCTACGGCACGATGCACGTCGGGCGTTCGGACCTGGTGGGGTTCTTCCTGGGAGACTTTGGCGGTCACGTCCACATGATCCGCAAGCAGGTCGGCAACTCCGAGGACACCGACGGCCTCGCCCGCCGCTACGCCAAGAGTGTGACCTTCATCTGGATCAACGACTGGAACCGCCTCGTCCTGGCGATGAACGACGCCCTGCGTGAGGGCAACTCCCTCGCCATGCAGTGCGACCGCCCGGAGTATAGCTCAAAACTAGGTAATTTCTGGTTCCTGGGCGCGCGGCGGCGCTTCCCGTTCACGATTTACCACCTTGCGATCATGCACGGGCTGCCGGTGGTGTTCTCGTACGCGGTGCCCGACGAGGCGGACCCGGAGGTCACGGTCGTCCACGTTCTGCCGGTGTACCGCCCGCAGCCGGAGGCAGAACGGGCGGAGAACTTCGCCGCCGCCCGGACGCACTTCCAGACGGTGCTCGACGCCGTGGAGGCGCAGTTGCGGCGCACGCCTTACCTGTGGTTCAATTACACCCCGATGAACCCGCTCAGTGCCGCCGAAGAAGCTCCGCGCGCCCGCAGCCTGCTGCCCGTCCTATGAACCCCACCGGCACGCTCCCCGTGGTCCGCGTACCGGTGGACCGGCGCTCTGCGGCTGGGAAGGTGTTCGACTGGTGCCGGGTGATGTCAGGGTTCGCGGTGTACGGCGCGCTGGGGCTGGGAGTGATTGCGGGTTGTCTCGTGCTCGCTGCCCTCGTGCGAAACCGTTCGCGCCGACGCGGGCTTTGCCAGGGGTTGATCCACCGCGGGATGCGCTTGTATGCGCGCTACACGGAGGCGGTCGGCATCTTCCGGGTGGAGTTCCCCGAGGGCGAACGGCTACACGCGACCCGCGGCACGATCTTCGCGCCCAACCACGCCACGCTCATGGACGCCACCCATTTTCTCGCCCGCCTGCCGCGGCTGGTGTGCGTGATGAAAAAGAGCATCGCCACCAATCCCTTCATGGGGATTTCGTCGGGCTTGGCGGGTTACCTGCCGATGGGTGAGGGCACGGAGTTCATCCGGCGCGGGCGCGACGCGCTGCTGGCAGGGGACAACCTCTTGATGTTCCCCGAGGGCACCCGCACGGTCGAGGCGCCGGTCAACCGCTTCAAGAACGGCTTTGCGCTGATGGCGTCGCTGGCCAGCGCGCCGGTGCAGACGGTGTTCATCGAGACGCCTGTGCTTTTCATGGGCAAGCGTTGGCCGTGGTGGCAGACGCCGCCCCTGCCGCTGCCCATCCGGGTGACCTTGGGCGAGCGGTTCCACGTGCCGCCAGGGCAGGGGGCAAAGGCGTTCGGCGCGGAGTTGGAAGGGTACTTCCGCCGCGAACTCACCGCCACGGCCGGCGGCGGCGTGGAGCGCCGCTGAACCGTCAGGCAGCCTTCGCGCCGAGGTCGTTCTCCAGGAACCACCGGTACGCGTCGCGGATGCCGTCGGGCAACGCGATCTCCGGTTCCCAGCCCAGTGCGCGCATGCGTGAATTGTCCATGAGCTTGCGCGGCGTGCCGTCGGGCTGGGTCGTGTCCCACTCGATCTCGCCGCGGTAGCCGACGGCCTCACGCACCGTCTCGGCCAGTTCCTTGATGGTCACGTCGTAGCCCGAACCAATGTTGATGTGTTCGGGGGCGCTGTAGTTTTCCAGCAGCACCAGGCACGCGGCGGCCAGATCCTCCGAGTGCAAAAACTCGCGCCGCGGCGACCCTGTGCCCCACAGCGTGACCGACGACTTGTTAGCCGCCTTGGCGAGGTGGAATTTGTGGATCATCGCCGGCAGGACGTGCGAGGTCTGCAAATCGAAGTTGTCGTATGGCCCGTACATGTTCGTGGGCATGGCGCTGATAAAGTCCGCGCCATGCTGTCGCCGGTACGCCTGGCAAAGCTTGATGCCCGCGATCTTGGCGAGGGCGTAAGGCTCGTTCGTCGGCTCCAGGCTGCCGGTCAGGAGGGATTCCTCGTGGATCGGCTGCGGGGCGAACTTCGGGTAGATGCACGAACTCCCCAAAAAGAGCAGCTTGCCCACCCCGGCAGCGTACGACGACTCGATGAGGTTGTTCTGGATCTTGAGGTTATCCAGCAGGAAGTCGACCGGGAAGTCGTTGTTCGCCTTGATGCCGCCGACCTTCGCCGCGGCGATGACGACGTACCCCGGCCGCTCGGCGAGCAGGAAGGCCCGCACCGCGCCGGCGTCAAGCAGGTCGAGTTCGCGCCGGGAGCGCGTGACGACTTCCCACGGGTCGCCCGCGTCGGCGCGTGCCTGGACCGCGCGTAGGATGGCGCTGCCCACCAGCCCGCGATGGCCGGCGATGAAAATTTTCTTGGGTGCAGCCATCACATCCGGATGTCCTTGCCGCTCATCTGGTGCTTGAGCAGCGCGACATCGGCGTCGGTCATGATGCGCACGAGGTCCTTGAACGTGGTCTTAGGCACCCAGTCGAGTTGGCGCTTGGCCTTGGAAGGATCGCCGATGAGCAGGTCCACCTCCGCCGGGCGGAAGTAGCGCGGGTCGATCTCGACGTACTTCTCGTAGTCCATGTTCAGCATGCCGAAACTCTCCTGGAGGAACTCGCGGATCGTGTGCGTCTCGCCCGTGGCGATGACGTAGTCGTCGGGGTTGTCCTGTTGGAGCATCCGCCACTGGGCCTCGACGTACTCGGGCGCGTAGCCCCAGTCGCGCTTGGAGTCGAGGTTGCCCATGTAGAGTTTCTTCTGCACGCCGGCAGCGATGCGGGCGACGGCGCGGGTAATCTTGCGGGTGACGAAGGTTTCACCGCGGCGCGGGCTCTCGTGGTTGAAGAGGATGCCGTTGCTCGCGTGCATGTTGTAGCTTTCGCGGTAGTTCACCGTGAGCCAATAGGAATACACCTTCGCGCAGCCGTACGGGCTGCGGGGGTAGAAGGGCGTCGTCTCGGACTGCGGCACCGCCTGCACGAGGCCGTACATTTCCGAGGAACTGGCCTGGTAGAAACGGCTCTTGGGCGAACTCTGCCGGATCGCCTCCAGCAAGCGCGCGGTGCCCGTGCCCGTCACGTCGGCGGTGTACTCGGGCACGTCAAAAGACACGCGCACGTGGCTCTGCGCGCCCAGGTGGTAGACCTCGTCGGGCTTGAGGTCGCCGATCAGCTTGGAGATCGACGCGCTATCGGCGAGATCGCCGTAGTGCAGGAAGAGCCGCGCGCTGCTGTTGTGGGGGTCCTGGTAGATGGCGTCCAGGCGCTCCGTGTTGAACGTGGACGCGCGGCGGATGAGTCCGTGCACCTCGTAGCCTTTCTCCAAGAGGAGTTCGGAAAGGTACGAGCCGTCCTGACCGGTGATGCCGGTGATCAGTGCTGTTTTCGACATGGCGCGTCTGTGTAGCACAAAAAGGGCCGGGGCCAAAACGTTTTTGGAGCCCTAGGGAAATTCCCCGATTTCACCGCTTGCCTTTCGGCCCGCTACGCCGGAAGAATGGAGCCGTCATGAAGAAAATCGAGGCCATCGTCAAACCCTTCAAGGTGGAGGACGTGAAGGAAGCCCTCGCCGAAGTCGGGGTCGATGGCATGACGGTGAGCGAGGTCAAGGGCTTCGGCCGACAAAAGGGGCACACGGAGATCTACCGGGGCAGCGAGTACACCGTCGATTTTTTGCCCAAGGTGAAGTTCGAGATCGTGCTGGAGGACGAGCGGGTGCAGCGCACGGTGGACGCCGTCGTGCGTGCGGCCAAGACGGGTAAGATCGGCGACGGCAAGGTGTTCGTGTACCCGGTGGAGGAAGTGATTCGCATCCGCACCGAGGAACGCGGCACGGACGCGATTTGACCCGTCACGCAAACGGCGCTTGGCAGGTCCGGCCGGGACCGCTAGATAAGCGGGCGTGAACTATCTCCACGTCCTTTTGCTCGCGATCATCCAGGGATTCTGCGAACTGCTGCCGGTCTCCAGCTCGGCCCACGTCATCGTGGCGGCCAAGCTGCTCCACGAGAAGCCGATCAGCAGCCCGGAGATGACGTTCCTGCTCATCATGCTGCACACCGGCACGATGTTCGCGGTCATCGTGTATTTCTGGAGACAATGGCGTCAGGATTACTTCGCCTCGCGCGGCACGTTCAATGAAACGGTCAAGCAGGTCGTGGTCGCTACGGCCTGCACCGCGGTGATCGGCCTCGGACTGAAGACCCTGATCGAAAAAGCGTTCATGCACGGTCAGGACAAGGCGGAGATCGAACTGCTCTTCGATAACCTGACGCTCATCGCCGCCGCCCTGTTCGGCGTGGGCATCCTGATTTTGGTCGCGGGTTGGCGCCGTTCGGAGACGGTGTCCGTCGAGGCGCGCGGGGAGCAGACGGACACCCCCTCCTCGGCGGTCATTGGAGTCGTGCAGGGGTTGTGTCTGCCGTTCCGCGGGTTCTCGCGCTCCGGCGCCACGATTTCCGCCGGGCTCCTGCGCGGGATCAGCCGCGCGACGGCGGAGCGGTTCAGCTTCGCACTGGCGGTGGTGTTGACGCCGCCGCTCGTCGGGCGCGAGGCGTTGCGGTTGCTCAAGGCGAACAAGGAAGCCGTTGCCAGCGGGGGAACGCCGCTGCACCTCGGCTCGCTGCTCGCCCCCGGCCTGGTGGGGATGGTGTTCAGCTTCCTGGCGGGGTTGGTGGCGCTGCGCTGGCTCTCGCAATGGCTGGAGACGGGCAAGTGGCAGTGGTTCGGCGCGTACTGCCTCGTGGCGTCGGGGATCGTGTTTTTTCTGGCGACGCGCGGTTTCTAGAACTCCACCCGCATCCCGTCCGACGCCGCGGTAACCTCGACCCCACGCAGGGTTTCGCGGCCCAGCGCACAAATCTCGTCCGTCCGCGTGGCGAACTCCGCCGTCAGGTGCGTCAGGCAGACCCGGCGCACCGGCTTGTCGGCGAGGAACGCGAAGAGTTCCTCCGGCTCGAAGTGCGCCAATTCGCAAACCAGCAGGTCGCACGGCCGGTCGAGGATCGCTGTCATGTCCTCCGGTCGGCCAAGATCCGCGGAATAGATCAGCCGCTTGCCCTCCCAATCGTGAATGATGCTGTACGCCAGGAACCGGTCCTTCGCACCAGGGGCGATGGACGCGCGCAGGCCATCGAGGTGCGTAGACGGATTGACCGATACCCGCAGCCGGCCCTCGTCGAGGGTCGCCGCTCCACCCAGGAGCGTCTCCCACGCGTGGAACTGGATCGGGAAGCCAACCAGCTTCTCCGGGAGGTAGACCGCCTCCAGCCACGTGCGGACCGGTGCAATCAACTCCGCCGGCAGGTAGAGCGGCAATGGTTCGCGGCGCGCTTCCAACCACGCACCCTGGATGATCATCGGTAACCCTGAGAGGTGGTCCGAGTGCCCGTGGCTGATGAAAACAGCGTCCAACGAGGCGAACGGCACGTCCATCGCCTTGAGCCGCTGGCTGCACGGTTCGCCGGCGTCCAGGAGCCAGCGCCGGCCGCCGGACTCCAGCAGGATCGACGACGGGAACCGATCCGCCATGGGGATGCCGCAGGCGGTTCCGAGAAAGGTCAGGACATCCATGGGACGGGGCGGCGTGCGACAGGCTAACCGCGCCGCGAAGACGGCGGCAACCATTATCTACCCCGCGCGCGAAACGGTCTGCCCGCCGGAGAAAACCCTTGCCAGCGGGCTTCTTCCCCCCTTTAAGGGAGCGGACCGAAACCATGCGACCTTTCCTTCCAATGGTCTGCCTTGCGGCGGGCGCGCTTCTCCTCACCGGTCCGGCCACCTCCCTGCACGGTTGGGAACCTTCGGATGTCGTCGGCCCGGTCGCCAACGTCCGTCTGGCCGATGGCTTCGACCTCCCCGTGGGCAAACCCGACGGCGTCGGCTACCACAAGGCCCGCGGCATGACCCCCAATGGCCATCTCGGCGACGACTGGGATGGCGACCGCGGCGGCAATACCGACCTGGGTGACCCGGTGTACAGCATCGGCGCGGGCATCGTCGTCTTGGCCGGCAACATGCACCTGGGTTGGGGGAACGTCGTCATGGTGCGCCACTGCTTCCGCGAACCGACCGACAACGGCGCAATCCACACCGTGGACAGCCTCTACGGCCACGTGGACCAGATGCTCGTGCACGAGGGGCAGGCCGTCGCACGCGGCCAGCAGATCGCCACCATCGGCACCGCCTTCGGACTCTACGAGGCGCACCTGCACTTCGAGGTGCGCAAGAACATCAACATCGGCATGTACCGCTCGCAGTTCGCGCGCGACTACAGCAATTATTACAACCCGACGGAGTTCGTCGAAAACCACCGCCACCTACCCACCGGATATAACGCCGTGTTCGCCGTGCGCACCTTCGTGCCGACGCCACGCACGGGCCTGACCCCGGCCGATGGCTCCTACGAACTCGGCATCAACCGCTCGCCGTCGCAGGTCGCCGAATTAGATTCTTCCCGGTTGAAAACTTCTGCGTTGTCTATCAAGCCACACCAGAGCACGGACGGCAGAGTACCGGGCGAAAACTTCAAGGTGGACCGCTACAGTGACGAGCGCGCACACCAAGATAAGAAGCCATGATTTATCAACATTGAAAAATCGTACATGAGAAAAATGGGCTTTTACACTGTGGCGCCGGTTGATTCCAACCATGCGAGTGCCTTGTCGTAACTGCATCGCTGGAGGTAGTGAGCGAGCATCGGATCAACCGGGGTGGGTAGTTGTTCTTGGAGCGCGACGATCCGCCCGGAAGCCTCTTGGAGGCGGCGCAGGTGTTCCTGCGGGTCGCGCGCGTAGGTGGCACGGTCAGCGATGACGGAGAGGCGCTCGCGCAGGGCGACGGCGAGTTCTTGGAAAAGAGAATTCATACGGTGGCCAGCGCACACGGGGAGGGAAAACCGTTGGAACCCGTCTGCGTTGCCGCTAGCATAGTCGCGCCCGGGGAACAAAACAAAGAGGGAACCATGCCGCCGCCCGCCGACGCCGCCGTTCACGAACCGCCGGTCCACGCCGTACTGGTGGTGGACGACGACGTGGACGTGCTGCGGTTTCTGCGCGACACCCTCACGGCCTTCACCCACTGCCGGGTGGACACCTCGCCGAGTCCGGAGTACGCGTTCGAGCTGGCGATCCGCAAGGCGTACGACCTGTTCCTCTTCGACTTCTCGATGCCCATCATGGACGGCGCGGTACTCTACGGCATGATCCGCAAGGTCCACGACTTCGGCGCCCTCACGCCCCCGCGTCCACTGCCGCCGCTGGTGCTCATGTCCGGCCACGGCGAAAAACAACGCGCGCGCGAACTCCTCACCGAGCCCGGCGTGCGTGGTCTGCTGCCCAAACCCTTCAGCATCGAGCGCCTGCTCGCCAAACTGGAAGGATCTCTCCCCGGGGTGACCCGGCGGCCGGTCTGAACGCCATGTTCCTCCCGTCCAAGCCCGACAGCCGCCTGCGCGTCAAGATCTGCGGTGTCACCCATCCCGACGACGCCGACCTCGCCACGGCGCTCGGCGCGGACGCGCTCGGGCTGAACTTCTATCCTGGCTCGCCGCGCTGCCTCGATCCCGCGCGCGACGCGGACTGGCTGCGCGCGCTCGCGGGAACGGTCCGGCGCGTCGCCGTCGTGGTCAACGCTCCCCACACGCAGATCGAACGCCTGTTTGGCGACGGCCTGGTGGACGCCGTGCAACTCCACGGCGACGAGGACCCGGCATTCTGCGGCGCGCTGGCGGCAGAAAGAATCCCTTTTTCCAAGGCGCTCCGGGTACGTGGTGAGAAAGACCTCCGGACGGCCGGGACATTCGGCACGTCGTGGATCGTCCTCGACGCGTACGATCCACACGCCTACGGCGGCACGGGGCGGACCACTGATTGGACACTCGCCGCGCGTGCCGTGCGCGAAGGCGTGGTGGGCGGGTGGCGGGTAATTCTTCCCGGCGGTGTGCCCCCGGGGAACGTGGCGGAAGCGAGCCGGTTCGTACGCCCGTCCGGGGTGGACGTGGCGAGCGGTATTGAGAAAACGGACGACCGCCGACGCAAAGACCCGGCGAAGCTGCGAGCATTTTTCTCCGAAGTCCGCGCCGCGGAGGCAAAATAATCGGGCAAAAAGGCTGTTCCGGACGCACCGGGGACCAAAAATCAGGTCCATTCCTCCCGGGAAAATGCGTTTCACAGAGAGAAATGGCATGACGGTGGTTCGCTTCCTGCTTGGTGAGAGGTTCATCATCCAGCCGCCTCTCATCCCATGAATCATCACCGTAACCGACCTGCCGTGTGTTC
>CAXUIU010000025.1:3807-20411 GCA_964250955.1 uncultured Chthoniobacterales bacterium | reverse complement strand
GTCACGAACCCCACCCGCGCCGGCCCCGCACCGTCGGGTGGTGCGCCGGTCAGCACGCCGAGAACGAGGAACTTCCCCGGCCACGAACGCCCCTGCTCGCGCACGCGCCGGAACTCCCCGCTCGTCGTCAGCCGCGCCGCCTTCGGAAAACGCAAACGGGGCTGACCTGACCTTTCGGCCGGGTGCCCCGTTTCGTCAGAAGGCAAATTGGCAGGCGGCGTCTCGCTCAAGCCTGCGTGTGCCGGGCGTACTGCATCTCCGCACCCTTGGGCAGGAGGCGCTTGCAGCCCCAGCGGCGACGGCGTGAGAGGATGGCCCGGCCGGCCTTGGTCGCCATGCGGGCGCGAAAGCCGTGCTGGCGTTTGCGGGTGCGCTTGGAGGGCTGGTAGGTGCGTTTCATGGTCGATCCTCGGAAAAATGTCTAAGCAGGCGGGTTCAGCGGAACGGACAGGCTAGCAGGGGCCGCGCCCTTGTCAAACGGCTTCAGAATAGACAGATCGCGAAAGTTTTCGCGCGCGCAGGCTTCCCATTTGCCCGGTTCTGTGACATGACAGGCGCGCCCATGAGCGAAACCCGCATCGAGCCGGCCACCGTGGAGGATTTGCCGCAGTTGGCCGAACTCCTGCACGACCTCTTTAGTAAGGAGGCCGACTTCAAGCCGGACACGGGCAAACAACTTCGCGGCCTGCAACTCATCATCGAGCAGCCCAACCGCGGGCGCATCTTCGTGCTGCGCACCCACGGCAAGATTCTCGGGATGATCAACCTGCTGTTCACCATCAGCACGGCCGAGGGCGGGTCCGTCATCATTCTGGAAGACCTTGTCATCAGCCACGACCACCGCGGGATGGGTTTCGGCGCGCAGTTGATCGAGTACGCCAAGGAGTTCGCGCGGCAAAAAGATTTCCTGCGGATCACGCTTCTGACCGACCGGCCCGACGAGATGTCCAAGCATTTCTTCCATCGGCACGGCTTTCACGAAAGCAAGATGGTGCCGATGCGCTGGCTCTCCTCGTCGTTGGCGGGCTCCGAAGCAGCCCGGGGCTGATCCGCGGCGAACTGCTGGCCTGTCAGCCGGTTACGCCTATAATTTCTTGAGATTTTGCTTGCCGGGCTGGCACGGATAAGGGCACGACGCCTGGAGTTGGCCGGGCGACAAACCAAGGGAATCAAAGAACATGCGCTTGCTCAAATTTGCACTCATCCTCACCGTCTCCGCACTCTGCGGCGCGTCTGCTTCGTTCGGGGCGGGCGTCCTCTACTCGCAGCTTTCGACCACGGGTCTGACCACCAACTTTGGCACTCTGCCGACGGCCCTAGACGACATCAACTTTGCCGCCGGCGCGACGACCGTCCGGCAGGAACTCAGCGGTATGACCTTCGGCTACGGCGTGGCCGCGGGCACGACTGCCCAGACGGGTGCGGTGTTCGTGGACTTCTACGACACATACACCCCGACCTCGACCGGTTCGGTGGTGTCTGACTACATCGGCGGCTTCGGCGGCACGCTGACCATCTCCGCCAACACGGGCACGACGACGGCGCTGCGGGCGGCCAGCTTCTCCAATCTCAACACGTTGACGACCCCCATTTACTTCACTGACAACAATGTCGCCATCGTGCTCACCTTCACGGATTCGACCGGCGCCAATTATTAGACCGTGTTGACGCCGCTGACCTCCAACCCTGGCACACCGACTGTCGGCACAAGCACGACAGGCTCCTATCGCGACACGAACTCGGACGGCACCTTCCGATCCACCGAACTCAACACCACGGCGGGCAACCTCACCTCTCGCTGACGACGATCAACGCCGCTGTGCCGGAACCTTCGACCTACGTGCTGGGCGTGCTCGGCTTGGCAGGTGTCGCGGGGTTCGTCGTGCGCCTCCGCCGGGCGCAAGCCTGAGCCGGGTCAGGCAGCAGATCGGCCAGCCGTACGTTGACAGCGTGAGCCGGCACGAACAAGGTCCATCCCACACGGATGGACCTTTCTCTTTCAGCGGACGGACCCGGGCAGAAATCGCCGGACTTCGTCGATCTCGGTTTCGCGCGGGTGGACACCGACCGGCGGCGGCGGTGTGGGTTCCCGGAGGTGATCTTCTGCCAGGGCAAGACGCCGGCGGAGGTCGCCGCCATTGCGGGGACGGTCCTTGCGCATGACCCGGTCGTCCTCGGCACGCGCGCGACGCCGGAACATTTCGCGGCGGTGGCGGAAGTCCTGCCGGCGGCAAAGTACCACGCACGGGGCCGGTGCATCGTCGTCGAACGCGAACCCCTCCCGCGCCTCGCGGGCAGGGTCGGCGTGATCTGCGCGGGCACGACCGATCTGCCCGTCGCGGAGGAAGCCCGCGTGACGCTGGAAACCTTCGGAAATCCCGTTGATCTCATCACCGACGTGGGCGTGGCCGGACTGCACCGGCTCCTGGCCGTGCGCGGGCGGCTGGACGCGTGCCGCGTGCTGGTGGTCGTCGCCGGGATGGAGGGTGCCTTGCCGAGCGTGGTCGCGGGGTTGGTCAGCATTCCGGTCATCGCCGTGCCGACGAGCATCGGCTACGGGGCGAGCTTCGGGGGGCTGGCGGCGCTCTTAGGGATGCTCAACTCCTGCGGCAGCGGCGTAACGGTGGTCAACATCGACAACGGCTTCGGCGCGGCCTACGCGGCGGCGACGATCAACCGGCTGGCCGAGGGGTCCGGCACCTAGTTTCGTAGGACCGGAAGACTGGCGGGGTTTGATTCAGAGGAGAAACCTCTCTCCTCCGAACCTTATGCCCGACGAAACCCCTGATCCCGCCACCGTCTCGCGCCGAAGCTTCCTTGCCCGCGCCGGCCGCGGCCTCGTCGCCGCCACGCTGGCGGGCGAAATCCTCCCCTCGGCGGCCCAAGCGCATTCCGACGAAAAACCCGACCCGCTCAAGCTCCCGCCGCTCCACGCCAAAACCGAGCAACAGGAAGGCGAGACGCCCGAGCCGCTCCCGCCGGAAAGACGCGTCGGCTTCGCGGTCGTCGGCCTGGGCCATCTCGCGCTCGACCAGATCATCCCGGCGTTCGGCGAGTGCAAGCAGGCGCGGCTGGCGGCGCTGGTCAGCGGCGACCGCAACAAGGGACTCGAAGTCGCCCGCCAGCACGGCGTTGCGGAAAAGAGCGTCTACACCTACGAGACCTACGACCAACTGAAGGACAACCCGGACGTGCAGGTGGTCTACATCGTCCTGCCCAACGGGATGCACGCCGAGTACACCGTGCGTGGCGCGCAGGCGGGCAAGCATATCCTCTGCGAGAAGCCCATGGCCAACTCCGCCGCCGAGTGCGAGGCGATGATCGCCGCCTGCAAGAAGGCGGAGCGTCACCTGATGATCGCCTACCGCATCCAGTACGAGCCCCACCACCGGCTGCTGCAACAATGGGTGCGCGAACGCAAGTACGGCGCGGTCAAGGCCATCGAAGGCACCAACGGCCAGAACCAGGGCGACCCCAAGCAGTGGCGCCAGAACAAGAAGCTCGCCGGCGGCGGCGCGCTGCCCGACGTGGGGCTGTATTGCCTGAACACCTTCCGCTTCCTGTTGGGCGAAGAGCCGGAAGAAGTTTTCGCCATGAGCCGGCAGCCGACGGACGATCCGCGGTTCAAGGAGGTCGAGGAGACGATGATCTTCCAACTGCGCTTCCCCTCGGGGGTCCTGTGCAACGCCATGACGAGCTACGCGACACACCGCACACAGCGCTACCGGGTCAACGCGGAAGACGGTTGGTTCGGCATGGACCCGGCGTTCCCGTACAAGGGGTTGGAGATGGAGGCTGCCCACGCCGAGGGCAAGGTGGAATACAAGGAGCACCCGAGCATCAGTCCCAAGGACCAGTTCGCGCTGGAGATGGACCACATGGCCGGCTGCGTGCTCGACAACAAGCGTCCCTACACCCCGGGCGAGGAGGGGCTCCAGGATCAGCGCATCATGGAGGCGCTCTACGAGTCGGCAGCCACGGGCAAGCCGGTGAAGCTGCCTGTCCCGCCGGCGGGCACGCTCGACGCCTTCCGCGGCGACGCGCCCAAGGACGCGGCGTAGCCCTCCAGACGAGGCTTGTTGCCACGGGCGCGCGCCGGTAAGGTGTGCGCCCGTGAAGTACGGTCGCTTCCCCTTCATTCTCGTTCTTCTGGCGGTCGCCGTTGGCAGCCTGCGCGCCGAAGATCCAGCCGTCGTGGAGAAACCACCCGGCCAACTCGTCACCGCCGACATCAGCCCCGTCGGCCAGACGGCGCTCGCCATCCGCCCGGCTGCCTGGCTCAACGCCGAGACCCCGCACTTCATCCTGCATTACCGGCGCATCACCGAGGCCAAGCGCGTGACCATCGAGATCGAGTTCCATCTTGCCTACGTCGCCAAGGTGCTCGGAGCGGGGCCGGACCGCTACGCGCGCAAGTCGCACGTGTTCATCTTCGAGGACGAGAAGGACTGGAAGGGCTTCCTGCCCGCGGCGAACGCCCCGGAGTGGTCGTCGAGCTTCGCGCGGGGCGACGAATTGTTCCTCAACATCCGCGACAGCCGTACGGGGATCTTCGATTCCCAGACGCTTGCCCACGAGACGACCCACGCCATCGTCGCGCGCCTGTACCCCGGCAAGCACTGGCCGAAGTGGCTGGGCGAGGGTTTCGCCGAACACATGAGCGGCCAGAGCACCGGCGCGCGCATGGGCCAGTACAACCAGCGCCTCCTGCAACGCTTCCAGATGGCGACACTGCCTCTGGACAAGCTCGTCGCCACCGAGAGCTACCCTGACGACCCGCGCGATGTGGCGCAATTTTACCAGAGTTCGGAGAAGTTGGTACGTTTCCTCATGACCAAGAACCCGCCCGAGCGGTTCCCGAATTTTGTAGGCTTGATCCTCGACAACACGCCGTTCCCGGACGCGATCACCAAGATCTACGGCGACAAGTACAAGGACTACGACACTTTCACCAAGGAATACGCCCGGCTGGCGCAGTAGCCGATCCTCCTTTTTTCTATGCCCAAGGCCGCCGAACCCAAAGCCAAGAACATCTTCGCCATCGTCGGCAGCGACGAGGGCGCGGTCAAGGCCGCCGCGCGTGAACTCGCCGACCAACTGACACCGCCGGACGCGGGGGAGTTCGGCCTGGAGGTGGTCGATGGTGCGGCCGACAATGCCGCCACGGGTGCGGCAAGGGTCCACGAGACGATTGCGGCGTTGCGCACGCTGCCGTTCTTCGGCGGCAAACTCGTGTGGCTCAAGAGCGCCAACGTGCTCGGCGACAGCCCCATCGGCCGATCCAACGGCGTCCTCGAAGCCCTCGAAGAACTCCTGACCCTCCTCAAAGCCGGCCTCCCGCCCGAAATCCGCTTCCTGCTCAGCGCCCCGGAGCCCGACAAGCGCCGGACGTTCTACAAGGGTCTTACCAAGCTCGCCGACACGCAGGCCTTCGACCGGCTCGACGCTTCCCGGAGCGGCTGGGAGGAAGAAGCCGCCGTCGTGGTGGAGGAACGCGCCCGCGCCCGTGGCCTGGACCTCACCGGCGAGGCCAGCGAGCTTTTCACCCTGCTGACCGGCGGCGACACCCGCCAGATCGAGAACGAACTCGAAAAGATCGACCTCTTCCTGGGCACCGCGCCCGAGCGCCGCGTGGACGCCGACACCGTGCGCCGGCTGGTGCCGATGTCGCGCGCGGGAGTGATCTTCGAGTTGGGCAACGCCATCTCCCGGCGCGACCTCGACGGGGCGCTCGTGCTGATCGACCAGCTTTTCTACCAGGGGGAGAGCGCCATCGGCCTGCTGCTGGTGGCCATCGCGCCGACCGTGCGCAACCTTCTGCTGGTTAAAGACCTGCAAACCCGCCATCGCCTTGGCCGGCCGGGGTCGCCGTTCGAGTTCGGCAAGACCATCGCCCGGTTGCCGGAGGAAGCCACCGCGCACCTGCCGCGCAAGAAGGACGGCACGGTGAATACTTTCGGCCTCGGCTTCGCGGCGGCCGAAGCGCACCGCTACGGCCTGGACGAACTACGCGAGGGGATGTCGGCCTGTCTCCAGGCCAACGTGCAACTCGTCACCGGCCAATTAGAGCCGCGCCTGGTCTTGGAACGCGCCGTCATCGGCTTGCTCCAAAAGGGCGGGTGACGGAACCGTTGCAAATTTGCTGCTTGCGTTCACGAGTTGTTATGGCAATTTGGTCGCGTTGGCAGGAAGCACACCGCTCCAAATGCCGACGCAGATTAAAAAAACTTATAATTGTCCTTGCAGCTTCGGGAAGTGCCGCTTATAAGTTAACCAGATTTTAGAAGATTGTTCTGGGGGGAACAGACGCCCGTCGTATCCATCGGATGCGGCGGGCGTTACTTTTTGTGGGGTGCGTTGCCTGGGTAGAGTCCGTGCGGTATGCTCGTTCCCGTGCCTGACGATGTCGCGGAAGAGCCGGAGGCTAGTCGCACAAACCGCAGGGGGCTCGGGTGCGGGTGGACCTTCCTGCTCGCGTTGTTGATCCTCGCCCTGCTGGCGGGCTTCCTGTTCTATCGTGCGGAACGGAGCGCCGCAGCTACCCTCGCCTGGGGCAGCCGGGTGGGCGAGGCCGTGGCGGCGGTGACAGGCATGCAGCCGCGTGTGACCGTCAACGAACAGGTCGTCCTCGAACAGGCGCGTCCGGTGCTCGAACTCGCTGTCCTCGAACGCGATGCGACCGCCGAACGCGAGACCGAGGACAGTTGGCTGGGCAGTACCAAGCACCTCCGCTTGCGCGGGATTTACCACGTAAAGGTCGGCTACAAGCTCGACGGCGGCTTCAACGTCGCGGTGCTCGGTCCCGACGCGGCGGTCGTCCGGCTGCAACTCCCCGCGCCACGGGTGTTGAGCGTCGAGCAGCGCCACCTCGACGTGCTAACGATGGAGGACGGCCTGTGGAATCCTGTGTCTACCGACGACATGACCCTCGAAGTAAATACTCTCATGATGGAGGCACGGCTCAAGGCCAGCCAGGATGGCATGCCGGCGGAAGCACAACGCCTGTTGGTCGAGCAGCTCCAGCAAAAGCTCGGCCCCGGCCACCGGGTCGAGATCATCCCCGCGGCGACCCCGACGCCGACTACCGTGCCATCGCGCACTCCGCTTGAATGAAGACCAACGGGCGACCGTCTGTGTAGACAGCCCGCCGCCCCCCGCGTGGCCGCAAAGATGCCCAGCGCCGCCACCCTTCCGATCACTCCAGCCACTTTGCCTGTCACGCTGCCGGCCAACGGCACCCGCCGATTTTGGCGATGGGCTGGTATCGGGCTGGCCGTGATCACGCTCAGCCCTGCGCTCCTCGTGCTACCGCCCGTTTGGCACGGTGCGTTGCGGACGGCGTTCGCCTGGGAGGCTTCGCGGCGCGGCTACAAAGCAACCATCAGCCATGTACGCGGCGGGCTTTTCGGCACCACGCATTTGGAAGCAGTGCGCGTGCGGACCTTGAGGGGCGGTACGGACCTGAGCGTTGCGCAAGCGTCGTTCCGGCTCTTGGGGGGAGGCTCGTCCATCTGTTTGGAAGGCGTTCGCGGGACCCTTGATTTGTCTGCGGCAAGTTGTGGCGGTTGGTTAGGTGCGAACTGGCAACCGGCTGAGTTCTCGGTCCAGATGGACGACCTTTGTCTCCGGCGCGGTCCCGGTACCCTGCGGCTGCTCGGCTTGTCTGCGACAGGCAAACGCAGCGATCCCGGCGCGTTCGAGATTCGTGAGGTACGGATAGAGGAGCCTGGTTTTGCGTGGACCACGCCCGGCGCACACGGTCGAACTTTCTGGAAGGAAGGACGCCTGACCTTCTCCGGCGCGTCCGACCGCAACGACACGACAGCCGCCAACGGTACTCTCGACCTCACCCGCCTGGGCCGTGGCCATCTGAAATGGGAGGGGAACTTACGATTCGACGACGGCGAGGTGCGCGTTCAAGGGGCAGTAGACCTGGCGCGCGCCGAAGCCCCGCTGGAAGTCGCCGCGACGATGCGCCGCACGGCCCTGGCGCCGTTCGCGCGCCTGCTCGGAGTACGCGGCACGGTAGACGGCGAGGTTGCGCAGGCGAGCTTCACGTTTCGTGGCGACCCGGCTAACCTTCCGGCCGCACAGACCTCGCTGTCCGCGCATGCGACGGGATTTCGTTGGGAAGACCGCCGCTGGCGGAGCCTGGAAGTGCAGGCTCTCGTGGTCAACCGTCGCGTGCAGTTGAACCGCTTTGACCTTCGCCAGGATGGCAACCGCCTCGCGCTCTCGGGCGAATATCCGCTGCCGCCCATGGATGGAGCGGCGTTGCATTGGACGGGAGCAGGGAGTTGGTGGCAAGCAGCCGGGTTTTCCGGCAACGTGGACGCGCGCTTGGAAGACCTCGGGGCGTTTGCCCGGTTGATCGGTCCCAACGCACCGGAACTCGCCGGCCGCATGTCGGTCAACGGACGGTTGAGCGCCGTGGCTGGCAACCCCAACGTGGGAGGCTACCTCAACGTGGAAGGCAGCCGCCTCAACGTGCGCGGCGCGCCGCTGGATTACGTGCGTTCGACGCTGCTGTTTCGCCGCGGCGCGTTGGAGATCGCCGATGTGCAGGCGACGCAAGACGCCGACTACTTCACGGCGCGCGGGATCATTGGGTCGGTTGCGCGGCAAGGGGAACTCCACGCGGAAGTGCGTGATGCGAGCGTCTACCTGCCGGCCTTGGCAGATTGGCCGGAGATCGCGGCCCGGATCGCGCCGGTCCGCCGGCTGGATGCCCTGCTACGCATTGAGAACGGCGAGCTGATCTTTGACCGTTGGGAGGGCGAGGCGACGGAGCTTCTGCTAGCCCGGTAGCTTCACGCCATGAACTCCACGGTGCCGAAACGCTCGTAGCGGTGGAAGTTCGCCATCCCGGTCGGTGACCATGCGCTGAGTTCGCGGCGCTCGCTCCCCGGGCCGCCCGGACGGTCAATGCGCAGGAAGTTCACCCGCCACGGACTGCCTTCCGTTGACACAGAGTCTGCTCCGAGCGCGGCGAAGGGAATCGATAGTTCCGCTGCCCAGCCGGTTGCGGTCCGCCGCGCGTGGCTGGCGAGGCCGTCCACGTCCCAGCCAAAATCCTTGCGCCAACCGCTCGCCGTCCGCCGCAGCACGAGGTCGCACACCGCGCCGAGCGGATTGATCTCGACCTCGAAGTAACTCAGCCCGTCACCCACCGGGTCGAAGAACACCTCGACGACTTCCTCCGTCCAGAGCTGGGCGTCACGTGCCGTCAGCGTTGCCCACGGCGCGCGGGCGTCGGCCTCGAAGAGCACCCGCCAGTTCGCCCCGTCGTGCAACGTGCGCACACGGGTGGCCTGAGCGGGCGCGCCGCCGCCCAGGTTTTCGAGCAGGAGAACGGGTTCGACGATCCGCCAAGCCGGACTATCCGGATTCGCCTTGACCGGTCCCGGTACGCCGCGGCGGCACCGCAGCGTCGGAGGCGCAGACGGGAGGCTCACGGCGCGGGCGGCAGCGTCGGAGGCTGGAGGCCGAAGATAAGCACCAGCGCCGCGATGAACGCCAGCAGCGCCACGCCCGCAAAGAGCATGATGTATAGACCCACCGGGTCCTTCTCGCGGCTCTTCTTCTGAAAAGGCGAGGCGTTGGTGAAGTTCGACGGCCGGTGCGTCTCGCTAGCCGGTTGGGCGACGGGTTCGTCGGCGGCGGGCAGCGGCTCGGCCACAGCCGGCGGGTTGTCGGAATAGTACGCCGCCTCGATCTGGCCGAAGCGCACGCGGTCGCCATGGTGCAGGACCACGTCGGTCGCGGGCGCACCGTTAACGCGCGTGCCGTTGGTCGAGCCGAGGTCCTGGAGTTGGTAGTTGCCGTTGTCGGCGAGGGTCAACTGCGCGTGGCGGCTGCTGACGCTGCCGTCCTCGACCTGGATCATGTTTTCGGACACCCGGCCGAGCGTGATGAGTTCGTCGGCTAGCTCATGAGTGACTTCGCCCGTCTCGGGCATCATGACTTTTAACTTCGGCATAGGCGGAGGAGACGACGCGCAAAGTAAAGAAGAGCGGCCGCGGATGTAAACCACAAAAGCGGCCCGGCGGCCGTTCAACGCGAATCGTCAATCATCCGAGCGAATTGCTCAAAAAAGTGCAGCGCGTCGTGCGGTCCCGGCGCGGCCTCTGGATGGTACTGCACGCTGAAAACAGGCAGCGAGCGGTGCCGCAGACCCTCGACCGTGCCGTCATTGAGGTTGATGTGCGTGACCTCCAACTCCGCCGGCAAGGAGTCGGAATCGACCGCAAACCCGTGGTTCTGCGCGGTGATGTCCACGCGGCCGGTGCGTACGTCCTGCACGGGCTGGTTGCCGCCGTGGTGGCCGAACTTGAGCTTGACCGTCCGTCCGCCGAACGCGTGTCCGAGCATCTGGTGGCCCAGGCAGATGCCGAAGATCGGCCGTTTGCCGACGAGTTCGCGCACGCTGCGGTGGACGTAATCCAGCGCCGACGGGTCGCCTGGTCCCGGCGACAGAAAAATGCCGTCAGGGTTGAACTTCAGCACCTCTTCCGCCGGCATCGACGCCGGCACGACGCGCACCCGAAATCCGTGCTGCCGTAAGCGGCGAAGGATGTTGCGTTTCAGACCGTAGTCGTAGGCGACAATGTTGTACCGCACCGGCGGCAGCGCGTTGGCCGCTTCGTCCACCTGGCCCGACGAACGCGCCAGTGCCCAGCGGTGGCTGTTCTGGTCGTCCGGGTCCCACTCGTAGGATTCCGGCACGGTCACGGCCTTGACGAAATCCATGCCGATGACACCCTCACCGGCGTTGGCTCGTCGTTGCGCTTCTTCGACGGAGAGGTCTTCGGTGGTCAGGCAGCCTTTCATCGCACCGCGCTCGCGCAGGTGGCGGGTCAGGGCCCGGGTATCGATGCCCTGGATACCGATGATGTTGTTCGCCGCGAGGTACTCGGGCAAGGAGGATTGTGCGCGCCAACTGCTCGGCAGTTCGCTCAGTTCCTCGATCACGAACCCGCTGACCTGCGCGCGGGCGCTCTCGCCGTCTTGCTCGTTGACACCGTAGTTGCCGATGAGCGGGTACGTCATGGCGACGATCTGCCCATAATACGAAGGGTCGGTGAGCACCTCCTGGTAGCCCGTCATGGAGGTGTTGAAACAAACCTCCCCCACCCGCGTGCCGGCGGCCCCGAAGGACTCGCCGACGAACGCCCGTCCGTCTTCGAGGACCAACATCGCTTTCATACGCAAAAAAGTTTTACCCCACCTGTGCCGTTGAGCGCCATTCCCGTTCCCTTATGGAAACGGCGGATGACCGGCGACGGGGACGCTGACTTCCAATCAAGGCCTGTCATTGCCCCCGCACGATCCAGTCTCCTTGGTAGCTGTCTATCGGTTCGGGATGATACGCTGTAATCTCGTACACCGCAGGGTAAATTGGTCTCGCCGGGCGCACCCCCGACGAGGAAAATGGGCGGGCTGATAAAGAACTTCCGGGTCGGTGCCATCGCTCCCTTATTCCCGGAACTGGAGATCAGTGAAGGCGGCCTGCAAGACCCCCTTCAACCGCGCGTGCGCGGCGTTGACTTCCTCTGCCCGCAGTGTCCGGTCTTCAGCCCGGTATGTCAACGAATATGCCAGGGACTTTTTGTCAGTGGCGATCTTTTCGCCCGCGTCGTCGGTGAACACGTCGAAGAGTTCCACCGAGGTAAGAAGCGGTTCTTTCGCCCCACGCAGCGCCGCGTCGATCTGGCCATGGTTGACCGTGCGGTCCACGACGACGGCAAGGTCGCGTTTGACGCTCGGGAAGCGCGCCAGCGGCGTGAACGTCCTGGCCTCCGACGCGGTGGCGGCAAGAGCAGCGACAGGAAGCTCGGCCAGGAGCACGTCGCCGCGGAGTTCGAGGGCTTGGGCGCGTTCCGGGGCAAGTTGCAGGAAGTTGCCGACGGGCTGGCCGTTGAGAAGCACATCGGCCGCGAGGGCGAAGCCGGGGGCGGCAGTAGTCGGGCGGAGTTCAACGGCGGCGTGGCCGGCGAGGCTTTCGAGAGTCGCGCGCAAATCGTAAAGGTCCAGAGTGCGGGCATCGCCGCCATGACGCCAGGCGGGGAGCTGCGACGGGCCGGTCATCAAGAGCGCCAAGAACGTCGGCTCCGGCTGCCCGGCAAGCGCGTCCGGCGTGAAGCGCCGCCCCACCTCGAAGAGTCGGAGACCCGCCGTGCCCTGCCGTGCGTTGCGCCCGGCGGCGGCGAGCAGGCCGGGCAGCAGCGAGCCGCGCAGGTCGGCGTTTTCCTCGTTGAGCGGGTTCTTGAGCCCGACGCCACCGGCCGCCGGGTCGCGGCGCACCAGCGACGAGCCGCGAGCCTCCGCGAACCCCGCCGCGGCCAAGTGGCGCTTGAGGTTCATCTGAAAGTCGTACTCCCGGTCGGTGGGCGACGACGGCGCGACCCAGCCGCCGATGCGGCCTCCCACGCGGTCGAGTCCGTGGACGCGAACGATCTCCTCGATCAGGTCGGCCTCACGGCGCAGGTCCAGCCGGTAGGAAGGCACACGCCAAGTCGTCTCGGTCGGTTCGTTCTCGGTGTCCTCGTCGTCGAACACCACGCCGCCGTCGGCGCGCTCCAGGCCGAAGCCGGTCAGGATTTGTTCAATGCGCGCGCCGGTGATGGGTTCGCCGAGCATCTGGGCGACGCGCGTATGGCGCAGCGGCACGGGCTGCGTACCCGCGTTGTCGTGGCCGTCGTGGCCGTGGAACGTCTGGCTCTGAGTGACGCCTTGCGAGGTGCCGCCGCAGATTTGCAGAAGGAGGTCCTCTGCACGGCGCGAGGCAGCGAGCACGCCTTCCGGGTCCACGCCGCGCTCGAAGCGGTAGCTCGCGTCGCTGCTCAGACCAAGTTCGCGCGAGGTGCGGCGGATGCCGGCGGGAGTGAAGTAGGCGCTCTCCAGGATGATGCTCTTCGTCTCGGCCATGACGCCGCTGTCCTCGCCGCCCATGATGCCGGCGAGCCCCTCGGGTTCCTCGCCGTGACCCTTTTCGTCGCTGACCTGCGCGATGACGAGGTGGTGCGGGGCGAGTTTGTACGTGCGGCCGTCGAGGGCCTTCAGTTGTTCGTCGTGACTCGCCAGGCGCACGCCGATGCCGGAGATGCCCACCTTCCCCGCGTCGAAGGCGTGCAGCGGCTGGCCGAGTTCGAGCATCACAAAATTGGTGACATCGACCACGTTATTAATCGAACGCAGCCCGACGGATTCCAGCCGCGAGCGCAGCCAGTCAGGACTCGGGCCGACCTGCAAGTCTTCCAAAACGCGCGCCGTGTAGAACGGGCACGCCTCGCGCGCGTTGGCGGCGACCACGACGGGCAAGGGGGTGACGGGCTCGCCGCCGGGGGGCGTCTCCATCGCGTCGAGCGGATTCTTGAAGGTCGCGCCGGACAGTGCCGCCACCTCGCGCGCCAGGCCGACGTGACTCAGGAGGTCAGGGCGATTCGGGGTGATTTCCAGATCGAGGATCGTGTCGGGTGGGTAGAGTTCGCCCACGGCCATGCCGACGGGCGCACCGGGCGAGAGGATGAGCAGGCCCTCGGCGTCATCGGCGAGGCGGAGTTCCTTCGCGCTGCACAGCATGCCCTCACTCTCGACGCCGCGGAGCTTGCCGACGTTGATTTTCACGTCGCCGGGCAGGACGGCGCCGGGGAGCGCAAGCGGGACCTTGTCGCCTTCCTTAAAGTTCTTCGCGCCGCAGACGATCTGGCGCGGGGGTTGGCCGCTGCCGTCGTCCACGCGACAGACGCTCAGGCGGTCGGCGTTGGGGTGCTGTTCGCGGGAGAGCACCTGGGCGACGACGACTTTTTGGAGGCCGCCGCCGCGCGTTTCGATTCCCTCGACCTCGACGCCGGACATCGTGAGGAGTTCGGCCAGGGCGTCGGGCGTGCCGTCGTAGTCCACGTATTCACGCAGCCAATTGAGGGAAATCTTCATAACGGGTGAGGCCGGCAAGTTATGGGCCGGGCGGCAGAAGTCCAGCGAGGGATTCGCTACGGCGGCGGGGGTGGTCCTTGGCGCAAACGGCGGAAGGTGCCGGCCTGCACGAGCACGCCGAGGATCACCAGGATCGTGAACACCACCGAGACGACGTGCGGGTCGAGCGGCGCAGGGTCGCCGTGGGTTTTGACGCCGCTGTAGAAACTCAGCGCGTTTTGCACGCTGTCCTTGTTGGCGGTGAGGGTCTCGCAGATCAACGTCGCGCCCCCGATGGAAGAGAGAACGATGAGCGTCCAGTTGAAGATCACGTTCATCAGCACCGCGCCGATGAGACCGCCGATCAGGAAGAGCAGCCACGGCGCCGCTTGCGGACCGCCAGTGGCGCCCAGGCCGCCGCTGACGTTGAAAAGCTGCACCAGGAAGTATCCACCCGCGAAGAACCCGGCCGCGGCCACGGCCACCTTGCGGATGGCCACCGCCATCACCGCGCAGACGACCCCGGCGATGATCGAGTAGAGGATGACCGTCTCGTCCGGGACGTTGAGGTGGAAATGCTCCGCGAACCGGATGCCCGCCACGAAGCCCACCGCCCCGACGAACACCCAGAAGAGTCTTCTCCCGAAGGCGAGCAGAACCACGCCAAGCAAGAGGCGGGTGGCGTCAACGGACAACATATGGCGCGGAACCGTTCGCCGACGCGGGCGGGGTGCGCAAGTGTTCCCCGCATTGCGCAGTACCATTCCCCCGCCCTTCGTTCCCAAGTTGCACTTGGGAACGAGAGAAGGTGCGCGCGGTTGGTCAAGGCACTGACTTCGCCGGGGCGGCGGCCTTTCCCTTGAACGCCGGGCCTGCGAGGTCCGCCGCCGATTCTCCGCGGTTGGCGTCGAAGCCCAGCAGACTCCATTCGTGCGCGGGCAGGTTCACCGGACGGTCGATGCGCTCGACGTAGTGCGTCGGCCACATCACGCCCGCGAGCGAACGGTGTGCCGTCAGATCAAGGTGGACCTCCGCACCCTGCGTGCTCTCCAGGGCGTTGAGCGTGAACTGCACCCGTCGCAACAGGTGATCCTGCCGGTCGATGAACAGCATAACCTTGTCAGCCGTGGGCGTTCCCAGGCCGGGGTCGAGCGTCGTGACGAGCCGGTCGCACGGGTGACCGTCCACGTCGGCCGTTCCCGTGACGGTCTGGAACCTTGCTCCTCGCTGCACGAAGAACCCCGGGCCGAAGAGGAACATGGAGTACGCGTCCGTCACCAGCCCGGCCGCCTGACTCACCTCCGGGTCGGCGTCGGAGCCGTCGGGATTGGTCCGGTGCTTGGCCGACGGCGGCTGGTAAAACACGGTTGCCCCCACCCCGGGACGCCGGAAGACGTGCTTGGTGCCCGCCGGCCCCTGGTGCGTCTGGCCGACGATATACCCACCGCGCACAGGCAGGTAGCGTTCCTCACTGCCCTGACGGTGTTCACGGTCGGAGAGGACAGGCTGCAACTTCGGCCCGAGCGATGCCCAGTGGCTGTCGAAGCGCACGTTCACGTCGTGCAGCCGCGCGTACGCCGCCGCACCGCCATGCGCCTTCAGGCAGGCGTCAAAGATCGCCTGCGCGTCCGGCGAGGTTTTCGTGACGGCCGCCGCTTCCGGGATCGGCGGCGACCCCCCGCCGCACCCAGCGAGCAAAACAACGCACGCGACGACGGCGAGAGGCAGAAGAAACGGTTTCACCGGGAGGAGGAACGTCCGTGTGCGCCAGACGGTTGCGCCGATTCTCAGCGGTGCCGCCGCCCGGCGTGCTCCAACCACCGCGCCGGGTGCACGCCAAGCTCCTGGCAGAGCCCATAGGAGAAATCCGCCGCGTTGCGCACGAACTCGTGACCCAACACCCGCCACGTCGCCTGCGGGCACGCCACGACGAAGAAGGTCGTCAGCACGAGCAGGTTGGCGAGGTAGATCACCACCAGCGAGAAAAACGTCCCGTGCAGCAGGAGGTCGGTCTGCTGCTTGGGGATCATCCAACAGGTGAACGTAAAATGGAACGCCCACGTCATGCCCACCGCCAGGAACAGGTACTTCTGGTACTGCCACAACCAAGGATAGAACCACCCCGCCGCGCTGAACCCCAGAATGGCGACGATGCTGTACAGCGGGAAGAAGTACGGCGCGAGCGACACGAGGAAGTCCCGTCGGTCCGCGATGATGTAGCCGCCTTCCCGGCCGACCACGAACGCGCTCACCCGTCCCCCCTGCACCCATACCCACAACGCGTGCGTCAACTCGTGCCCGAACACGTAGGTGCGGATCATCTTCGGCAACAGGAAGAACGCCAGGGTCCACACCAGCACCCCGAGTGCGAAGTGATAGAGTTCCTCCGACGCCCAGAACCGCCCGCGCACCGTCGCATGCGCGAACGCCTCGAAGAACGTTCGGCTCGCCACCCAGCACACCGGCAGCAAGAGAACGCCCGCGACGGTCTTGAGCCAACGGGTTGGCACGGTCCAGGGGCTAGCCGACCCTTCCGCCTCCACTTGCGCACGCACCCTCCGGGCCGGCCGGGTCTTCCCGGCTCCCGAGGGCTGGAGCGGCAGCTTGCGCGCGGGTGGTGTGGGTTTTCTTGGACGAGCCATGGACCCGCGCCATTGCGCCCGGTCAGTGGTGTGCCAGGCAAGCAAAAA
>CAXUIU010000025.1:1648-3797 GCA_964250955.1 uncultured Chthoniobacterales bacterium | reverse complement strand
CCCGATTGGGGTTGGGCTAGGAATGCAAAACGGCAACCGACGCGTGTTTTCCACGCCGGCTGCCGCTTGCAGAGGGTTAGGTAGTTAGCGGCGCCTTATTTCTGGAGCGACTCCGCGTGCTTGAGGTGCCCTTCGATGATGGGCAGCGTCTTGTCCACGTATTCCATCAGCATCTTGTCCTGTACCTCGCCCTTGGCCTCTTTGTACTCCTTCACGTCGGTCTCGTGGTCGGTCACCGCGTGTTTGATGTAGGCGGTGTCGAAAGCTGCGCCAGTGTAGGAGGACATCTGCGCGTAGAGCGCCTTATCCTCGCTGGTCAAACTCGGGGAAGGCACCGACGAGCCGTGCGCGTCGTCGATCTCGCTGAGTTCCGAGTTCGCCTTCTTGTGGTCGGTGATCATGGTCTCCGCGAACTTCTTCACATCCTCACGCTCGGCTTTCTTGAGCGCCAGTTCGGCCATCATGACTTCCACCGTGTTGCCCTCAAGGGCCTTGTTGATGAACTGTTTTTCCTTGTTGGTCAGTTCCGTATCCACTTTCACGTCGGATTTCTTCCGGGGGACGGCCGAATCCGTGTGCAGCTTGTCCGACGTCCCTTTGTCGGTGGTGTCTACCGAACCGGCCGACTGCGGCGGGGTGGCCCGGGCGCTCTCCTGCGCGGACACGGTGCAGACGGTCAACGCACAGCCAACGCCGGCGGCCAACAGGGAACGGGTCAAGGTGACGGGGAATGCTTGGGTGGTTTTCATAATGATTTGGTTTGTCGACCTATATCGCATCAACCCTTCCCTGTGGATTGCCACGAACCCCGCTTCATGCGCGGCCCATATACGCGCCGTTGACCGTCGAAATTTTCACGGCCTCACCCTCTTTGATGAAGAGCGGCACCTGCACGATCTTGCCGGTTTCCAGGGTGGCGGGCTTTTGCACGTTATTGGCGCTGTCCCCACGCACGCCATCGGCCGACTGGGTAACGCGCAGGATGACGGAGCTGGGTAGTTCGATCTCCACCGCCTTGCCTTCGGCGTAGAGGACCGTCACGGGGAGATTTTCGGTGAGGTAGTCCTTGTTGCCACCGACCATAGCCTCGCCGAGCACGGTGTCATCGTACGTTTTCGGATCCATGAAGTGGTAGCCGTCCTGGTCCTTGTAGGAGTATTCCAGGGTCTCGCGGTTGACCTCGACCAACTCGACCTTTTCCGTGGAGGAAAAGCGCACGTCGCTGCTCTTCCCCGTCTTGATGCTCCGGATGATCGCTTGCACGAACGCCCGCAGGTTACCCGGGGTGCGGTGGGTGACTTCCAGGACGATGTAGATGTCGCTGTTGTAGCGAATCGCCTGGCCTTTGCGGAGATCGTTTGCGGCGGGCATAGAAGGGGAAAGAGAGAGGTTGAAGGGGATTTTGAGTGTCACAGCAATTTGAGCCGCGTCAAGTCCTGCGTGTCCACCAGCCCGATGGGCCGGCGCTCGGCGTCGATGACCACGAGATCGTCGATGCGGGAGTGTTCGAGGAGCTGGAGGATCTCCACGGCCAACCGGTCGCCGTCGATGGTGACGGGCCGCGGCGTCATGTATTCGCCCACCGGCCGCGCGCCGAGGTCGGCCGGCCCGCTCTGGAAGTGCCGGGCGAAGTCCCCGTGCGTAAACACTCCCGCCAGCCGCCCGTCGCTATCCACGACAACCGCCGCCCCCGCCCGCACCCGCGCGATGGCTGCGAGCACCTCGCCGACCGATTGCCCGGGCGTGACGACCGCCATCCCGTCGTGGGGTCGCATCACTTGGCGCACTTTCAATAAGAGGCTGCGTCCCAACCGGCCGCCGGGGTGAAACTTCGCAAAATCCTCCTTGTCGAAGCCGCGCGCCTCCAGGAGCACCATCGCCACCCCGGCGCCCAGGGCGCGCCTGCCCGGCGACCCGACGCGTTCGAGGGTGGCTGCCACGGCCTAGTACGTCGCCCGCCCGCCCGACAGGTCGACCACCGAGCCGGTCGTGAACGAGCACTCCTCGGAGGCCAGCCAGGCGACCATCGCCGCCGCTTCGCCGACCTCGAGGAAGCGCCCCATCGGAATCTTCGAGAGCATGTAGTCGATGTGCTGTTGCGTCATCGACGCGAACATCGCCGTCTTCGCCGCCGCCGGCGTGATCGCAT
>CAXUIU010000025.1:0-1638 GCA_964250955.1 uncultured Chthoniobacterales bacterium | reverse complement strand
GCCTGGGCGAGCGTGCTGTCGGCGCGGCCGGTCAGGGCGACCAGGGAGATGTCGCAGCGCAGGAGCGCCGGCAGGAGGTTGACCAATTCGTCCGTCTCGCCGCTGGCGCTCAGGGCGAGCACAGCGTCACCGTCGGCGACCACCCCGAGGTCGCCGTGGAGGGCATTGAGGCTGTTGAGGACCACGGCGGGCGAGCCGGTGCTCGTCAGGGTCGCGGCAATCTTCTCGCCGACGTGGCCGCTCTTGCCGACGCCGACAACGACGATTTTGCCGCGGTTTTCCAGGGAACGCAGCAGGAGGGTGACGGCGCGTTCGACCGCCGCGCCGTCGAGCCGGTCGTGCAGCCGGCGCAGTTCGGCGATTTCCAGGTCGATGACGCGGCGGGCTTTGTCGAGGTAGTCCACGGGTACAGCTTGGAAAATGGAGGAACCGTCAGCCGGACGCTTCCTCGTCGCGGAAGCGCACCAGCAGCGCCGAGAGTTGTTGGATGGCCTCTTCTTCTTCGGGACCGTCGGCGGTAAGAGTGAAAGCCGCTCCTTGGTCAAGGTTGGCCATGAGCACTTCGAGGATGCTTGTGGCGGAATACTCCGCGCCGTCCTTGTGCAGGGCCATCGTCGTTCCCTTGAACTTCATGGCGCACCGCACGAACTCCGCCGCCGGCCGCGCGTGCAGGCCGAGGGGATTGAGCACTTCGAGTTGCGCGGTGGCGGCCATGGCGAGGCGCCAACCTAGAGCCAAGCCTAGCCCGCGGCAAACTCCGCCGCCGACCCGGTTTCCGTGCAGACGATACGTCCCCTACTCCGGTGCGGCGCGAAGCTTCCATGACGACCGCTTATCACTTCACCTCATGAAAACGCTCACCTTGCTCACCGCCTGCGCCCTTGGCCTGTGTGCCGTGTCCGCCGCCAGCGCCCAGAACGCCGATGGCACCACGACCACCACGCGCACCACGCGCCGCACGGTTTCTACACGCACGAACACCGCGCTGACTGCCCGCTTGCGCCGCATCGAGGCCCAGTCGCAGCAAAATCTCTCGGCGACCGCGCCCCGCTCCAACATCGACGGCAGCGTGACCCGCGCCGCGCGTTCGGGCAACCCGCTCCAGATGGTCAACCCTCTCGCCCCGGCCGAGTACGGCGATGGCAGCGACGTGACCCGCCGCGACCCGGAAGATCCTTACCAGCGGCCTCAGGGACTACGGTTGTTCGTGGTGAACTTCTGATCCGGGGCGGTGGCTGCCAAGCCGAAGGTCGCGTTTTACTGCGCGACCTTCCTCAAGCCGGAGATGTTGCATATCTACCGGCAACTATGCGCCATTAGGCGCTTTGATAAGACGGTCTTCACCCAAAAGCGGGAGGGTGCAGACCGTTTTCCTTTTGACAACGCAGTGGAACTGCCGCGCAGCCCTTGGCGTTGGCTGAGTCGGATCATCAACCGACAGCTTTTTGACCGTCCAATGTTCTGGACCCGGTGGGAGACCGACCAGCTACGGCGCGAATTTGAGCTGCGAAGCTATTCCCTGCTCCACATTTTCTTCGGAAACGTCGCGGTTCAACTCTTGCCTGTTCTACGGGAATGGCAGGAGCCAGTAGTCGGCTCTTTCCACGGCGCGGACGTGCTCGTGGAACTCGACCGACC
>CAXUIU010000024.1:20404-20845 GCA_964250955.1 uncultured Chthoniobacterales bacterium | reverse complement strand
GTATGGACGACGCCGCCCATGCCCGAGATGGCGTAGTACAGTTCCAGGTGCCGCCTGGTGTTCCAGGCCAGCGTCGCCACCCGGTCCGACCGCTGCACGCCCAGCGCTTCCAGCGCCCGGGCCCCCCGCCCGGCCCGGCGGGCAAGCCCGCTGCCGCAGCCCCAATCGAGCACGGGACCGGCCGGCGGCTGCCAGCCGCGCAGGGCGAGTTCGCGCAACACGGCGTCCCACTTCCAGCCGATGCGCTGGGCGTAGGTGAAGTCGTAGTTCGCCAGGTCCGCGCGCGATGTCCAGTACGCGCCGCCGTCCGTGCCGCCGGCCAGGAAGCGCTCGCGCAGCCGGTCAAGAATCTCCCAATCAAGCGTCTCCCAGGTCACGCCCCTTCCTTCCACCCGCCATCGGCCATTGGCAACCAGCGCAAAAGGGCCTCACGCCAAATAA
>CAXUIU010000024.1:12064-20394 GCA_964250955.1 uncultured Chthoniobacterales bacterium | reverse complement strand
GTCCCCAAAGCCGCAAAGGAAGAAAAAGGGGTCCGGAGAAAAAGAGCCCTCCTTTTTCCCTTCTCTCCCTCCTTGGCGGCTTTGCGGACTTTGCGTGAGGCCCTTTTGCAACTCGCAACTCGTCCGGCCGTGAGCGATGTTGCCCGCCCGCTATGAGCCCCAAGAAGGATAAACCCGCCTCCCATTCCACCGTCGGCCAATGCGCGCTCGTGGGCGCGGGGCCGGGCGACCTCGGGCTGGTCACCCTGCGCGCGAAGGAATGCGTCGAAGCAGCGCAAGTCGTCATTTACGATTACCTCTGCAACCCCGAGATGCTCGCCTGGGCACCGGCCGAAGCCGAGATCATCTACGCGGGCAAGAAGGCCGGCGCGCACACCCTCAAGCAGGACGAGATCAACGCCCTCATCGTCGAGAAGACCCAGGCCGGCAAGAACGTCGTCCGATTGAAGGGCGGCGACCCGTTCGTCTTCGGCCGCGGCGGTGAAGAGGCTCTCGCCCTTGCCCGGGCTGGGGTCAAATTCGAGATCGTGCCAGGGGTGTCTTCTTCGGTCGCCGGACCAGCGTACGCGGGCATCCCCGTCACCCAGCGCGGCACCGCGACGCAATTGACGATCTTCACCGGCCACGAAGACCCGGAGAAGGACGAGAGCACCGTCGATTTCGCGCAGCTGGCCCACGCTCCCGGCACGAAGGTCATGCTCATGGGCGTCGAGCGGCTGGGGTCCATCACGGGCCAGCTCCTCGCCGCCGGCATGGACCCGGCTCTGCCCGTGGCACTCATCCGCTGGGCCACCACCGGCCGCCACCAGACCCTCGTCGGCACGGCGGGCGACATCGCCGGGCGCGCGGCGGCAGTAGGTTTCGAGGCCCCGGCCGTCGCCGTGTTCGGCGAGGTCGTGCGGCTGCGCGAGGAGTTGAACTGGTTCGAGACCCGGCCGCTTTTCGGCAAGCGGATCGTCGTCACCCGCACCCGCAAGCAGGCCGGGGGACTGAGCCGGCGGCTGCGCGCGCTCGGAGCCGACGTGATCGAGATCCCCACGATCCGCATCGAGCCGCCGACGCAGTTGCGCGAGTTCGCGGAGTTGGTCAAGGACGCGCACACCTACGAGTGGATCATCTTCACGAGTCCCAACGGCGTGGACGCGTTCTTCGAGTGGTTCTACCGCTTGTTCCAGGACGCGCGAGCCATCGGCGGCGCGCGCATCGCCGCGGTCGGCCCGGCGACGGCGGCGCGCGTACGGGAGTTCCACCTCCATGTGGACGTGCAGCCCGAGACCTTTGTGGCCGAGGCGCTCGTCAAGGCGCTGGAAACCGAGGGCAGCGTGGAAAACGTCAACATGCTCCTCGTCCGCCCCGAGTCCACGCGCGAGGTCGTTGCCCAGCAGTTGACCAAGCTCGGGGCCATCGTGGACGAGGCCATCGCCTACCGCACCGTTCCCGAGACCGACGACGACGCCCAGCCCGAGCGCCGCGCCGCCCTGGCTCGTCTCAAAAATGAGGGCGCAGACATGGTGACCTTCGCCAGTTCGTCTGCCGCCGAGAATTTCCTCGCACTGAAAGTGCCGCTTCCTCCCGGCACACGCGTGGCCAGCCTGGGACCCGTCACCTCGCAAACCCTGCGCGCCGCCGGGATCAAGGTGGACGTGGAATCTCCTTCCGCCGGGTTGGACGCGTTCGCGGAAACTATCCTGGGGTCATTTAAACCAGTGAAAAAGAAGTAAAAAAGCGACTATCCCCGCAAAACCCCCGCGCCGTGGCCTGAAAGTCGCTATTCAGGTCTGGCACCATGCCGGAGGACCGTCCCAAGATCGAAATCGACTTCGAGGGGGAGATGCGCTCGCTCTCCTCGCAGGTCGGCAAAAAAACCACCCTGGTCGGCAACGGCCTCGGCCCCGCGCGCAGCGACCGAGCCGAACTGACCGAAATCCTCGGCCAGATGATCCGCCCGCTGGCCGTCGAACTGGAGGAACTCAAAAAAGGCCCGCTGCACGAGCACAACGTCATGCTCGCCGCGCTGGCCAAGTCACTCTCTCAACACGTCGCCCCCGGCCCGCTGGAGAACATCGGCAAGGACCTCGCGCGGCTCGGCTCCATCGAAAAGGAACTCGGGCGCCTCGGCTCGGTGGAGACGGCCAACTCCAAGCTCTTCGACGCGCTCCATGCGGAACTGAAGACCTACAAGGATAATTTCCTCTTCGACTCGCTCCAGCGTCCGTACATCCGCGACTTGGTGTCGCTCTTCGACGATCTCTCCGAACTCTACGTCCAGACCAACAAGCGCGCCGCCGACCTCGCCGCCAGGAACAACGGCCAGGACACCGACGAGAGCACGCACCTGAGGACCCTCGCCGGCAACCTCGAAAACCATGTCGCCCACATGGCCGAAGTGTTCCAGCGCATGGACGTGGTCATCAGCTACACCGCCGCCGGCGCGCCGCTCGACAAGAAGACCCATCGCACCGTCGCCTTCGAGCCGGCCGCCCGTCCCGAGGACGACGCTCTGGTGGCGCGTTCGATCAAGCCGGGCTTCGTCTGGCGCGAGCGCGTCGTGCGCCCGGAGGACGTGGTCGTGCGCCGCTGGACGCCGCCGGCCGCCGAGAAGCCCGCCTCCGCGCAGCCGTAACCCTTCCCTGTCTCTATGTCCGCCCCACCCGCCACCAAGCGCATCGCCGCTGGCCGCAAGGCCGTCGGCATCGACCTGGGCACGACGTTCTCGGCCATCGCCCACATCGACTCCTACGGCAAACCGCAGATTTTGCCGAACTCCGAGAGCGAGCGCATCACGCCCTCGGTCATCCTCTTCGACGGTTCCAACGCCGTCGTGGGCACCTACGCCAAGCAAAACAGCGTCGCGGAGCCCGAGAAGATCGTGGACTTCGTCAAGCGCGAGATGGGCAAGAGCAAGGACGAGTTCCACCGGGAGTTCGCCGACAAGATTTTCTCGGCCGAGGAACTGAGCGCGCTCATCCTGAAAAAACTCAAGAACGACGCCGAGAAGTACCTCGGCGGCGAGGTGAGCGACGCCGTCATCACGGTGCCCGCGTACTTCAACGACTCCGAGCGCATGGCGACGATCCACGCCGGACAACTCGCCGGGTTCAACGTCCTGCAGATCATCAACGAGCCCACCGCCGCCGCGCTCGCCTACGGCCTGGACAAGCTCGACACGAACCAAACGGTGTTCGTCTTCGACCTCGGCGGCGGCACCTTCGACGTGACGATCATGCGCATCGAGGACCAGCACATCAAGATGCTGGCCACCAACGGCGACCACCGCCTCGGCGGCAAGGACTGGGACGACATCATCGTCAACCTCGTCGCGGAGGAGTTCGACCGCCTGCACGGCGAGAACCCGCTCCTGGACCTCCAATCCTACCAGGAACTCCAGAGCCGCGCGCTCGCCGCGAAAATCCAGCTCTCCAGCCGTCCGCGCACGACCATCGTGCACAGCCACAACGGCAAGAGCATCAAGATCGAACTGACCCGCGACGACTTCGAGAAAATCTGCGCCCACCTCGTCGAAAAGAGCAAGACGATCTGCGAGATCGTCATGCAGGAGGCGCACATGAACTGGTCGGACATCGACAAGATCCTGCTGGTCGGCGGCATGACGCGGATGCCGATGATCCGCAACATGGTCCAGGAGATCAGCGGCGTGCCCCTCGCTGACCACGTGAGCCCCGACGAGGCCGTGGCCGTCGGCGCGGCGATCCAAGGCATGCTCTCCATCCTGACGGAGGAGGACAAAAGTGGTCAGAAGACCGTCCCCGCCGAGACGCGCGAGCAGTTTTCCAACCGTGAAGGCGGACTCATCCAGGTCACGAACATCACCTCGCACTCCCTGGGCGTCGTGCTGTGGAACGAGGACTCGCTGGAAGAATACGTCTTCCCGATGATCAAGAAGATGACCGCCGTGCCGGCCGAGTTTAAGAACAACTTTGGCACCGCGCAGGCCAACATGGCCAAGGTCGTCGTGCGCGTGGTCGAGGGCGAGAGCACGGTGCCGAGCGAGTGCACGCCGCTGGGCGTGTGCGCCATCGAGCTGCCGCCGTTCTTGCCCAAGGGCTCGCCCGTGGAACTAACCTACCGCTACAACACCAGCCAGGTGCTGGAGGTCGTGGTGGACGCCTTCGGCAAGACCAGCCGCGCGACGATCCAGCGCAACACCGGACTCTCTGAAGACGAGATGGCCAGTGCGACCAGGAACATCTCCCTCATCAAGGTCGAGTGACGAATGACGAAGGGCAGAGAACCGAATCGGCCGTGATGCTGGCCAGCCTCTAATTCATCCATCGACTTCGACTCCTCGCCTGCTCCTTCGTTATTCTTCATTCTTCATTGCCGCCCATGCTCCCCTCGCCGCTGCCAGACGACCCGCGCAAGTGGGACGGGTGGAACCACTACAACTCGGAGAACTTCTACGAGCGGTTGTGCCTGGACTTCGCGTCGAACCCGACCAACGAACAGATCGAAGACCACTCGCGCCAGCTCCAGGTCTGGTGGCAAAAAAAGCTCCCGCTCAAGAACCAGCCCAGCAATCCGCTCGCCCAATTGTTGCGCGTCGGCATCGACCACGCCCCACGCCATCTCGCCGAGGCCCGCGCCGAACTCCTCAACTCGCAGCGCCGCGGCTCCATCGACGCCACCCTGCGTGCACGGCTGCGCGAGGGGGCGTTGACGGAGTTCCAGAAGTTCCTGGACTTCGCGTTGAGCGACCAGGTGCTCACGTCGGAGGAGGAAGCGAACCTCCGTAAACTGGCAAAGGGGCTGAACCTCACCGAAGAGGACGCCGCCCGCGCCATCGAGGCCGGCCTGCGCCAGACCGGTGCCAAGCGTGAAATCCATGCTCCCTCGGTCGAGCCATCACCGCTCCCCGGGCCGGCGTCCGTTCCGGAACCCGTCCCCGTCCCCACTCCGGCCACGCCGTCCGAGACCGAGCAGGAACCCGTCGCCGTCGCCAATCATCACACGGGCACGTCTTCCACGAACGGTCATACCACCGCGCGCGTGGACCCCACCGGCCGTCCGCGCCGGCAGCGCACGCAGACGCCGGCCGAGCAGTTCCGGCATATGCTGGGCCTCTCCGGCTTGGACGGCGACAGCATGTCCGACGACCGGCGCGACACCTTCATCGACATGGCCGAGAACATGGGCCTGGACCCTGGCGAGGCCGAGGACATGGTCGACGAATACCTCGACGGCGTGGAAGCCGGCACGATCCCGCTCGCCCCACGCGGCGGAGCGGACGCCCCGGTCACAGCCGCGCCCCGGGCCGGTGCCAAGGTCAGCACCGTCGTGCCCGTGACGGCCAACGTCCCCTTCAAGAAAGTTGCCAAGCCCGAGGGCATCCGGCTCTCTCCCGGCGGCGCGGCGAAGTTGGGCACGGTCATTTCTGCCAACGTGCGCCCAGTCGCCGAGGTGCTTGACCCGGAGGAGGAGCGCCGGCGCAACCCGAATTTTCTGACGAGCCTGGGCACGACGATGCTCTTCGTGCCGGGGGCGACGTTCACGATGGGCAACGCGTCGCCGACCGCTCCCGCCAACGAGCAGCCGACCACGCGCGTGACCCTCTGCCGGTTTTTTATCTCGCGCTTTCCGGTCACGAACGCCGAGTACGAACGTTACGACCTCGCGCACGCCTCGCGGCGCGGCGCGTGGGCGGACGATAGCCACCCGGTCATCTACGTCAGCAACGTGGACGCGACGAAGTTCTGCCAATGGCTGAGCGGGCGTGACAAGCGCCGCTACCGCCTGCCGACCGAGGCCGAGTGGGAATACGCCGCCAAGGGGACCGAAGCCCGGACGTTCCCGTGGGGCGAGGCGGCGGGCCGGGGCGACCTGGCGAACTACGCCGACGCCAACACGACCTTCGCCTGGGCCGACGCCACGGTGGACGACGGCTACGCGGAGACCTCGCCCGTCGGCGTGTACCCGGCGGGGGCGAGTGCCTTCGGCGTCGAGGACATGGCGGGCAACGTGTGGGAATGGTGCCTGGACGACTACGACGCCTACAAGGGCGGCGAGCGGGCCAACCCACGCGTGGTCAAGGCCGGTGGTCAGCGGGTGTACCGCGGGGGGAGCTGGAAGTCGCGTTTCGCCAGCCTGAAATCGACCGCGCGCGGCTACAACCTGCCGACCTACGCGAGCAACGACGTGGGCTTCCGGGTCGTGTGCGAGTGCGATTGACCTGCACAAGACGCACTTTTTTGCGGGTGTGTGGATGGGCGGCGGTTTTACCGTGCCAAACCTCTTCCCCTCAGGTAGATAGGAAACCGTATCCCTTCGCCTTGGGCATGGCTTTAACGCGCCGGAAGAACTCTGTCTCGGTGATCTTGGTGGGCCACTCGAGGCGAATGGAGATGAGAAAGCCGGCGTTTTCCGGAAGGCGCTTTGACCGGACCGCGTTGAGTTCAATCAGATAGTTGAGGTCGCGGATCAGCGCGCGGTAAGCGTCCTTCATCCGGTACAGGTGCATCGTGCGTTTCGCCAGTTCCGCCAGGGTGATCTCCTCTTCGTCGAGCAAGAGGTTGAGGAGTTGCACATGCCGGTCGGACATCACCCTTTTACGCGGTGACTTAAGCCGTCCGAAAAGGTCCGTCACGGTGTTGCGATAGAGTGCCTTGGCAATCTGCAGCCTGATCTCGCCGAACAACCGGCGACACTGCGTCTCGATGCCCTTCAACGCGAACCGCAGGAAGGGCGTCAGATCGTGATTCTGGGCGCGGGTGTCGTTGAGCGCGTTCAGGTAACCGACCTTTTGCTCGTAGTAGTAGTTCGACATGGCGATGAAGAGGGTGTCACGCAGGCCGATGCGCTGGAGCATCAACGCCTCTAGGGCACGGGCCGTACGTCCGTTCCCATCTAGAAATGGGTGCATCGCCGCAAAGTGGTAGTGCAAGGCTAGTGCTCGGATCAAAGGGTCGTGCTCCTGGAAATTCGTCCGGAGCGCCTCGACCAAGCCGCGCACTGCCGCCCGACAGTCATCGCCCCCCTCGACGCCACGATGCCGAGGCGCACCGAAGGTCACGTTGGCATCCCGGTCTCGGAGGCGGCCGGGAGGGCAATGGTCATCGTCACAACCGCTGACCAGACGGCGATGAACTTCCAGGATCAAAGCCTCGTCAACCGGTCGATCCGGTGCAAGTTGCGCGATCCAGCGGTAGGTAGCCACCGCTGCGGCAGCTTGCCGCTGCGAGCGCGTTTCCAATTGCGCGGGAGTTTCCCGTAGAGCGGCCTCCAGCTCCTTCTCGGTAAACTCCGCCCCTTCGATGCGCGAAGTACCGGCCACCTCTCGCTTTAGCTGCATCTTTTCTAACACCTCCGCCCAACTCCGCTGGTAGGGCATCTCGACGAGGGCCATCATCGCCGCCTTCGCCGCGGTCAACTCATCGAGCACAGCAATGCGATCATAATATATCCAACTGCCAGGACGCTCATAGCGGACGATCATTGCACCAATAAAGCACGGCTCATTCCCAAGTGACATTCAAATTCTTCTCGTCTTACCATCAACAAATGCAATTACTTACATTATATTTACAATGAAGTAGTCTTCGATTGTTCATCAACTCATTCCTGACTCGTTGCGATGCATAACCCTACTTCCCCTCCCACGCTTCCAGGAACGTATTGACTAGGAGAGGCAGTTCCTGACTGTAGCCGCCCTCCAGGATCGCCCCGACCGGCCACGGCGCTTGCCGGCACCAGTCGCCCAGCGCCGCGAACTCCTTCGGCCGCAGCCGCAGGTCCGTCAGCGGGTCGCCCGCGTACGCGTCGAAGCCCGCGCTGACTAGGATCAGGTCGGGCTTGAACGCCAGCACATCGTTCCAGCTTTCTTCCAGGACCGCGAGGTGCTTCTCGGCCGGACAGCCGGGCGGCACCGGGTCGTTGCGCACGTTGTCGAAGGAGTCCGTCCCCGTGCCCGGGTAGCCGGGATACTGGTGCACGCTCGCGTAGAACATCCCCTCCTTGCCCCGTAGGATGTCCTCCGTGCCGTTGCCGTGGTGCGCGTCGAAGTCCCACACCGCCACCCGTCCGGCCCCGAGCGCCGCATGCGCGTGCAGCGCCGCAATCGCCACCGAGTTGAGGTAACAAAACCCCATGATTGCCTCCCGCGTGGCGTGGTGCCCCGGTGGGCGCATCAGGGAAAACGCCTTTTCGCCTTCCCAGGCACCTTCGGCCACGCTGATGGCCGCGCCGGCCCCGCGCCGGGCGTGTTCCGCCATCCCCGGGAGCACGGCCGTGTCGGGGTCGAACATCCCGCCCGGCGGTGTCTCCGTCAGTCGGCGCAGGAACGCGGGGCTGTGCGCCCGTAGGACCGCTTCGTCCCC
>CAXUIU010000024.1:0-12054 GCA_964250955.1 uncultured Chthoniobacterales bacterium | reverse complement strand
GGCCGCTTCCGGAGCCGCCGGCAGCCAGCCGGGGTGGCGTTCGCGCAGGAGGGCAGCCGTTTCCAAGACGCGGAAGGGCGCCTCGGGGTGTCCTGGCGCGGCGTACTCGGCACAGGTGGAATCGTGGTAGATGTGCATGGGGCGGGTGATCGGCGGAGGCTGCTTCCTTGTACCATCCGCCCCGCTCCGGAAGCGAGTGCGGATGTGCCGGCGGGACGCAAGGTTCTCGCCCGAAAGCCTTTTACCCGTCACGCCCCGCCCGAGATTGCCCCATCCGCCCCGCCTTGCGCCATCGAAGGGACTTCATTGACAGGAGAGACCCGGCTGTTACCATGTGGCGCAATTCGAGACACTGTTTTTCGCCCTTCACCGACCCAGACCATCCTTGACGGATTGAGAACCTCCCCGCTAAAACCATCGCGGACCGTTCAATCTCGAAGCGCTTTTCACTTTCCCAAATGAGATTTCCGTTCGCCCTGACCGCCAAGATCGCCAAGTACATCGTCGGCAACAAACTTCGCGGCAACCAAAAGTTCGCCACCGTGCTCCAGTTGGAGCCCCTGCACACCTGTAATCTCACCTGCACCGGCTGCGGGCGTATCCGCGAGTATTCGACCTCGCTCAAGGATGTCATGAGCTTGGACGACTGCCTCGGGGCGGCCAGCGAGTGCAACGCGCCGATGGTGTCGATCTGCGGCGGCGAACCACTCATCTACCCGCAGATCGAGGCACTCTCCACGACCTTGCTCAACACTCAGGAGCGTGTCGTCTATCTCTGCACGAACGCCATGTTCATGCGCCGCAAGATGCGCGCGTACCTGGCCCGCGAGTTCGGCCGCACGCCTGCCACGGTCGAACCGCTGATCGCCAAGCTCACGGCCGAGGGCCTCATGAGCGAGAAGGAAGCCGGCGAGGTCCGCAAGGGTCCCAAGGACCCGGAAGCTCCGGTGATGGCCCCGCACCCGTTTTTCTTCTGGAACGTTCACCTCGACGGCTTGGAGTACATCCACGACCTCATCGTCGAGCGCGAGGGCGTCTTCAAGGAAGCCGTGCTCGGCATGCGCATGGCCAAGATCCTCGGCTACCAAGTCTGCACGAATACCACGGTCTACAAGGAGACCGACATGCAGGAGGTCGAGGACCTGCTCGACTTCTTGGGGGAATTCGGCGTGGACGGCCACACCATCAGCCCCGGCTACGAGTACGACTCGGCCAAGGCCGACATGGTCAAGCGCCTGAGCTTGCGCCCGGAAGACTTCTTCCTGACGCGCGAGGGCACCCGCGAGAAGTTCAAGCACATGCCGTCGTGGAGCAAGCGTTACTCGTTGCTCGGCACCCCGATCTACCACGAGTTCCTGGCCGGACACCGCGAACTGGAATGCTCCGCCTGGGCGATCCCCACGCGTAATATCGCCGGCTGGCGGGGACCGTGCTACTTCATGGCCGGCGCAGGCCATTTCAAGAGCTACCAGGATATGCTCACCCAGGTGGACTGGACGAAGTTCGGTGTCGAGCCCCACAGCGGCAAGGCCAAGGACCCACGTTGCGAGAACTGCATGACCCAATGCGGCTTCGAGCCGAGTGGCGCGCTCTCCAGCCGTCTGGACGACACCTGGAAGAACTTCGTCTACAACTTCGCCCCTAAGCCCAAGGCCAACGGCCGGGGCAAAACGGTTGACGCGTACAATGGCGTCACGGCCGGCAAGGGGCACCTCACCGGACCGCAGGTGAAAAAGAACAGCTCGCCGCTCGCCAACTCCGACGTGATCCCCGAGCCGGTCGCGTCGATCCCGACCGTGGTGTAGCCGGTCCGCCACGCCTCGGAGAAAATCTACCCGGGGCGGCGATCAGAAGATTTAGTTCCACACAGGTAGAGCAATCCAAAATCAACCAACACGACAACCATCCGGCCACCCGCCGCCAAACGTTGCGGAGTGACCGCTCCCTGGCCGCTGCTTTTTCTCTTCACGACCAGTAATGGCTAAGATTGTCCGCCTTCCTAAGACCCACGGTAGCCTCGCCGTCGCCGACCGCCCCGCGGTCCGGGTGGACGACGAGGAACTGCGGACCACCGTGCGGCTTGCGCAGGAAAACCTCCTGCGCCTCCAGCACCCGGATGGCTGGTGGGCGGGCGAACTCTTCGTCGACAGCACGCTCTGCTCCGACCACGTGCTCTACATGCACTGGCGCGGCAAGGTGGATCCCGTCTTGCAGGAAAAGTGCGTCAAGCACATCCGCCACCGCCAACTGCCCGACGGCGGCTGGAACATCTATCACGGCGGCCCGAGCGAAATCAGTGCTTCCGTCAAGGCGTACTTCGCCCTCAAGCTCGCCGGCCACAGCCCGCAGGCTCCGTGGATGGCCGAGGCCCGCGCGACGATCCTGCGCCTTGGAGGCATCCCGCGCTGCAACACGTTCTCCAAGTTGTACTTCGCGTTGATGGGCGTGTTCCCGTGGAAGTACCTGCCCACGATCCCGGCCGAGATGGTGCTCTTTCCCGACTGGGCGTATTTCAACATTTACCAACTTTCGAGCTGGTCGCGGGCGATGCTGATCCCGCTCGCCATCATCAACCATTTCAAGCCCACGCGCGTTCCGCCGGCCGACAAGCAACTCCACGAGTTGTACCCTTTTGGCACGGAAGAGATGGATTTCTCGCTGCCGCGCTCGGAGCGGTTCTGGACGTGGCGCAATTTCTTTTTGCGTTGCGATACGATGCTCAAGTGGTTCGACAAGGTCGGATTCCGGCCCCTGCGCGCGCGCGCTCTGAAGCAAGCGGAGGAATGGATGGTCGAGCGCATGGGCGAGGGCTCGGACGGGCTGGCGGCCATCTTCCCGGCGATGCTCAACGGATTGATCGCCCTCGAAGTGCTCGGCTACGAGGAGACGCACCCCGTCTTCCAGAAGGCGATGGCGGACTACGAAGGACTTTTTGTCCACGACCTGGAAGATTTCCGCATCGCGCCGTGCTTTTCGCCGGTGTGGGACACGGCCATCAACGCCATCGCGCTGGCCGAAAGCGGCCTGGACCCCGCGCACCCGGCGCTGCAAAAGGCGAGCACGTGGCTGTATTCCAAGGAGGTCCGGCTGCGCGGCGACTGGGTCAAGCAGAACCCCTCGCCCGAGGCGAGCGGGTGGGCGTTCGAGTACAACAACGTTTATTATCCCGACACCGATGACACCGCGATGGTGCTGATGGCGTTGCGGCTGATCTCGCCGGAGAACCCGACGGAGGCCGACGCGGCGTTCAAGCGGGCGCTGGACTGGCAGATGAGCTTCCAGTGCCGCGACGGCGGCTGGGCGGCGTTCGACAAGGACGTGATGAAGGGCTGGCTGGAGGACGTGCCCTTCGCGGACCACAACGCCATCCTCGATCCCTCCTGCTCCGACCTGACCGGCCGCACGCTTGAACTCCTTGGTTACCTCGGTTGGGACAAACGCGACCGCCGCGTGGTCAAGGCCCTCAACCATCTGCGCAAGACCCAGTGCGACGACGGCTCGTGGTACGGGCGTTGGGGGGTTAATTATATTTACGGCACTTGGCAGGTGCTGCGCGGCCTCAAGGCGATGGACTACGACATGACCGAGCCCTGGGTGCGACGCGGTCACGACTGGCTGGCGTCCTGCCAGAACGAGGACGGCGGCTGGGGCGAAACCTGCAAGACCTACGACGACCCGACGCAAAAGGGGCGCGGCCCGAGCACGGCCAGCCAGACGGCGTGGGCGCTGATGGGTCTCTGCGCATGCGGGAACCTGGAATCCACCACGGTGCAGCGTGGCTTGCAGTACCTCATCGACACGCAGAACTCCGACGGCTCGTGGACGGAAGACGAGATCACGGGCACGGGCTTCCCGAAGGTGTTCTACCTCAAGTACGACATGTACCGGAACAACTTCCCGCTGATGGCGCTGGCGACGTACGCCAACGCGCGCGGCGGGGTGTTCCGTCCGACGCAGCACGCGACGCTCAAGGCGGACTCGCAGTTGGGTGTCTTCCCGAGGTTGGTGAGCCTCGCGCCGCAGTTGCGGGAAGTGTTCAACGGGGTGTTCAACCCGCCGGGCGCGCGCTGAACAGCTTCCACAACTGAAAACCCCGGACGGCCGAAAGCACCAGAAAGGGGATGGAAGTCATGAGCGTCAGCTCAGGACCTTCCGACGCGGTGAGGAACAAGACCCAAGCCGCTGCAAGAACCGCAAGTCCGCTCGCCGCGAATCCGACATGGAAGCGGGCCGGGGAACAAAACAGCGCCGCGAGGGTCGAAAGCACTCCGGTCCAGCCGAGCGCCAGGTGCAGACCCCAGGCCGAAAAGCTGCCGAGAAAGAGGAGCAAACCGATCGGGCCAGCCCCGTGCCCAGCGGCGACGATGACGACGCCGAACGACCCAACGAGCGCGAGGGCGACCACACTCGCGACAAGTCTCTGCTGAGAGGTGATGACGCGAGGCGGGACCATGCGCGCAGAATGTTGCGACGAGGGACGCAGACGACTGAATCTACGCCGACGGCGTCTCCTTTGCCTCCACGCTCGTCAGCTTGAAGCGGAACGGCGGGGCCAACACGATCTCGCCGGACTGGTTGCTGATGAGCCGCGTCATGGACAACGGCGGCAGCGGCGCTGTCTGTTGCCAGGCACGGAACGCCGCCATCGTGCTGGCCGCCGCTTCGAGCGAGGGCATGAGCGTACGCCACATCAACCCGCGGATGAACAGTTCGTGGCTGAACAGAAAGACCGGCCCCGTGTTTGTTTTTTCCAGCCACGCCAGCGTCGCCTCGATCCGCGCGAAGAATTCGTAGAACGATTCCGCCGTCTCGCTATCCTGCGTGCGCGGGTCGGCCGCCGCCCAGTACGCCTGCACGGCGGGTTGGCGCTGGCGGTTGTTGGTTCCCTTCCACTGCTCGGGGTCGAGGTAGGTGAACTCGTGGATCGGCAGCTTGAGCACGCTCACGGACGGGAACCGGCTCGCCAACGGCTGGGAGGTCTGTTCCGCGCGCAGGTAAGGCGAATGCACGATCACCCGCGGCACGACCACCGTGGCCTTGGCGAAGGTCGCCGCCTGCTGCCGGCCGCGTTCGGTCAGAGCGTACTGGGCAGGGTGGTCAGTGGTCGCCCCCACATCGGCGAGGCTCTCGGCGTGGCGGATAAACAAAGCGTCAAAGGGCATGGCGGCAAAAAGGAAACGGAGATTGACTCGGGAACGGTCAACCCGCAAGAACCCTGTAGCAAATCGCGCAACTTCTCCCCGCCCGCACACGCCGCTTCCTTCGTCCCATGCTCACCGTCATCGACCACCCGCTCGTGCAGGTCAAACTCGGCCTCCTGCGCGACGCGGCCACGCCCGTGCCCGACTTCCGCCGCGCCTTGCGCGAAACCGCCGCACTGATGTTCTTCCAGGCCACGGCCGACCTGCCTACCGTCGAAGTAACCGTGCAGACTCCGCTCGCCCCCTGCCCTGCCCGGCGCTTGCAGCGCCGAGTCGTTCTCGCCCCGATCCTGCGCGCAGGTCTCGGACTCTTGGAAGGTCTGTTCGAGCTGGTCCCCGACGCCCAGGTCGCCCACCTCGGCTTCTACCGCGACGAACACACCCTCAAACCCGTGCGCTACTACGCCAAGGTGCCCCCCGGCATCGCCGAGGCGGAAACCATCGTCCTCGACCCCATGCTCGCCACCGGCCACAGCGCGGCGGCAGCCGTGTCGGCGCTCAAGGTCTCCGGCGCGGCGCACATCCGCCTGCTGTGCCTCGTGAGCTGTCCGGAGGGGGTGGCGCACTTCGGCGGCACGCACCCCGACGTGCCGATCTTCACCGCTGCCGTGGACGAAAAACTCAACGAACGCGGCTACATCGTGCCCGGCCTCGGCGACGCGGGCGACCGCTTCTTTGGCACCTGACTGCTTACTTCGTGATGATCTTGCCTGTAGCGAAGTTGTAGAAGTAGCGCACGCCCTTTGTGTTGTAGCGGCCCGGGTTGTTCGGGTCGGGGTAGTAGTACAGAAAGGTGTTCAGCGTGAAGTCGTACAGGTATGGGAACAGATTCGTGCTCGTGTACCAAAACGTCTTGCTCTTGAAGTCGTACAGGTAGATGCCACCCTGCCCGTCGGCCGCGTCGAAGGGGTACTCAAACCCGAGGTCGCTGTGGTAAAGGTAAGGCGAGAAATTGAAGTTGTAGTACCCGAACGGCACGCCGTTGGCAAATTCCAGGTAGTAGAACCCATTGGACAGCGCCACCGAGCCGTCGAAGAACGGTGCGCGCCGGGTGCTGAGCAACTCCAGGTTACCGGCCACGCTGTCAAAGGTGCCGTCCTCTTGGGCAACGTACAGATAGCCGTACGGGGCGGTGACGGCGATGCTGGTGGGGTCCGTCCCGTAGCCGTCGGTGGACTTCGGATTAGGGTCCACGAAGGAGTCGAGCTGCGTGAAGGTGCTCGTGTTGAAAACCTTGAACGCACTCTGTCCGTTGCTGCCACCATCGAACTGCACCTGATAGAGCAGGCTGTCGTCGGCGCTGAAGGCCACCGGCCCGGGGTATGCTCCCGTGTTGAATGTGCCGACGACGCCGCCGAGATTATTTGTGGGGATCAGCGAGGTTGTGTAGCTGCCGCCGCTGCCGTTCCCGCCACCGTTGGGGAAAACGAGGTACTTGCCGTTGTGGCTGATAGCCAACGCCTCGCCGTTAGAACCCGTGCTGTCAAAAGGGGGCTCCACCGCGGCTCCCGGCGTCGCGGTAGACACGTCGAAGGACGCCAGCGTGGAGGGCGAACTGCCGGAATTGGCGAAAAAGAGCGTCTTGAGGTCCGGGCTGATCTGGAGGAAGCCCCCGGCGTACGTTACCTGGGCGCCGAAGCTTGTCTGGAGCGTCCCGGTCGTGCCGTCGATCTGGGCGATGCCGTTGGACCCGTAGGTCGAAGACAGCACGTACAAACGGTTGTTCAGTCCGGCGGCGACGGCGGCCGGGGCGAATGGAGCCGGCAAACTCGGCAGGGTGGTCAGCCCATTGAGATCAACCACGGCAATAGCCGCGGAAGTGGAACCCCCATTGGCCACGTAGAGCCGCGAACCGTCGGGCGAGATGGTGAGGTCGCGCGGGTTAGACCCGACGAAGAAGGTCGTCAGGACGGTGTTGCTGTTGGTGTCAATGACCGCAAGGCTGTTGTCGGCTGGGAGCGTGGCGTAGAGCCGGGGACGCGCGGGGTCGAGCAGCAGTTTGCCCGCTTTGACGTTGAAGGTCTTGAGCAAGACGCCGGATTGAGCGTGTGCCGTCGTGGCGGGTGGGAGCACCGCCCCAGCCGCGAGACACAGCGAAGTGAAAAGGATTTTGAGTGAGGAAGTTAGGGGACGGATCGCCGGGTGACCCCGCGAACAGTGGCTTCCAAGCGACTTCCGTGCCGCGCAACAACGTATTATGCCGGCCCGTGCAGGTCGGCATAATCCCAAAGGAGTATAGACCGACCCGGGGAAACCTCGCAGGCTTGCCCCGGCGTTGCCACCTGTCCGGGCGGTCTCGTGGAAACACGGACGCGCACCCCGAGGAGCCATCGGGACCGTCCGGGCAGAACGGCGCACCGCTGTTTTCAATCCTCCCCGCGCGCCCGCGAATACTTGCTTTTCTTATGGAACCGCTTGTACCAGTACCGCCCCATCAACCGGAGGAAACGCCAGCCGTCGCTCAGGGGGTTGATGTGGCTGGTCTCGTCGCCGTAGACGGTGCTAATCGGTACCGCACTGATACGCTCCCCCCGCCAGGAGGAAAGGATGATCATCTCCGTTTCGTAGTCGAAGCGCCCCGCCCGGTCCCCCGCGAGGAGCCGCGGCAGGAGGTCGCGGTGGATCATCCGAAACCCACACTGCGTGTCCGCTACCGGCTGACCGCAAAGTAGGCTGATCTGCCAGGACATAAACCGGTTGGTCCACCGGCGGACGAGCGGCATGCCGCGGGTGTCGTGCATGCGGTTGCCGACAAGGAGTTTGGAGCCGTCGCGGGTGACGGTCTCCAGGAAATGCGGGATTTCCTCGGGCAGGTGCTGACCGTCCGCGTCGAGGAGGATGACGTACTCGACACTCTTCTTGATCATGGCGCGCAGGCCGATTTTGATCGCTACGCCCTTGCCCTGGTTGGGTTTGTAGGAAATGACCTCTGCGCCCGCCTCGCGCGCGGCGGCGGCCGTGCCGTCGGGCGAGCCGTCGTCCACCACCACAACCTCCGCGATCTGGGCAAGGGTGCGCCGGACCACGTCGCCGATGAACTGCTCTTCTTTGTACGCCGGGATCAACGCGGCGATGCGTGCGTAGCGGTACTCGGTTTCGGGGTCGAGGGGAGACGGGTCTGCTTCCACGGCGAAAGGCAAAAAACTTGTCCGCAGATTACACGGATTTCCGCAGATTGGGAGAAGGGGAGATTAGCAGGATTCCCTCCCCCCTCTATAATCTGCGGGAATCTGCGGACAAGCTCTTTTCACCCCGCGCGCGGTGGCACCGGGTGAAAATCGCTCGCGTGGTAGCTCGAACGCACCAGCGGCCCGCTCGCCACGTACTCAAAGCCCTTGTTGCGCGCGATGTCGCCGTACAGCGCGAACGTCTCCGGCGGGATGTATGCCACCACGGGCAGGTGCTGCGGTGTCGGGCGCAGGTATTGGCCGAGCGTGAGCACCTGGCAACCCGCCGCGCGCAGGTCGTCCAGCGCCTCGAAAAGCTCGTTCTCCGTTTCGCCCAAGCCGAGCATGATGCCGCTCTTGGTGACGACCTGCGGCCAGATCTCCTTGGCCCGGCGCAGCACTTCGAGCGAGGTGCGGTACTTCGCGCGCGAACGCACCAGCGGGGTCAGACGCTCGACGGTTTCGAGGTTGTGGTTGAAAATTTCCGGCCCGGCATCGAGCACCGTCTTCAAGCAGTCACCCTGCGCGTGGAAATCAGGTACGAGCACCTCGATGATGATGCTCGGGTCGGTCTCACGCACCGCGCGGATCGTGCGGGCGAAGTGCTCCGCGCCGCCGTCCTTCAGGTCGTCACGCGCCACGGCGGTGATGACGACGTGCTTGAGCTTCAGACGCTTGACCCCCTCGGCGACGCGTTGGGGTTCGTCGATCTCCAACGGGAAAGGCTTGGCTGTGGACACCGCGCAGAAGCCGCACGCGCGCGTGCAGCGTTCGCCGGCGATCATGAACGTCGCCGTACCCTGGCTCCAGCACTCCCAACGGTTCGGGCATTGGGCGCTCTCGCAGACGGTGTGCAGCTTGAGGTCGGCGACGAGCGCCTTGGTCGAGAAAAAGACCGGGTTGGAAGGTAGCCGTACCTTAATCCAGTCGGGTTTTTTCTCGACGTGCAGGGCGGGGTCGATCTTCGCGCAGGACATGGCAACGGGAAGTATGCGGGAGGCAGCGACCGATTGCAAATCTTGCCGGCTACATCGGGGCCGGGTAAGCTGGCGGCATGGTCGCCATCTTGGAGAGTCCAGAAGTTCGTCCGCTGGTCAAGAAGTTCAGCGTCCGCGAGTATGAAGAGTTTGGCGAACGGGTGGGCCGAACCCGCACGGAGCTGATCCGCGGCATCATCATCGAAAAAGTGACTTCTTCCCCCTTTCATTCCTTTCTGATCGCCCGGCTTCAAGAACTGGCTCAAATCGCCGCCAAGCCGCATGCCCACTGCCGACAGGAGCAGCCGCTCAAACTGAAAGACTCGGTGCCGGAACCTGATCTGGCGGTGGTCGCAGGCCAGGTGGCGGACTATCGGCACGCACATCCCACGACGGCGCTGCTCGTCATCGAGGTCGCCGTGAGTTCTTTGGGGTTAGACCGGGAAAAAGCCGCGATCTACGCAGAAGCAGGCGTGACGGAACATTGGCTGGTGGTAGCCGGTCAGGAGAAAATCGAAGTCTACATCGAGCCGCGGGATGGAACGTACCGGCAGCAGCGCAGCTACGGACGCACCGAAACGCTCACCGCCGATGCTCTGCCGGCTTTGCGCGTCGATCTGGACACGCTGTTCACGCGTTAGAGTCTGCGCAGCAGCCGGACCAGTTCCCGCCCCTCGCGGCCGGCGTACGACCGTGCCGGAGTCCACTCTTCCATCGTCTCGAACGCCCCCGCAAACAACTCGTCTAGTTCACGCACCTCCACGCCGAAAGGCGGCCCGCCGCCCGGTGGACGCGGTTCGCCGCCCGCCCAGGGTTGGAGGTAGAAGACCGCGAACAGCCGTCCGCCGGGGCGCAAGGTCTCCGCCACCGCCCGCACGTACTCGGCCCGACGCGCCGGCTCGATGGCGCAAAAACAGGTGTGCTCGCACACCCAGTCAAACCGCCCCCGCCACTCCGCCGGCAGCGCGAAAAGGTCCGCCTCGACGTAGGTCTCGTTTCCCGCCGCCGGCACCCGCCGCGCCGCCGCCAGCGCGGTCGGGGAAACGTCCAGCCCGCAGACTTCCTCCGCCTGCCCGGTGGCCGCGACCGCGCGCACGTCGTGTCCCAACCCGCACCCGGGCACGAGCACCCGCCCATCAAAACGGTGTGCGGGATTCTCTAACCACGCGAGCAGCGGCGGGGCCGGCGCGCCCTTGTCCCAGGGCATGTCGCCGGCGCGGTACTGAGCCTCCCAGTCGGTCGGCATCCCTTCTTAGAGCTTACCCACCACGACGCCCTGGATCAGGAGATCGTGCGCGGGGAAGATTTCGCGGAACGAGGGATTGTGCGACTCGCTACGCAGGTGCGCGGGGCGGGTCTTGTTGACCAGCCGCTTGAGCGTCGTCTCACCGTCCACCAGCGCCGCCACGATGTCGCCGTGGCGCGGCTCACGCTGCTCGGGCGGCAGGAGGACGACGATGTCGCCGTCGAGGATCGGCCGGGGGGTGGCGGCGTTCATGCTCTCGCCGCGCACTTCCAGGCCAAACGCTCCCTCTGGGAATTGCCCCCGGCGCACCGGCACCGAGCGGTCGGCGCGCAGCGCGGCCACGCCCTCGCGGGACTGCGGCCAGCCGGCGGGCAGGTTGCCAAAGATCGGCAGGCTGACCGTGTCGATGTCGCGCAGGAGCATCGCGGACGCCACGGCGGCCGGGCTGCGACGCGCGCGTTTTTCCTTGCCGCGCCGGACCGTCACGGGGCGGGAACGCTCTGTCGCCGCTTCCTGGCGCAGTTCGGCCTCGGCGACCCAACCTTCGATCTCGTGCAGATGGCGCGCCGCAGCCTCGGCGGTTTCGCGCTGCTGGGCGAGCAGACCGCGTAGCCAGCGGAGTTGACGGTCCATGCCCTCCCCCTCCGTTCGGCCGTCGGTTGGCAGCGGGTAATCACGCGCCAAGGGCGGCTTGACGCCGGCGCGTTCCTCGGCGGCCGAAAGGCGCAGGAGGATGCCGGCGTCGGGCGGATGGATGCCCTTACGATAGTAGTGGAGCATCGTGCGCGAAACCTCCAACGCCTCCGCGATGGCCTCGTAGTTCCAACCGGAAACCGCCCGCAGGTGCTCGACGCGGCTGTTAAAATTTGTCAAGTTTTGTTCAGATTTCACTTGCGTATCGTTCAGGTGCCGTTCAACTTCGTTCAAGATGCCAGCAAACGCCCGCTTGTCCAAGGCTGACCCATGAAACACCGCCGCTCTTACCAATCTCCGTTTCCGCCCGCCGCCGCGCCGCGTCTGCCCGTCGGCGTTGAACCCGCCGCCGTGCTCGCCCGCCGCCAAGCGATGATCGACGCCGGCACCCACCCGACCCTTGCCGGCCAGCTCGCCCTCAGCGCCGCCGGACACCAGGCTCGCCGCGACGGCGACCTGCGTTTTACCGTGCGTCCGGGCGACCCTTTTTGATCGGCGGGATGAACACGCCCTCCTTGGCTGCCAGCCTGCTCGGTTCGCTGGGCGTCGCCGCCTGCGAACCGTTCGCCATCGCCACGGCCGACGGCGGTTTCGTCCACGGCCGAGTGACCGGTTTTGAGCCGGGAGACCACCCGCCGCACGGGCCCCTGAGCGAATACGCCGCGCGCGGCCCTGACCCGGCCATGGCAGGACTTGACGCGCTGCGCCGCTTCCTCGCGCCCGACGTGCCGGCCAACGGTGGGCGATTCGTCGAATACCCGCTCTACGAC
>CAXUIU010000023.1:8644-20884 GCA_964250955.1 uncultured Chthoniobacterales bacterium | reverse complement strand
GGGCGTGGGTGTCCGGCGTGAGCCTCGTGGCGTGCCTCGTGGCCGCCGGGTGGCTGTGGCGGCGCAGGAAAGCCGCCGCGTGAGGGAAAGTTCAGCGGCCGGCGAGGCGCTGCTTTTTGGCGGCCTCCTCGGCGGCGAGTTCGAGCAGGCGGGAGATGTTGCGCTGGTCGTTGGTCGCCGCGCCGCCGACGGCCGAGCGGTTCGGCTTCCAGCCGTCGGAGTTCGGCACCGTGGATTGCTTGGCCGCGTCGCCTGCCGCCCTGCGCTGTTCCTCGGTGAGACGCAACGGGGTGCTCTTGCTTTGCAGCACGGCGTCGAGTTGCGCCCAGAGGTCGTCCCGGCGGGCCGGGCCGATCAGGCCGAGGATGCTCAGCTTGTAGAGGTAGAGCTGCACTTGCGCGGTGCTGATGCGCTCGATGCTCGCCAGCTTCTCGGCGCTGATGCCGCACTTCAGGAGGTTGACCGAACTATGGAAGAACTCCGCCAACTGCGCGTCCTCGAACTCCCCGCCGTTCTCCGACCGCTGCAAGCGGAAGATCCGGTGTGGGGGCGAGAGTTGTTGGCGGTTGACGCTGATCTCGTCCACCTGGCTGACGATGGTCAACGCCAAGCGGTCCACTCCCAGCCGCACGCTGCCCATCAACGAACTCGCGTGTGCCGGGGTGAACACGAACCGCCCGACCGGGTTCGCCGTGACCGTCACCAGTTTATCCACGACCTGCGACTCCGAGCGGATGATGTGCTTGTCCACCATGAACCCGCACAGGTAGCCGGGCGTGAAGTGGAGCTGCATCTCGCTGATGTGCTGCGTTTGCAGGAGTTGCAGCTTGCCGGAACGGTGCCGCATCATCTCCAGCAGGTCCGGAAGGGGCAGTTCGGCGATGTCTCCGGTGACGGGCATGACCCGTATTCAGAGCAGCTTCGTTGCCAAACTACACTGATCGTAGCGGATTGCCCTACCCGGGGCGTGCCGCGGGCGGCGCGTCGGCGTCCACCCCGGCGGCGGCAGGCACGGGTTCCTCCGCTGGTGACCGCTTGAAGTGCAGTTGGCTGATGCGCCGGCCGTCGGTTGCGGTCACGGTCACGAGGTAGTCGCCCACGTGGGTCTGCTCGCCCTGGCGTGGCAGGTGGCCGATGAGGTGCGTCACGTAGCCGCCAACTGTGCTGACCTCCGCGTTGGAAAGGTCCAGGTCGGTAAAGTCGTTCAACTCGTAGAGCCCGAGCACACCCTCCACCTCGAACTCGTCCGGGTTCAGGCGCTTGAACTCGGACTGTTCCGCGTCGAACTCGTCGCGGATGTCGCCGACGATCTCGGCCAGGACGTTGTCGAGGGTGACGATGCCCATCGTGCCGCCAAACTCGTCCACGACGATGGCCAGATGCGCCTGCCGGGCGAGAAAGGTGGTCAGGAGGCGTTCGAGCGGCATCATCTCGGGCACGACCATCAGGTCGCGCTTGATGCCCATCAGGTCGGGGTGTTCATCGCTGACCTCGCTAAGGAGGTCTTTAATATGCAGCAGGCCAATGGGGTTATCCAGGTAGCCCTTGCACAGCGGGAAGCGCGTGTGCCGGGACGCCTTGGCCTTGGCGAGGTTTTCCTCGAAGGGGGCGTCGATGTCGAGGTAGATCACCTCGCCGCGCGGGGTCATGATGTCGCGCACGACGCGCCGGCGCAGGTCGAGGGCGTTGATGAGCAGTTCCTTGCCCAGCGGGCTGACCTCCTTCGACTTCTCACTCTCGCTGAGGATGACGCGCAGTTCCTCTTCGCTGTGGCCGACCTCCTCGCCGCCGGCCGGGTCGATGCGGAACACTTTCTTTAAGATGAGGTTCGACGAGCGGTTTAGGCACCAGATCGCCGGCTTGAACAGTGTGTAGAACGCCCGCAGCGGCCCCACGCAACGTAGGGCAGTGGGCACGGGGTTGCCGATGGCGACATACTTCGGGGCCAGCTCGCCGAAGATGATGTGGAAGAACGTGATGGCGAGGAACCCGATCACCACCGCGAGAGTCGAGATCACGAGGTTGGACTGGATACCGACCAGCGCGAAGAACGGCTCCAGGATCTGCGCCAGGAACGGTTCTCCCACCCAGCCGAGCGCGAGGCTGGCGAGCGTCACGCCGAGCTGCGTGGCAGAAAGGTACGCGTCCAGCCGGTCGAGCACGCGACGGGCGGCGGCGGCGCGGCTATCCCCCTCCTCCACGAGGGCATCAAGTTGGCTGCCGCGTACCTTGACCAGCGAGAACTCGCTGGCGACGAAAAATCCGTTGAGCACCACCAGCACGGCGACGCCGAGCAGCTTCAGGAACATGATGCCGCCCGAGTCCCAATGACGGGTGATTTCCGGTTCTGCGGCGAGCAGGCAGGCCGTGTTGCCTAAAAGACCGATGATGTTCATGCTGGCCGGGACTCTCGAAGAATCGTCCGGCCTCTTGGGGTTGGCGGCACCTTGTTCCCTCGGGTGCCGCGCGTGGAGATGCCCTTATTGCTTCTCGTAGACGCCCTTGTCGCGCCTTTCCAGCACCGTGAAGCCCGCCTTCTTGGCGTCGGAGATCGACGTGGGCTTGAGCATCTTGGGCGTGGAAGTTTGCGAAATCACCCGCTTCACCGGGCGGCGGCAGACCGGACAGTCGGCGCACTCCGGCCGGTCCACGGGGCGGCGCAACTCGAACCGTCCGCCGCAGACCTTGCAGTCGCCGCCGTCGACCTCGTATTCGTAGATCGGCATGCGGCGAGGAGAAGCAGGATCTTTACCAAGATGACTTCGTGACGCCCGGGATCATCCCGTTGGACGCCAGTTCGCGGAAGGCGATACGCGAGAGCTTGAAGCGGCCCATGAAGGCGCGGCGGCGGCCGCTGAGCTGGCAGCGGTTGACGGTGCGCACGGGGCTCGCGTCACGCGGGAGCTGGGTGAGACCCACGTAATCCTTCTTTGCCTTCAGTTCGGCGCGGAGCGCGGCGTATTTGGCGACGGTGGCGCGCTTGCGCTTGTCGCGTTCGATCCAGGAAGTCTTGGCCATAGAGAAAGGGAGGACCATAAGACCCCGCGCCGTTTTTGCAACGGGGAAGTTTAGGCGTCGGCCGCCCGGATGGCCTGGAGCTGGACCTGGAGATTCGTTTCCCCGCGAAATTCGTTGGCCTCGACCTGAAACGCGATGTCCCACGGTGGTGGGGGCAGTTCAGCGACGCTGGCGTTGAAAAAGATGGCCGGCGTCGCCCAGCCGCGGCCGTTGGAGCGGTGTTGGCGCAGCTGAAATTTGAGGTGGCGCTCCTTGAGAACGCGCGGTTCGGCCGCCGGCACGACGCCGCGGGCCAGGAAGGTCGGCTGCGGGTTGCCCATGCCGAAGGGTTGCAAGGCTTCGTGGCAGGACAGGAAGTCGGCGTCGAGTTCGCCCAGGGAAACCTCCGCGTCGAGGTGGAGGCGCGGGGTGAGTTGCTCGTCGCTGAGAAGCTCACGCACCAGCCGGCAGAAATCGGTCTGGAACTGCGGGAAAGACGCTTCCTTGAGCGTGAGCCCGGCGGCCATCTCGTGCCCGCCGAACTTGTCGAGGTGCGGCGCGCACTGCGTCAAAGCGCCGACGAGGGAGAGCCCCTGGATCGAGCGTCCGCTGCCCTTGCCGACGCCCTTTTCGTCGAAGCCAATGACGAGCGTCGGCCGGTGGTGCGAACGCATCAGGCGCGAGGCCACGATGCCAAGCACCCCGGGATGCCACCCGCGCGAACCGACCACGATGGCGGCGTGCTGGAGCGGCGCGGCGCCTTGCCAGAGCCCGTCGAGCTGGGTCTGGGCTTCGAGGAGGGTGCGTTGTTCAACGGTCTGGCGCTCGCGGTTTTGCTGATCGAGCGAGGCGGCGAGGGTGCGAGCGCGGGCCTCATCGGTAGTGGTGAGGAGTTCGAGCGCCGCTTGCGCGGTGCCGAGCAGGCCGGCTGCGTTCAGGCGCGGCCCGAGCCGGTAGCCGATGTCCACCGGACGGACCGGTCCCTTCACGCCCGCCACCTCCATGAGCGCGCGTACCCCAGGGCGGCCGGTATTTGCCACGATGTGCGCGCCGCGTCGCACGAAGATGCGATTTTCCTCCACCAGCGGCACGAGGTCGGCGACCGTGCCGAGCGCGACGAGGTCGAGCGAGTTTTTCAGGTCGTAACCGGGCAGCGGCCGACGCTTCAGCAGGGCGTGGCAGACTTTGAACACCAGCCCCGCGCTGCACAGGTAGTGGTACGTGTCGCCCAGCTTCGGGTTGACCAGCGCGAAGCAGTCGGGGAGTTGCGCCTGCGCCTCGTGGTGGTCGAAGACGACCACGTCCACGCCCGCGACCTGGAGCGCGCCGATCTCGCGCACGCTCGCCGTGCCGCAGTCCACGGCGATGAGGAGTTGGGGACGCAAGGTCTGCACGCACCGCGCGACGCCCTCCGCGCTCAGGCCGTAGCCCTCCTCCATGCGCATCGGCAGGAAGCACTCGGTGTCCGCGCCGTACGCTTTGAGCAGGCCGGAGAGGATCGCCAGGGACGTGACGCCGTCCACGTCGTAGTCGCCGTAGAGGACGATACGCTCTCCGTTTTCCAACGCCCGCAGGATGCGGTCGATGGCAGCCGGCATGTTCGGCAGCGCAAACGGGTCGGAGAGAAGGTTAAGCTTCGGGTGCAGGAAAGCGTGCGCCGCAGCGCCCGTGCCGTAGCCGCGGCGTGCAAGCAGCCCCGCCATGAAGGGGGGTAGCCCAAGTTCCCGGCCGAGGCGGCGGGCGGCCCCGGCCGCGGCGGCGTCAAGTGGGGGGAGTTGCCAGCGGGCGGTGGACATAAACCGTCCGGCGAGATTAATGCCGCCGACTCCATCTGGCAACGCACCCCGGCAATTTCCGGGTTGCCAAAGGGGCTCATCCGACGATAAGGTGCCGGCGCAATGGTGATTGAAACGCTCTCGGCCCGGCTTGCCGCCCGCCGTCTCTGCGCGCTTCTATCGCTAGGGTTGGCCACCTGCTAACCCTTTTTCTCTCCCGCCCTTGCCACCCGGCCCGTCCTTTCGGCGGGCCTTTCCTTCCAAAACCTGCCGCGCTCTTCGCGGCGATCCTTTCTTTTCCATATGTCCGACAAAGTTCTCATCTTCGACACCACCCTGCGCGACGGCGAACAATGCCCCGGCGCTTCCATGAACCTGCGCGAGAAAATGGAGGTCGCGCGCCAGTTGGCCCGCCTCAACGTCGATGTCATCGAGGCCGGTTTCCCGGTCATCAGCGACGGTGACTTCCACGCCGTCCAGCAGATCGCCACCGAGGTGCGCGGGCCGATCATCGCGGGCCTGGCGCGCTGCACGCCCGGCGACATCGACGCCGCTGCCGCCGCGGTCAAGCCGGCCGGCGACCGGGCGCGCGTCCACGTCTTCCTGGCGACCTCCAAAATCCACCGCGAACACAAGCTCCGCAAAGCGCACGACGAGATCCTGCGCCTCGCCGTCGAAGGCGTGAAGCGCGCGAAGAGCCTCGTGCGCGACGTGGAGTTCAGCCCCGAGGACGCCTCGCGCACGGAGCCCGAGTTTCTGGCCGAGATCACGCGGGCCGCCATTGAGGCCGGCGCGACGACCATCAACATTCCCGACACGGTCGGCTTCGCGGTGCCCGACCAGTTCGCAGCCTTGGTGGAGTACCTCTTCGCCAACGTGCCGAACATCGCCGACGCCGTTGTGAGCGTGCACTGCCACAACGACCTGGGCCTCGCCGTCGCCAATTCCCTCGCCGCCGTGCGCGCCGGGGCGCGGCAGGTCGAGGGCACGATCAACGGCATCGGTGAGCGCGCCGGCAACGCCGCCCTGGAGGAGGTTGTCATGGCCCTCCGTACGCGCCCGGAAGTCTTCGGCAACGTGACGACCGACGTGCAGACGCGCGAGATCGTCAAAAGCTCCCGGCTCATCTCCCGCATGAGCGGGCTGCTCGTGCCGCGTTCCAAGGCCATCGTCGGCGAGAACGCCTTCGCGCACAGCTCCGGCATCCATCAGGACGGGATGCTCAAAAACCGCACGACCTACGAGATCATGGACCCGCACGAGGTCGGTTGGGGTGAGACCGAACTCCCGCTGACCAAGCACAGCGGCCGGCACGCGATGCTCCTGCGCCTCGAACACCTCGGCCACACGCTGACCGACGAGGAGGCCGGGCACGTCTTCCGGCGCTTCAAGGAAGTCGGTGACCGCAAGAAGTTCGTGTACGACGACGATCTGGCGGCGCTCATCGAGGACGCCTCGCTCGGTGCGCCGGAGACCTACGAACTCGACTACATCCACGTCACCAGCGGCACGACCACCATACCGACGGCGACCGTGCGCCTGCGCCGCAACCCGGCCACGAACGGCACCGAACCGTCCGCCGAGGAACCCGAGACGATGCAGGACTCCGCCCCCGGCAACGGCGCGGTGGACGCCGCCATGAAGGCCATCGACCGCATCCTCGGCCGGCAGGGGCACCTCGCCGAGTACCACGTCCAAGGGGTGACGGGCGGCAAGGACGCGCTCGGCGAGGTCACGCTGAAGGTGGACTTCGGCGACGGCAAGCTCATCACCGGCAAGGGCGCGAGCACGGATGTCATCGAGGCTAGCGCGCGCGCATACCTGCACGCCGTCAGCCGGGTCCTGAGCTTGCCGGCCGCCCGCCCGGCGCACGAACCCGCCGCACAGCCGTGAAGATTTTTCCTTTTGGCTTTGCAGGCGGTGGGGCTTGTGGATTTATAATCGGCTCGAATCCTCTTCGCGCCGATGGCCAAGCAGCTTAACGTCCTCATCACCGGAGCCAACCGCGGTATCGGTCTCGCGCTCGCCCGCGCCTACTTGGAGCGTGGCGACCGCGTGGCCGCCACCTGCCGCCAACCGGCGAAGGCCGCCGGGCTGTACGCGCTGAAGGAAACCTTCCGCGACGATCTGCTCATCCCCCGCGTGGATGTGAACCTCGGCCGCTCCGTCGCCGCGGCGGCGGAGTACGTGGAAGAGCATTTTCCGCGGCTCGACGTGCTGGTCAACAACGCCGGGATCTCGCCCGGACGCGCCCAGGACGGCCTGGAAGCCCTGGAAATGACGCAGGTGCGCGACGCCTTCGAGACTAACGCCATCGGGCCGTTGCGCGCCACGCGTGCCTTCCTGCCGCTCCTGCGCAAGAGCAAGGCCCCGCGCGTGGTGAATGTTTCTTCCGGCATCGGCTCGCTCTCGCACAAACCGCCCGAGCGGGCGCATTTCTACGCGTACGCCGCGTCCAAGGCGGCGCTGAATATGTTCACGCGCATCAGCGCCGCCGAGTTCCGCGAGCAAGGCGTCTGCATTGTCGCGTTGACCCCCGGCTGGGTGCGCACGGAAATGGGCGGCGCGGAGGCGCAACTCGACCCGGCCGGCGTCGCGGACGAAATGGTCGCCGCCATCGACACCCTGACGATGGAGCACACCTCGCTCTGGCTCGACCGCCACGGCAAGGTCAGCGACTTCGCTTGGTAAATCCCTCCGGGCGGGTGCTCTTCCGCAACGTCACCCTCATCCTGCCGGACCGACTCGCCCCGAGCAGTAGCCTGCGAGTGCGCGACGGGCAGATCGAGACTTTCACCGTCGGCGGCCTGGTGCTCGACCCACACGACGGTGAGGAAATCATCGACGGCGCGGGTGCGTACCTCGCTCCGGGGTTCGTGGACGGGCACGTCCACGGCGCCGCCGGGCGCGACACGATGCAAGCCTCGTCTGATGCCTTCGACGCGATCCTGGCCTTCCACGCACGCGGCGGGACCACCGGCGCGACCCTGACTACAACGGCCGCCCCCTTCTCTCAAATCCTCGACGTGCTCGCCGCCGCCCGCCGCCATCGCGCCCATCCCGGCGGCGCGGAACTCCTCGGCATCCACGTCGAAGGCCCGTACTTCGCCCCGACCAAGGCCGGCGCACACCGTCCCGAGTGGCTCAAACACCCCACTCTCGCCGAGACCGCCCGCCTGCTGGATTTCGCGGACGTGATCACGCAGGTCACCCTCGCCCCGGAACTCCCCGGCGCACTCGACCTCATCCAGGCGCTGCACGCGCGTGGCGTTCTCGCCAGCGGCGGCCACAGCGACGCCTGGGACCACGAGGCCGCCGCGGCGCACGCCCGCGGCATGACGCGTGTCACCCACGTCTTCAACGCCATGTCCAGCGCCCGCCGACGCGACGGGGTCCGCCACGCCGGCCTTCTGGAATACGCCCTCGCCGAACCATCGATCCAGTGCGAACTCATCGCCGACGGCCACCACGTCACCCCCACCCTCCTGCGCCTGCTCCTGCGCGCCAAGGGGCCAGAAGGCGTCTGTCTCATCACCGACGCGACGGCCGGGGCCGGTCTGCCCGAGGGCGCTTCCTTCGCGCTGGCGGACAACGCGTGCCTGGTGCGCGGCGGCGTCGGCGTGACGGCGGACGGCGCGGCGCTGGCCGGGAGTGTCTCGACCATGGTCGACGGCGTGCGCCACCTCGTCCGCGTACTCGACGTACCGCTGCCCGCAGCCGTGCGCATGGCGTCCACCCACCCCGCCGCCGCCCTGCGCCGCGGGCACGAACGCGGCCGGCTTGCCCCGGGGTTGCGCGCCGATCTCGTCCTGCTCTCGGACGCGCTGGAAGTACTGGCAACCTACGTCGCAGGCACCTGCGTTTTCCTTGCAAAGCCTCCCGGAACGTGAAAGGTCCCGCCCATGAGAATCCTCGTCGCCACCAGTGACCTGACCCCGCTGCTCGCGCCCGATGCGTCGAACCAGGCCGGCGTCCTGCCCGGCCTGCCGCTGGCCTTCCAGCACGCGGGCCACGAGGTCAGCCTCGTCGGACCACTCACCCCGGCGGCCGAACGCTCCGGCGCGGTCAAGCTGAAGGGAACTGGAGTGCAGATCAACGTGGGGCTGGGCAACGAGCAGGCCAGCGTCCAGGTCGCGGAGGCACGCACCGAGGACGGACTCCAACTCTTCCTGCTGCGGCACGAGGGAACCTTCGGCCAGGTGGCGGACGGAGCCAGCCTCGACGCGTCGGCGGCCGTGTTGTTCTCCAAGGGCTTGGTCGAACTCGCCCGCCGCCTGAACCCCGCGCCTGACGTGCTGCAAATCCAGGATTGGGCCGGGGCGCTCGCCCCGCTGTTGCTCCGGACGCAGCACCTGCCTTTCGCCAGCGTGCTGTCGGTCAGCGACCCGCGGGCGCAGGGCAGCTTTCCCATCGAGGATTTCCACCTGCTCAACCTCGGCTGGGAACATTTCCGCCCCACGGGGGTCGAGTTCTACGGGCGGCTGAATTTCCTCAAAAGCGGCCTCGTCGCCGCTCCCGCGGTGGTGGCCGACGGCGACCTGGAACGCGAAGCCTTGCAAACGTCGGAACACGGCGCCGGCCTGGATGCCGTCTTCCGCGAGCACGTCGGCAAGCTCCACGGGATCCCGCACGGGCTCGACGAACGGGTCTGGAACCCCACCAAGGACACCCTCCTCGCCCGCCGCTACCAGCCGACCAACCTCGCCGGCAAGGGGGTCACCCGCAACGCGCTCCTGGCCGGCCTTGGCCTCGCCAAGAACGCTGTCGGCCCCGTTTACCTGCTCGACCTCGTCGGCACGCACGACCGGGCCATCCTGGAACTCCTCTCCGGCCAGATCGACCAACTCCTCGCCGCAGATTTGCGCTTCGTCGTGCTCGGCCAGCTTCCCCCGCAAGCCCCCGCGCAGATCGCCTTCGAGACCGCCGCGCGCAAGCATCCTACTCGGCTCGCGCTCGTCCGCGAACCCGACGACCGGCTGCGGCATGGTGCGCTGGCCGGGGCGGACTTCCAGCTTTTCCTCGGACGTGACCTGCGCTCGACCGACTCGGTCCTGCGCGCGTTGAAGTACGGGACGCTCCCCATCGCCGCCGCCAGCCCGGGCCTGCGCCAACTCGCCGAAGACATTGTGCCCGGGACGAACGGCGGCTCCGGTTTGGTCTTTTACCAGAACACTCGCGCGGCGATCTTCGACGTGCTCGCGTACCGCGCTCCGGGGCTGCTCGGGTCGGAGGAACAATGGGAATCGTTGCGCCAGCGGGCGATGATCCACGCAGGCAAATTCACCTGGGCGCGCACGGCAGCGCAGTACGTCGCGCTCTACGGCCAGTTGGGACACTAGATGCTGCCCGCGCTGGTCACAGAGATTCCCGGCCCGCGTTCACGCGCACTTGCCCGCCGCCTGCGCGCCGCGGAGTCGCGCAACGTGACGTACGTGGACGCCGAGTTCCCCGTCTTCTGGGAACGCGCGGAGAGCACGAACGTCTGGGATGCGGACGGCAACCGGTTCCTGGATTTCACGGCCGCCTTCGCCGTGGCGGGCTTGGGCCACGGAGCAGCTCCGGTCCGGGAAGCGATGGTCGCGCAGAGCGGCCGGCTCATCCACGGGATGGGCGACGTGCACCCAACCGAGGCCAAGGTGCGGCTCTGCGAGGAGTTGGGCGCCATGACCTTCGGCCGCTGGCTCGGCCAGCCGGGCAAGACGATCCTCGCCAACGCCGGGTTCGAGGCCATCGAGGCCGCGCTGAAAACCTCGCTCCTGCACAGCGGCAAGGCGGGCGTCATCGCGTTCTCGGGCGCGTACCACGGGCTCGGCTACGGCGCGCTTGGCGTCAGCGGGTTGCCGGCGTTCAAGGAGCCGTTCCGCGGGCAACTGCGCGACTTTGCGACGATTCTTCCATACCCTTCGTGTTACCGCTGCCCGTTTGGGGAACGTGAGGCTTACCGGCTGGAGGGCGACCCGTTCCCGAATTGCTCATCCGCGTGCTTGGAGAAACTGGCGACGCAGGTCCGCCAGGCCATCAAAACGCGTCCAATCGGCTGCATCCTGGTCGAACCCGCCCAGGGCCGCGGCGGCGACGTGTTCCCTCCGCTCGACTTCCTGCGAGGGCTGCGCACGATCTGCGACGAGTACAAAATCCTGCTGGTCCTCGACGAGATTTACACCGGGTTCAACCGCACCGGCACGTTGTTCGCCTGCGAGCACGCTGGGGTCGTGCCCGACCTGATCTGCCTGGGCAAAGGGCTCACGGGCGGATTCCCGCTCTCCGCGTGCGTCGGCCGGCGCGAGGTGATGGACGCCTGGCCCGAGTCTACCGGCGAGGCGCTGCACACGAGCACCTACCTCGGCCACCCGGTCGGCTGCGCGATGGCGCTCGCTGCCTTAGCCGAACACACCCGGCCCGCGACCGCCGCGACCGTCCGTACCGCCGGAGGGCGTCTGAAGACGGCGTTGCGCGCGCTGCGTTCGCCGCACGTCGGCGACGTGCGCGGCGCGGGGCTGATGCTCGGGCTTGAACTCATCCACCCGGATGGCTCACCGGCTGGGGCGCTCGCCGGAAAGATCATCAAGGCGTCGCTACGTGACGGCCTGATCCTGCTCGGCGGCGGGCCGGCGGGGAACGTCCTGTCGTTCACCCCGCCCTTCGGGATTTCGGAGGAAGAGATAACCTTCCTGGCCGGTCGGCTTCAGGAATACCTCGTGTCCTTGCCCGGCTCCACCTCGTAGGAAAGCGCGAGTTGCTCGCGGACGTGCGGGGCGATCACTTCTGATAGAAATTTCCCGTACACCGGGTCGGCGTGACCGAGAGCCATTTTGTCCATCGACTCGTAGTCGGCGGAAAAGAAAAACCCCCACGCGTTGCCGCTCTCGATGCGCTTACCGCATTTGATGGCCCGCACCTCGGGGATTTTAAGCAAGAGGATGCGCGACTGCCGGATGATCCACTCGACCTGCGCGTCTCCGGTCCCCTGGTTCAGCTTGCAAAGGACGACGTGATGCACCATGCGCCGCCGTCAGCGTTTCCAGTTCAGCACGCCCTTCTTGAGCGCGTAGGCGTAGCCGACCGTCAGAATGGCTGCGAAGCTGAACATGCTCCAGAAAATCGTGCTGCCGTGCTTGATCATGTCCGCGTACACCACCGCCCACGGGTACATGAAGACGATCTCGATGTCGAAAAGGATGAACAACATCGCCACGAGGTAGAACTTCACGCTGAAGCGTGGCTGCGCGTTGCCTTCCGGCAGCATGCCACATTCGTAGGCGGTGTCCTTGACCTTCGTGCGCTTGCCCGCCTTGCCCAGAAGCACGCTGACGATCAGGGCCGACGCGGCGAAGCCGACGGCCACGATGGCCTGGAGCAGGATCGGGATATATTCGCGGATCATCGGTGGGCTTCTGAATGGGTCGGGGGGGGGCCGCCGCGCCCCGGCCCGCGGGGAGAAAAACGACTGGTGAATAAGAAGAACGCC
>CAXUIU010000023.1:2127-8634 GCA_964250955.1 uncultured Chthoniobacterales bacterium | reverse complement strand
GGGGGTCCTCATGGGGGGGGGGCGCCCCGGGCCGCCCCGGACGAGAGTGAAAAACAGATCGTGGAAATGACCTAGCCGGCCAGAGGCACCACGGCGACGGCGGCGCTCGGGGCTGCCACCGCGGCCGGCGGGGTCACGGTCGGCAGGGCGTTGGCCAAGGACGCGAGCCCCTTGTACTTCTTGCCGGTCTTCTTGACCATGCCACGCGACACGAGGGTCTGAAGTTTCTCGTAGGCGCGCAAACGCAGCATCTCCTCGCCCCCGCTGGCGGCGTTGCGGGCACGCAGATTGGCGTGCACCAAGTCAAATAACTCCTTGAACTCGTACGAATTCTTTGAGGTGAGAACCGCCACCAACTCCTCGGTGACAAGATCGGGCAAGCGACGGGAGAAGGCGTTTTTCTTAGTCATAGCCATAGTGGAGTCATACTATACCACAGCATCAAGGTTGCGAAGGTTAATTTTAGCTCACCTGCCGCTTTGCCTTCAAAAACTGCTCAAAATGAACCAATTACGGCGTGGGCACCGGCGCAGCCGCGGTTTCGTCGCCCCTGTTCTTGGGTAGGTACAGCCCCGCCACGCCGACCGACCCGCCGACGACCACCGTGGCGGCCTGCCCGAAGGTGAACGAACCAACCGATTCCAGCAGGCAGCCGTCCGGGCTGTACGTCTGGGAAAGCACCGTCGGCGAGAGGTGTCGGGCGATCACGTCGGACTCGGGCAGCTTGCCCAGGTCCACGTAATCGTTGACCTGCGGCACCAGGAAGGCGGCCGTCGTCGCGTAGGGCTTCAACGCGCCGTAGAACCGCTCGAAGAACGCCCGGCTGTCCAGGTACGCGAAGGTCGTATTCGCCTTGGCCACGTCGGCGCTAGCCTTCTGGTAGGTGTCACCGGCCGTGAAGTTCGCCGCCGGGGTTTTCTCGCGCGCGGCGGCGGCCCGGACCTCCGGCAGGTTCAGCCCGAGGAGGAGGTGTTTGGGCGTGAGGGTCAAAGTCGGGGCGAGCGCGGGCACGTTCGGGATCTCGACCGAGTGGAAGGTCAGGCCGTCAAACTGCGCACTTTCCCAGGCGGCCTCGGCCGTCAGCGCCGCGGTGAAGTTGTCCACGAACTTGCCGGCCGCCGCCCCGTCGCGGACGTTGAGGGTGGCGACCAGCGTCGGCTGCGGCTGCTCGGCCGGCCAGTCGAGCGCGAGGCCCGCCTCGTTGCCGAACGCCGCCCGGAAGGCGTCCAACGACACGTTGTGCGCCTTGAGCATCTGGCCGAGTCCTTGCAGGAAGGCCAGCCCGCCCGGCGCACCCGCCTCGCCGCCCGGCAGGTCCAGTTTCTCCGGGATGTTCAGGACGCTCGTCGCGTAGAACACCGTGTCGGCCGTGGTCAGCGGCAACGAATCCATCCCGAGCTTGGCGTGCTCCTGGCTGACGCCCGGCGCGAGGAGGTAGATCGTGTCGCGGATCTTCCCGTCTTCAAAGCCGGTGGTCGCCCCGGCGGCACGGATCTTTTCGGTCTCCGCACGGGCCTTGGCATCCACCGGCTGGCCGCTGGCTTCGGCGAGGTCGAGGATTTTAGCCAGGAACGCCTTCGCGCGGCCGAATGCCAACGTCGCGTACCCGACGGGCAGCCGGGCGAGAACGGCGTTGTAGTCCGGGTCCTTGTCGAGCGTGGGCTGCGCGGCGGCAGGTCCGCGGTGTTCGGCGCGGTCCACGGTCGCTTCGAGCAGGGGAACGTCGTTGGAGATAAAATACCAGTTTCCGACGTAAACCGAAGCTACGAGGTGGCCCTCGTCGGTGGTGATCGTCTCGACCGGATGGCCCTCGTAGTTGATGAGGTCAGCCTTCGACGCCGGATGGGCTCGGCGGAGTTGGTCCTTGGGTTTAGCGAGCAGCGCGTCCACGTCCGCGCTGCTGCCCTTGAACTGGAAGCCCGCGACGGCTCGCGGTTCGTTCGTCGCCTCGTCGAGCGAGGCAAAGGCGACGAAGAGATTCGTCAATTCCAGCTTGTCGGCGCGCGCTAGTGCGTCCTGAAGGTCGGCGTGCGGCGGCAGCTTCGAGAGCGGCTTGGCCAGAAACGCCTGCACGTCGGGCTCGGACCAGATTTTATAGAGGTCAGTGGTCTTGAAGTCGGCCGCCGTCCGGTTGAGGTCGGGCACCGAAGCCAGGAAAATCGTGTTGGCGGGCAGGAGGGCGACCGCCGCCGTCGGGGCCGCGCCGCCGGCAGCAGGCTTGGCGAAGAGGTAAACGGCCGCGCCGCCGACACCCAGCGCTAGGCAGACGAACATTGAGGAGAACCATTTTTTCATGCGGAGAGCGGCGCAGTGAGGTTGATCTGGCAGCCATCACTCAACCAACGGTCCGACGGCGTGTCAATGCATGCCCCTATTTCTATCCAACCGCCCGTCGCGCCCGAAGCGATACGGATTGCAACGCCTTAACACCCATGGAACTCGACGACTACAAACCCACCAAAGAAAACCTCTATCTTCTCTCGGACCTCAGCCTCGCGCTCGGGTTCATCTCCATCGTGGGATCGATCCTCGTGTGGTTCTCCCGCAAGGGGGCGGATACGGCCGGAGCCGAACGCTCTGGCATCTTCATCGGCCTGTGGGTACCGAGCTTCTTCATCCTATCCAACCGTCTCGCGCGCAAAGCCGAGGAACTTTGAAGCAGCGGGTAGGAAGTCGGCGCTCCTGACGTGATCACGTTTTTGCAGGGGGTCCTGAGCGAATCGCTGCCGACGCAAGTCGTCGTGGATGTCGGCGGCGTGGGCTATCAGGTCATCATTCCTCTTTCCAGCTATGACCGGCTGCCGGCCGTCGGTGCGCCGGTCAAGGTGCTGACCCATCTCCAAGTTCGGGAAGATGCGCATGTGCTTTATGGGTTTATGTCGGTCCCGGAACGCGACCTGTTCCGGTTGTTGGTGAACAACGTCAGCGGGATCGGCCCGAAGATGGCGCTCTCCGTCCTGAGCGGCATGAGCGTATCCACCTTCAAGAACGCGGTCGTCACCAACGACATTTCTTCTTTGTCCAAGATCAGCGGTGTCGGCAAGAAAACCGCCGAACGCATGGTGCTCGAACTCCGCGACAAACTCGGCGTCGCCGCGACGTGGGAAGCCGCGAGTTCCTCGCACGCGCCGACGCCGGACGAGGTCGCCATCAGCGACGCCGTGCTTGCGCTGATTTCACTGGGCTACAAGCAGGTGGAAGCCCACAAGGCCATCAAGGCTACCTACAAGCCTGGTGCGAACGCACCGCAGCCCGAAGACCTTGTGCGGGTGGCCCTCAAAATCCTGGCGTGAGCCGCCGGGACCCATGACCCCCCTCTCGCCAACGAGCGACGAACAACGGCGCGTGCGGGCCGTGCGCGACGCGTTCCCCGCCGAGGGGCTTTTTGCGGAAAAGGAGTGGCTCCTCTCACCGCGAGGCTTTTCGCTGTCGCCGACGTTCGTCACGGAACTGGAAAAACTCGGCTACCGGCTGCACCTCTTCCAGCGCGCCTGCAATCTTCTTTACCGTCTCAGCGTCAAGGGGAAGCAACCCACCTGGGTCGCCGAGTACCTCGACCGCGGCAAGTCGCCCGAACTGGTCGCGCTCAGCCGCGAGCGCATTTTCCGCGACGAGATCGCGCGAGTCATCCGGCCGGACATCATCCCCACAGAATCAGGATTTACCATCGCCGAACTCGACAGCGTGCCCGGCGGCATCGGCCTGACGGCATGGTTCGGCCAGACCTACGCCGCGCTCGGCGACGACGTGGTCGGCGGCGCGGACGGGATGCTCGATGGGTTCGCGGCGATCTTCCCGGGCGGCGACATCGCCGTCAGCGAGGAGGCCGGCACGTACCGGCCCGAGATGGAATGGCTGGCCGGGCAGTTGAACGCGCGGCCAGGCGACGACCGTTCCCGCTGGCGGGTGGTGGGCACGGGCGAGAAGCCACTGCGCGCGGACTTCGAGGCAGCCCAAGAGGCGGGCCGGCCGCTGGAAGTCTACCGGTTTTTCGAGCACTTCGATCTGCCGAACATCGCCGCTGCCCCGTGGCTGATGGAGCGCGCCCGCGAGGGGACGATCCACGTCACGCCGCCCTTCAAGCCGTACATGGAGGAAAAGATGTGGTTCGCGCTCTTCTGGATGCGCCCGCTCCAGGCGTTCTGGCGGCGTGAGTTGGGCGAGCGCCACTGGCTCAAGCTCCAGAAGGTCATTCCTTACACCTGGATCGTGGACCCCACCCCCCTGCCCCACCAGGCGGTGATCGCCGGGCTGGAGGTCAACGACTGGCGCGAATTGGCCGGCTTCAGCCAACGGCAGCGCGAGCTGATCCTCAAGATCAGCGGCTACTCCGAACTCGCCTGGGGCAGCCGCGGCGTCGATCTGGCGCAGGACCTTTCCCATGCCGAGTGGCGGCGGGCCATCGAACGGGCGCTGGTACGATTTCCGACCAACCCGATGCTGCTGCAACGCTTCCACAAGGGCCGCCTCGTGGAACAGCCCTACCTGAACCCGGCCAGCGGCGAAATCGTGACGATGCGCGGCCGGGTGCGGCTATGTCCGTACTATTTCCTCGAAGGCGGCAAAGCGCAGTTGAAGGGCGTGCTCGCTACCGTCTGCCCGGCGGACAAGAAACTCCTGCACGGCATGAAGGATGCCGTGATCGTCCCCTCGCGCGTGTCGGCGGACGGGATCGTCTGACCCCATCCTGCCTCTGCGGAATTTAAGCCAAGGCGCTCCGCAGGCCGCGTTCGATGGCAGTAGAATCGAGCTTCTTGCCAATGAACACCACCTGGCTGCCGCGAGTCTCATCCGGCTTCCAGGGACGCTCCCAGAAGATGTGGAAGCGGTTGTTCACCCCATGGAACACCGCGCGGTGGTCGTGTCCCTTCAAGGCCACGAATCCCTTGCAGCGGTACACCTTCTCGGCCGTCGTCAGCCGCTGCACGAACTTCTCGAACTTTTGGATGTCGAACGGCTGCTCGAACGCGAACGAATAGCTGACGATATCGTGGTGGTGCTTGCCCGTGGCGCGCATCTCGTCGAGAAAGCCGGGATCGACCTCCAGCTTGCGGTCCACGTCGAAGGCGTGGATGTCGAGCAGGTCCGCCAGCGGCACCTTGCTCTGGTGGGTGCGCAGGATGCGGGTGTGCGGGTTGACCGAGCGAATCTTTTCGCCGACCCGGCCAAGCTGCGCCTCGTCCACAAGGTCGGTCTTGTTGAGGAGGACGAAGTCGGCCATCGCAATCTGGTCGGTGACCACCGGAACCTCGTCGATCTGCTTGAAGACCTGCTCGGCGTCCACCACGGTGATGATGGCATCCAGTTGCACGAACCGCTGCAAGGCCGGGATGTTCAGGAAAGTTTGCGCGACCGGCCCCGGGTCGGCGATGCCGGTCGTCTCGATGAGAATATAGTCGAATCCGCCTTTTTTTAGCAGCTTCTGGATGCCTGAGACGAGGTCCTTACGCACGGTGCAGCACACGCACCCATTGCTCATCTCGACGATCTCGTCCTTCTGGCTTTCGACGAGGCCGCCGTCGATGCCGATCTTGCCGACCTCGTTGATGATGACGGCAAACTTGTACTGGCTCTGCTCGCGCAGGATGTGGTTGAGGAGGGTCGTCTTGCCCGCGCCGAGGAAGCCGGTCAGGATGCTGACCGGGATGATCTTGTGTGGTTTGTCTGACATGGGAGAAAAGGCGTCCCGTACAATAACGGACGAGGCCCGGTTGCCAAGGGCCTCGTTCAACGTCGGGGAACAGCGCTTTCTCGCTTACGCTTTCTTGAGCAACGGCAAGCCGGTCTTAATGTTCTCGGCGACCTGATAACCCTGTGGCACACCTTCCATCGCACCGTCCTTAGCCTGCGCCGCGAAAAAGTAGATGGTCTGGCGGTGCCCACCCTTTAGAAGTTGGTCGCGCGAGTGCAGGTAATAGGTCTTGCCGGACTTCTTGCTTTGGACGCTAAAGGCCATGGGTACAGGTTCTCCTTGTCGGTTGTTTTGATCAGCCGGCGCACCCCCGAGGTGAGCGGGGTCGGCGGTCATGGAGAACCGAATGCAGCAAGACGCGCGCCCACTGTGGGCGAGGCGCACAACTTTTTAGCGCCGGACCAGCGGCGCAGGCAGTATCAAACGATGCCGGCCTTTTTCAGCGTCTTGAACGCACCGTTCTTGGCGACGGTCTTGAGCGCGCGGGTGGTCAGCTTGACCTTCACGAACTTGCTCAACTCGGGCACCCAGATGCGGCGCTCCTTGAGGTTGGGCGTGAACGTACGCGGGGTGTTGGCGGTGACGTGCTGACCGATGCCGCCTTTTTTCTTGGCGAGGCCGCGGCGATGAATGACGTGGCCACGCGTGACGTGCGCGCCGGTGATCGAGCAAACTTTGGACATAACGGGGACCTCGGGAAATTTCGAGAGCGGCCAAAGTGCTCCCGCTCCCCGAGAGCGTCAAGCGGTTTTTCGGGCGCGCCAGAGTCGCCAGCACGCCAAGAACCCAGGCGCGAAATCCTCCGGGTGCGTGTC
>CAXUIU010000023.1:0-2117 GCA_964250955.1 uncultured Chthoniobacterales bacterium | reverse complement strand
GGCGTTTCTATCCAAGCCTGCACGACCGCCGCGGGGAAGTACCCCGCCCACTCGATCTCCGCCGCCGGCCACCGCACCGGGCCGTCGTGGCGCGCCTCGTAGATTTTCACGAACTCCCACCCGGTTTCCTCGCCCGCGGTCAGCGCGCCGATCTCCCGTAGCGGTGCGCGTTCCGGGTCGAGGCCAAGTTCCTCGGTGAGTTCGCGCCGGGCGGCGTGGTGATAATCCTCGCCGCTGTCCAGATGCCCGGCCGCACTGGAGTCCCACTTGCCGGGGTGCCGATCCTTCCAGGGCGAGCGTTTCTGGAGGAGAAGTTCCCCCTGACCGTTGAACACAAAGAGATGCACCGCCCGGTGCCGCAACCCCATGGCGTGGACGACCCCACGCGTCTCGGTGCCGACGACGCAGTCGTGCTCGTCCACCACGTCGAACCGCTCGGCCTGTGCATTCTGGGCGGCGGCGGGTTCGACCGGGTTGAAGGCGTTCGCCAGCGCGATCCATTGGAGAAGGTCGAGTTCCTCGCCACGGACGGTCTCGGGAACGCCGAGCCGCGCCACCGTGCCAGGCCAGTCTGCAAGCACCGGTCCACCGACCGCCGACAGCAGCTTGCGGAGTTGCTTGCGGCGTTGCGAGAAGCCGACGCGCACGATTTGCTCGAACGTTCTTGCGTCGCACGGCGGCAGTTCGCCCGGCCCTCGCAACGTCAGCGAAATCAGGGCCGAGTCCACCTTCGGCTCCGGCAGGAACACACTCGCCGGCAGGGTCCGCAGGAGCTTCACCCGCCAGCGCCGGCCGAGGATGACGCTGATGAGGCCATAGTCCTTCGTGCCCGGGCCGGCAGCGAGGCGTTCGGCGAGTTCGCGCTGGAGCAGGAACACCGCCCGCTCGACCGGCGCGGCCGGCGACGTGAAGTGGAAGAGCAGCGGCGTCGAGACGTAGTAAGGCAGGTTGCCGAACACTTTGACCGGCCGTTGCGGCCAGAGCGCGCGCACGTCGAAGTCCAGCGCGTCACCGTGGACCACGCGGAAGTTTTGTTGACCGGCAAAACGCCGCGTCAGGAAATCCGCCAGCCGGCCATCCTTTTCCAGGGCGGTCAGAGGAGCGCCGACTTCGAGCGCGGCGGCGGTGAGCGCGCCCAAACCCGGGCCGATCTCGACGAGCTCGTCCCCGGGACCGGCCTCCAACTGCGCGACGATCCAGCGGGCGAGGTTCTGATCGTGCAGGAAGTTCTGGCCGAGCGTCTTGGACGGGGCAAGGTCCAGTTCGGCCAGGGCGGCGCGGATGTCGGAAAGCTTCACCGGCGGTCAGGCGTCCATCCGTGGATCGGGCGGCGGCAGTTTCTTGCGGCGGCTGAGCAGGGCGGACACGCCACCGGTCTTGCGCGAGCGGCGCAGGAGTTCGCGGGCTTCCGCGAGGTTGACGCCTTCGATGTAATAAGCCGTGGCCGCCCGGCCGATGGCATACGTGCCGCCGGCGGCGACGAGTCCGCTGATGGCGTTGCCGATGCCGGGCAGGAAGAGTTTGGTGGCCGACCGCACCGCGGCCCGCGCGCCTTCGCGGAAGGCGAGGCCGAGGCCGACGTTCATGCCCATCGTACCCAGGAATTCGGTGGCCAGTTTAAGGGAGAGTTCACGTCCGCTGACGTAGATAATCCCGGCGACCATCGCCAGTTGAAAGCCGAGCAAAAACGGCAGATCGGCCAAGGGAATCGGCTGCGCGCCGAGTGCCCCGCTGATGGCTGTGAAGGATTTGACGAGCGTGCCCGCGATCTTGGCCTGCGCGGCCCGTGCCCCGGAAGAACGCGCCATCTCGATACGCGCCTCGTTGGGCAACTCGGCCACGATGGCGTCGACAAGATCGACCACGCCGCGGCGGCGGTCACTCTCGGGGTCGAACGTTCCGTCCAAGCGGAAACGCATGAACGTCCGCACAGCCTGGGCCGGCGCGAGGTGGCGGGCGATCCGCGGACGCGCCGCCCCCCCCCCCCCCCCCCGGGGCCCCGGGCGGGCGGGCCCCCGGGCCCCCCCGGCCCGGGGCCGGGCCCGGGGTGCCGTCCGGCGTCACCTCCGGCCGCCGCGTTCCCGCGGCCCGGGAGCCGTTCCTGCCCTGACCGCCCC
>CAXUIU010000022.1:10980-21186 GCA_964250955.1 uncultured Chthoniobacterales bacterium | reverse complement strand
GTTCGAGACTTCTACCGACGCGAAGGCCGGCCGCCGCGACCCGGCGCTGTGGGGCGCGTGGGCGCTGCTCGTGGCGGCGTTGGTGGCGTTCCCGTGGGTGCAGAGCCGCAACTGGCAGCTCGGCCTCGGGTTTTCGGCGGCGCTGGCGGTGTCCTTCGGGCTGCTGGCGGCGACGGCGTGGGGACTGATGACGGCGGCGCGCCGGTTCTTCCCACGCACCTGGCCCTTCGAGTGGCGGCAGGGCGTGGGCAACCTCTACCGGCCCAACAACCGCACGCTGCTCCTCGTCTTCGCGCTGGGTCTGAGTACGTTCCTGCTCCTGGGCATGTACCTGACCAAGGACGTGCTCCTGCGGCAGTTCTCGGCGCAAGGCGACTCGGCCACGCAGCCGAACCTGATTCTCTTCGACATCCAGCCCGAACAGCGCCAGCCCATCGCCGACCTCGTGCGCGCCCACGGCATGAACGTCCTCGACGCCGCTCCGGCCGTGACGATGCGGATGACTTCCATCGACGGGAAATCCATCGACGCCCTCGCCGACGAGAAGGGCATCCCCGAAGGCAGCAAGGAACGCCGCGAGGGCCGCTGGCGGCTGCGGCACGAGTACCGTTCGACGTACCGCGACCACCTGAGCCCGACGGAGACACTCGTCGGCGGCGAGTTCCGTCCCAAGGTCGGCCCCGAGGCCAACGGCTCCGACGCCGCCCATGCGGCGCCGGTTTCGGTCGAGGAGGACATGGCGCGCGAACTCGGCCTGCACGTCGGCACCCCCATCGTTTGGGACGTGCAGGGCGTCCCGGTCTACACGACGGTCGGCAGCATCCGCAAGGTGGACTGGAGCCGTTTTCAGTCCAACTTCTTCGTTGTTTTCCCATCGGGCGTGCTGGAGGACGCGCCGGCGTTCAACATCCTCGTGACCCGCGCGCCCGACCCGGCGTCGTCCGGTCAGCTCCAAGCCGCTGTGGTGCAACGTTATCCGGGCGTATCGGCCATCGACTTGCGTCTCGTGGTCGAGACGATCCAGGGCATCGTGGACAAGGCGACGACGGCCGTGCGCTTTCTGTCGATCTTCACGGTGGGCACGGGCCTGATCGTGCTGGCGGCGGCGATCTTCACGGGGCGTTACGAGCGCGTCCGCGAGGGCGTGCTCCTGCGCACGCTCGGGGCGTCGCGGCGGACGATCTTCCGGGTGCTGACGGTCGAGTACCTCGCGCTGGGCACCCTGGCGGCGTTGACCGGCATCCTCCTGGCGGCGGCGGGCAACTGGGTGCTGGCGACCTTTTTCTTCAAGCTGCCGTGGGTGCCGTCGCCGGGGGCCATGGCGCTGACGTGGGCGGCGGTGTCGGCGCTGACGGTTGGCGTGGGACTCTTCGCCAGCCGCGGAGTGTGTGACCAGCCACCGCTGGAAATCCTTCGCGGAGAGGAATGACTGACGTACGGCCACCCGGAAACGTGCCCGCGTAACAAACGGCGCCATGAACACACCGCGCACCAGACTCTTTTTCGCCCTCGCCGTCCTGGTCACCGTCGCCGCCTCGCCGCTGAAGGCAGCCATCACCCCGCCGCGGCCGACCAACTTCTTCACCCCGCAGGTCTTCGTCGGAGATGTCGGCAACGGCTATGAAGCCTACTACCTGGATTACTTCAAGTACTACGCCTACCAACCCGAGGAGGCCGAGTACATCTACAAGTTCAACTTCGGGTTCCTCTACTACTTCTCGCCCGGAAGCACTCTCTCGACCGACGAGGCGTACTTCTACGATTTCACCTCGAAAGACTACTTCTACACTTCCGCTGGCCTGTACCCGTACCTCTACAGTTTCAACCGGAATACTTTCCTCTACTACTTTGAAGGCAGCAACCCGCGAGAGTTCTACGACTTCAACGCGGGCGGCTTCATCGACTACTGATCGGCCCCGTCCGGGCGTCAGAGCGAAAGCTCATGGAGGATCTCGGGCTGCTTACGGAAGAGTCCCCGCGCCACACCGCGGATTTCCTTCATGTAATCCTTGAGTCGGACGTAGGCGGCGTCGCGCTCTTCGGTGTTGCTCGGTCCGTGCTCGGCGGTGTCTTCCGCGGCGTCAAGCGCACCGTCGAGGCTGGCGACACGATCAAGCGCGCCGGAGAGCGCCTTCAGGGTTTCGGGCGGGTAGCCGCGCTTGGACAGCTTGTCGGTGAAAGGCTTCTCCGCGGCGGCGGCGTAGCCGGCGTGGGCGACGTTGATAAAGCGTTGCAGGTCCTCGGGCACGTCGCCCATCACGCGCAGATCGAGGCGGTGGTCGAGGCTCACGAACGCCGCCCGCGCGATCAGGCGGAACTTCGCCCAAGCGTCGCGCGCCTCGTCCACCTTTTTGTCGAGTTCCTGCTCTCCTTGCGCGCGGTCGGGCGGGCAATCACCGCCGTGCTGCGAACAAAACGCGTTCCACGCCTTGTCTTGCAGTTCCATGCCCCAGGCGAGTTCGTCCTCGTCGTAGCCGGCGGAGAGGAGGGCCTCGGCGGTGCCGGGGTTCAGGCGGATTTCTTCGAGGAAATGGCCGGCGTCGCGGATGTACTTCTCGATGGCTTGGTCCTCCACGGTACGAGCGAGCTTGGGCGTGGTCGCGGTGGCGGTGGCAATGTCGAGGTTAGTGGGAATGGTATCAGCCATAAAGATTACGCGTCGTGGTGGATGGGTACGATGATGAGGAGTCTTTCCGGCAAATGCAAAAGCCAAATGCACGGAAAGAGGCGGCCACGCATCCTCCCGTTGCCTTTTGGCCTCGGACAGCCGATGGGTACACCCCTCTGCCATGAGCGATCCGACCATCACGCCGTCCACCGATACGGCCACAACCACCGTACCCGACCCGACGCCGGTCCCGGCGGCGACGCCGCGCGGGCCGTGGTCCGTATTGCGGCGGGGACCGTTCGCGCGCTACGCGGGCGGCGACGCCGTTTCGATGATCGGCTACTGGATGCAGGCCACGGTGCAGAGCATCGTGATGACGAACCTGACCGACAAGGCCATCTGGCTGGGCATGGTTAACTTCGCCGGCAGCGTGCCCATGCTGGCCCTGACGATCTACGGCGGCGCCACGGCCGACCGGCTCGACAAGCGCAAGATCATCATCGCCTGCCAGTGCGTGCAGATCATCCTAGCCCTCGCCGTCGGCTGGCTGGTGGCGGCCGGGCACGTGGAAATCTGGCACATCCTCGCGGCAGCGGTGCTCCTGGGCGTTTCGGCTTCCTTCGAGATGCCTGCCACGGCCGCGCTCGTGCCCGAGATGGTGGACCAGGACGAGATCGCCTCCGCCATGGCGATTGATCGCTCGATCTTCCACGGTACGCGCCTGATCGGTCCGGCGGTGGCGGGCTTCGTTATCGGGAAGATGGGTAACGCTTCGGCGTTCTACATCAACGCGGCGACGTTCCTGGCGAGCATCGCGGCGATTGCCTCCGTGCTGCCGCGCCGGCGTGGCACCGACGCGGAGGAGCAGGAACGCCAGGGCGACATGTGGGCGGGTGTATCCTTCGTGCGGCAGGACCGGCCGACCCTGGCGATGCTCGCGCTGATGGCGGCGGGTTCACTGTGCGTGTTCCCGTTCATGGCGGTGATGATGCCGCTCTTCGGCAAGGACACGCTCGGGTTGGACAAGGAGCACATCGGTTACCTGATGTCATTCTCTGGGGTAGGCTCGCTGGTGGCGTCGTTCGGGGTGGTGGCGGTGTCGCGTCCGCGCCGCAACGCGTGGCTGGCAGCGGGGGCCGTGGACATCGTGCTCTCGCTGATCGGGCTCGGGCTGGCGCGCAACTTCTGGCAGGCGTGCTTGGCGCTGACGACCCTGGGCCTGGGCACGTCGTTCAACTACGGCATCGCCAACACCACCGTGCAGGAACGCGCCCCCGGGCCGCTCCGCGGCCGGGTGTCGGCGCTGGCGATGATGAGTTTCATCGGCGTGATGCCGTTCGCTTCGGTGGGCGTGACGGCGCTGGCGGACTGGATCGGCTTCCGCACGGCGATGGTCGTCGGGGCGGTGGCGTACGGGGTGGCGTCCCTGTTTGTCGTGGCCGGCGCGGGCCGACGCTCCACCGAGTTGCCCGTTGAACAAACGGCGGCTGTCCCCGCACAGGGTGCGACGTGAGGCGATGAGCGAACCCGACAACGCCAAGCCCGTCGGCGCGCGGCTCGGTTGGCGCGTGCTCGAAACGCAACGTCCCTTCCAGAACCGGGTCAACCGCCTGCGTGCGGACCGCGTGAGCATCCCGAACCGGGGCGAGATCCAGTATTCCTACTTGGAGCGGGGCGACTCGGTCATCGTCGTGCCGGTGACGGCCGACGGCCGGATGGTGCTGATCCGGCAGTACCGCTACCCGGTCGATGAACATTGCTACGAACTCCCGGCGGGATGCTGCCGCGACACGGGTGGGGCGGCGCTGGCGGAGGTGGCGCGGCAGGAGTTGCGGGAAGAGGTCGGCGCGACACCCGGAAGGTTGGAGGCGGTGACGTGGTTTTATTCGTCGAGTTCGATCAGCGACGAGGTGTGTCATATTTTTCTGGCGCTCGACGTGGCGCTCGACCAGGCGACGGACCGTGAACCGGGCGAGCACATCGAGGTCTTGCTCTTGCCGGTGGCCGAGGCGCTCGCACTGGTGCGTCGCGGCGAGATGAAGACGGGCACCTGCGCGCTGGCGATCTTGCATTGCGAGGAGCGGATGCGGGCGGCGGGGTTTGCCATGGATCGAGCGGAACTTTAACGCAGAGGCGCAGAGGCAGAACGCAGATGAGCTTAGGGAAGACGGAAATCAGAGTTTCTGTCTCTTTTCCTTCCCTCCTCTGCGTTCCTCCGCGTTCCTCTCTACGCCTCTGCGTTAAAGTTCCACTCCCGTTCCCGAACAGCGCGCCGCCCTTAATGCGTCTCCAAGAAGCGGTGCACGTCCTCGGCCAGCTTCTGCCCGATGCCTTCCACGTCGGCGATCTGCTCGACCGTCGCCGCGCGCAGGCGTTCCACCGAGCCGAACGCCCGCAACAGGATCCCCTTCCGGTTCTCGCTGACCCCCGGGCAGTCGTCCAGGATGCTCTCGCCGATGCGCCGCTTCATCAACAATTGATGGTAGCCGTTGGCAAACCGGTGCGCCTCGTCGCGGATGCGCTGCAACAACCGCAACGCCCCTGAATCCTCCGGCAGCCGCAGCGGCGCGGGCCGCCCGGGACGGTAGATTTCCTCGAACTCCTTCGCCAACCCGATGATAGGCAGGTCGTGCAACCCGAGCTTTTGTAGTTGCGCGCATGCGCTGGAAAGCTGGCCCTTGCCGCCGTCCACGATCACGAGGTCCGGCAGACGCACGAGCTTGCGCTTCGGACCGGGAGTGTTCTGCGCATCGTCTTCCTCGTCGGTCGCGGCCAGGTCGGGGAGGTCCGCGCCATCTTCGAGCGCCTCGGCTTCCAGCTCGCGTTCCATCTCGCCGTCAAGTTCGGCGTCGGTCTCGTCGGCCTCGAAGCCGGGACCTTCGATGAGGTCGTCGCCCTGGAGGTTCGCGTTGTCCGCATCGACCGTCGGCGTGGGGTCGCCGGCCTCGGGCGCGGAGGCCAGCCGGCGCAGGGTGTCGTGGGGATTCTCCTGCGAAAACTCCGCCGCGTCGGCATGCTGTTCGCCGGCTTCCAGGAGCACCCGCGCGTAACGCCGCCGCACCACCTCGGCCATGCTGGCGAAGTCGTTCTGGCCTTTCACGCCCTTGATCCGGTAGCGGCGGTAGTTCGCCTTGTCGGGCACGCCGTTCTTGAAGGACACCATGCTGGCGACGATGTGGGTCGTCGAGATGTTCGAGATGTCGAAGCACTCCATGACCATCGGCAGATGCGGCAACTGGAGCGCGTCGCCGAGCGCCTTGAGGTCGAGCACCGGGTTGACCGTCGAGGGCAGCGAGTGGCGCGTGAACCGCCGCGTCGGCGCGGTCGTGCGCCGCAGGTCGTCGATCATGTCGCGCAACTCGGCGGCTTTCTCAAAGTTCATCTTGGCCGCCTCGGCCTTCATCTGCGTTTCCAGGTCCGTGAGCGTGTCGCGCGAACGCCCTTCCAGGAAGTCGCACGCCGCCGTGACCCGCCCGCGGTAGTCCTCCAGCGAAATCTTGCCCACGCACGGCGCGGGGCACTTCTTGATGACCGGCGCGAGGCAATGCTTGAAGTCGTATTCGCCCGGCTGGAATGGCCGGCACGAGCGCAGGCCGAACTTGTCGCGCATCAGGTTGAGCGTCGAGCGCAACGCCCCGGCGTGCGCGAACGGCCCGAAGTACCGCGCGCCGTCGTCCTTGCGTAGCCGCGTCAGCTGGAACCGCGGAATCGGGTCGCCGACGTTGACCTTGACCAGCAGGAAGCGTTTGTCGTCGCGCAACGAGATGTTGTAACGCGGGCGGTACTCCTTGATGAGACGGCTTTCGAGCAGCAGCGCCTCAGGCTCACTTTTGACGGTGTGCGTCTCAAAGTCCCAAATACTCTCAATCAACGCCCGGGTCTTCATGTCGGCCGTCTGGCGGCGCGAGGGCATGAAGTAGGAGGAGAGCCGTTTGCGCAGGCTTTTGGCCTTGCCGACGTAGATGATTTTGTTGAGCCGGTCGCGCATCAGGTACACGCCGGGCCGGTGCGGCACGTCGCGCAGCTTGCTCTTGAAGTCGGCCTTGGCCTTGGGCAGCGGGGATTCCATGCGTGAACAGCAAGGGATAACGTGGAGGTGCAGACTTATACCACGTCCCTTGTCGCTCGAAAAGCCGCCTTGTCGCCGAGAGGTTCCTCAAAGCCAACTCACCACTTAGCAACCTTGTCTCGATGCGCCCGTAAGACGCTAGCGCACCTCCAAATTCGGAGCCGTCAGTTCACAGGAATCGGAATCCAACTCTGCATCAAGGTCAATCCTTGGCCATAGACTTTCTCGTAATCGCCCTGCTCGGCGGTGACGGTCAGCAGAATCTGCTGCTTCGGATTAACGTTGATGAACAACACGCTGCGACGCAGGTCACGTCCAAAAAAATTGTATGCCATCGTGAACTCGTAATCCTTCCAATTGAAAATCGGCAGTGGGTTTGCCTTTTCCACGATGATACGCGCGTTGACCGCACCTTCCGGGACGCCCGACAGTGCACGGCGACGGTAAACGTCCAGTCCAGCGTCGCGGAACGGCGTGTCCGGCGTGAACGCTGATTTTTCAACCTGGATCACTGCCCCGGATGCGTCCGGCGGCACGGAAGTCATTGAACTCGGCTCAGCAGTAGTGATCCATCCTTTAGGCAAGTCTATCTGCATATCCGAATGTTCGTCGTAGCGGAAGCACGAGTGTTCGTGCTTGAAGCCATCATCCTCCGTCTCGGTCGTGTGCAGTCGGAAGTCCAACGCTGGGGACAGTCCGACCGGCAAGCCGATGCCCGCTACAAGGGCAGCGAGCAAACGGAGGCGGACAAACCGTTGCACAGGTCGGCCAAGCAGAGAGGAGAGTGCAAACATTACAAATTGCTGTTACGGACCCAACGTCCACGCAAATAGCTGACGATGTTCAAGTTGCCAGGCGGTGGATGCTGAATGAAACTGGTATCAAAATACCAGAGCCGTGACGGCGCGCCATAAACGTTGCTCTTGCCGTAGGTCCCCGTGAAATGCTTACTGGCGTAAAGTTCGTCCATGGAGCCATGATAAGTGAAGTTCATGCCGTTCCAGTTTTCGAGAAACCGCGGGAAGTTGTGGGCGCCGCCACTCTCGGTTGCGGAGGTGGTGGGTACGTCACCAGAAACAATGGCCGCGTTGAAGGTAGTCGGCGTGGGAACACGCGTGGAAAGCGTCTGGTTGCTGAGAGTGTCCTGCCAGTTGTCTGACAGGATCATCACCGCGTCGCCCATGATTGAGGCAGGTTTGGTGGTGTAGGAATTAACGGTGTATTGATCAGGGTTCGTAGAGATGTCTGAGTTAGGTTGCGACGTACGAATGGCAGTCCCAGGAGCATAGGTGTCGCCGGTGTTGAAATCCCCTTGGACATATATTCCCCCATCGCTAGCGATAGTCAGGCCATTGTCAGGCAAAACGGCACCTTTCTGGATGCGGACTGCGTCGAGGCTGCCATTCCCGTTACTGCTAGAGTTACCATACTGGTCGGCATTGGTAATATCGCTGATGTAAACAACACCGTTGTAAGGGTTGACATTCGCGCTGGTACTGGCTGTGTACGCATTGAGAATAGGCGTCAGCACGGACATATCTACCGTGTCGGCATTCACGTATTGACCTTGGCGAAAGTCATAGATGTTACCTTGTCCCGTATCTGGGCTGATAGCGCTGATTACTTGGTTGGCGATATTGTTCGGTGAGGTTTTTGTACCCGCGCCCGGAACAACTTCAACGCTGCTCTCGCCGGTCGCATCCGAAGGGTCAGGGACGTAAACATGGACCATTTGAGATGTGTTGTTTCGGTTGATAAGAACGCGCAAGGTAGAAGTATTCCAGATCCGATGTGCCTGAAAAGCGCTCGGATCGGTGTAGGCGGAACTAGGGTTAGGATTGGTCGCGCTGATGGGCACAGGACGCTCAATCATTTCGTGGGTGCCCAAGGCGTTTTGATTTGACGTGTCGATGGCCGAGGACGCATCGGTTCCGAGCGGATTGAGCGCGCTGACTTGAGTGGCTGGCCCTTGGCTATAAGTCGGGATGTTGTAAGAACCCCAAGAGTTTTCCTGGTTGTAGAGAGTTTGTGTGACGCCTTCGATGTAGCCGTTCAGATTAGAGTTCGTTTTGTTGTAGTTACTTGCCGGACTCAACGTGGACGAGTTGCCAGTGTAGGATACATTGGAGGAAAAGGTCAAGGTATGGCCAGAGCCAGCAGCGGCGTACAAGTTGGCGTTGGTGTGTACGAGACCGTAAAGGGTCATGTTCGCTCCGGGATGCAATTCCAAATCGTTTTGGTAAAAGAGCATCGCCTGGAAAAGCGAGGCGGAAGTCTGTTGTAAGAAGCGTGAGACGGTGATCGTTTGAGAAGGGTTGTTGGTCTTGTACACTACCGCTGTGGCTTCGTAGTTCCAAGTATTTGCCACCCAGCCGGGCACACCATTCAAGGGAGCCGATGTGGCATTAGAGGTTTGCTGCTTTGGTTGGACCAAGTCAGCTTGATTAACGGGAACGATTTGCAGGCTCCGGATTTGATAACCCGTGCTAGCAGCAGTGCTGTTGAGGGGCGCAACCAGCGCGGCGATGAAGTTGAAGTTGTTATTGGTTGGGATGCTGTTCGTGTAGCTGCTGATATCTGAGATGGCTTGGCAGCTAAGCATGTATTTCTTCCAAGCCATGTAGGCGGCCTCCAGCGCACCGTTCGCAAGGGCCTCCTCGTTCGTGAGATCTTTCGCCCGCGCGCTCATGCGGCCAGTGTTGATGGTGTAATCGGAGGCCAAGCCAATGAAGATTGCGAGAATGGCGACGGTGAGCATCACCACAACAAGGGTGCTGGCGGACTCGGCCCGACGGGTGAAGAAGGATGTGGACATCATTTGGGCATGGTAGGTTGGTCGAACAAATAAGGGGCGAAGGTCAGGTGTCAGGTTAGTAACCGACAAGATCTGCTTTAATAGTCATCTGCGTAGCACTGCGCAGATAAACATCGAACTCTGTGGCAGAGGTATTAGTCGCGGCACCGCCGAGGTTGCGGTCATTTAGGGCGTAGGCATAATCGACAGCGCGGATTGGCAGACACACGCTTAGAGGACTGCTACCGGATCGCGGAAGTTTACTATAGAGGTTGAACGGCCGAATGGTGGCGTTGGTATGAAAATCAATTTCCTGCGGCGACGGGTCCAAGTCACGCACGAGCAAGCGAGAACTGCGCATGTTCGCGGTGGTAGGATAGTAGATTAGGTCTGCTTCCGTTGGGTTGTTGGTTGGGCCGAGAGCGGTGACCACATAAGCAACCTCGCGCACAATGTAGGCAGTCTGGTTACCAGGGATCCCGCTGGGCAGGGGAGTGGTCAGGTCGAGGTTGACGGTGATGGAGGTTGAAGTGGCATTGGAAATGGCGGTGATTCGACGGCCCGGAGCGCCCGGAGCCTGCATGACGGCACCGCACGTAGCCTTCGCGTCGGGCATGTTAGTGGCATAGGGAAATGGATTTTCGATCACGAGCCGGTCGCCGATCTGCACGGTGGGGGTGGGCTCCCCGATGGCTGAGGTAGCGGCACGTGTCAGGGTGACGCCATTGGCAGGGG
>CAXUIU010000022.1:0-10970 GCA_964250955.1 uncultured Chthoniobacterales bacterium | reverse complement strand
GGCTGGGTTGATGGTGGGGGTGGTTCCCGTCGTCGATGTTTGCAGTAATTCGTACGCTGGTCTGAGATTTACCCAAACGATGATTGCCTGCGCCGACGTGGTGGAACCACTTGCGGCAAGGGTGCCAATGCCCGCGTTGCTGGTGTAATCCATGAGACGCGGTGCCTCAATACCCATGTTGATATCCCTTTTGAGCATTTGTAAGCTGTACCGTAACGAGTTGTCGGACTTGTTGATGGAAAAGTTGCGTGCATAGAGCTGCATGTCTCCAGAGAGAAGCGGATAAACGATGGCTCCGCCGACAGCGAAGATAGCGACTGCGATCATTAGTTCAGCGAGCGTAAAAGCCACCCGCCGTGAATACCTAGGTAGGAACGAGCGCATGAGAATCAGATCAGGTAATGGGAGCCTTGAAGGTCAACGCCTTGTAATAGAAGTTCTGGCCCCGATAGACGTAGACCATTGTGAAGTTGACCTGCATCAGGTCCGTGTTGGAACTGAGTCCGTAGGCTTTGCCTACTGCCTGCACTCGCCAATAGAGAGTCCCATACACCACAGACGCAGGTGAGTTGGTGGTGGGTGCGTTGGCGCGCGTCACAATCAAAGGAACCACCCCGTTGGCGTTCGTGGAAACGGTGGGATCGGTGCTGATAGGACAGAGAACCCCGTCGGGCACACCGTCACCGTCGAGGTCCGCCCCGTCGCCGGTGGCAGCTGGAGCCGACGTGTTGACGCTGAGCAAATAATCGATGTAGTCATTCATCGCGGCGCGTGCCGCCTCGGTGTTGCGGTTGCGCGCGGCACGGTTGTCAAAAAGGTTCAGGGCGACCGTCGAACCCAAGCCGAAAAGCGCCAGAATGGTGAGCGCGATTACTGCCTCCAAGATGGTAAAACCGCGGCTGATACGAAGAGCAGCAGCCCTGTCACGTCGGTTTGGAGGTTGGCTTGCGCTAGGCAAGATGAACGAACACATAGCAAGACCTGTCAGCAGAAGACATGCCTTGCCTAGGAAGGAAAGCAGGGCGCAAAGCCAATTTCTCAGCAATGAGACACAAACCTGCCATCGGTTCCGCAGATGTGAACACACCGCAGCGTGCGACTGTTCGCTAACCTGTCGGCCCGGTTCAAGTTTGTCGGTCGGCGCGGGGCAACCGCTCAAAGAGAGCTGAACGGTCCAAGGAACTTGCCTGGGTTGAGAATGCTTGCCGGGTCGAGCGCAGACTTGAGCCTTTGGTGCAATGCACGGTTCTCGGCGGAGAGCGCCTGCGACCACCAGCGGCGCTTCGCCAAGCCGACGCCGTGCTCGCCGGTGATCGCCCCGCCCCAGGCGAGGGTCTGTGCGAAGAGTTCGTCGAGCGCCGTCTCCACCCTGGCCCGCACCGACCCGTCCGTATGGTAGTGGGCGGCCAACAGGTTGACGTGGATGTTGCCATCGCCCGCGTGGCCGAAGCACGCCACCGGCACGCCGTGGCGCGCCTGGAGTTCGCCGGCGAAGTCGATCAGGTCCACCAACCGGCCGCGTGGCACAACGATGTCCTCGTTGAGCTTGGTCAACCCGGTGGCTCTGAGCGACTCACTGAACTTGCGACGCAGTTCCCACAGGCGTTCGCAGTCGTCGCCGAGCGCCGTCTCGGGCGCCGCCGCGCCGTTGGCGAGCAGGAGGGTGCGGAGTTCGTCGATCTCGCCGCGCAGGGAGGAGTCGCGGCCGTCGAGTTCAACGAGGAGGTGCGCCTCACCCGGCGGGACGTGGTCTGCGCCCAGGTTGTCGCGGGCGGCCTGGAGGGTAAAGCGGTCGGCGATCTCCAGCGCGGCCGGCAGCCAACCCGCGGCGAAGATCGCCTGCACCGCTCCGGCCGCCGCCCGGATGTCGGCGAACCCGCACGAGAGCGCCGCGCGCGTCGGCGGGTGCGGCAGGAGACGCAGGGTCGCTTCCGTGACGACACCGAGCAGTCCCTCGCTGCCGACGAACAGACCCACAAGATCAAAACCCGTCTTGTTCTTGTGCGTGCGCCCGCCGCAGCGCACGACCTCACCGCCCGCGAGCACGACTTCCAGGCCGAGCACGTAGGCGCGGGTGACGCCGTACTTCAGGCAGCGCGGGCCGCCGGCGTTGGTGGCAATGTTGCCGCCGAGCGTACTGTTTTTCAGGCTGGCCGGGTCGGGCGGGTACATCAATCCCCTCGCCCGTGCCGCCGCTTGCAGGTCGCCCGTGATGACGCCCGGATGGACCACGGCCACGAAGTCGCGTTCGTTCAGTTCGAGGATGCGGTTCATGCGCGCAAGCGAGAGCGCCCCACCCCCGCGCGAGGGCACGCAGCCACCGACGTACCCGTACCCCGCCCCCCGAGCCGTGACGGGCACGCCGCGTTCCGCACAGAACCGCAGCAATCGCGACACATCCTCGGTCGAGCGCGCGAACACCACGGCCTCCGGCGGCGCGGCGGCAAACCACTTATCGCCCGCATGACCCGTGAGCGTATCAACGTCGTCGGCGACCGTGTCAGCATCCGCGTCGAGCAACGCGCGGAGTTCCGAGGCGAGCGGTGTGAGCATGAGGTTCAGTACCGCACCGTCAACCCAACGAAGGGTTGGTAGTCCGGCGCGGCGCGGGTCACGCCGAAGTTGCATCCGAAGTCCACCTCCGCGTTCTTGCCGATGTAGTAAAGCAGCCCCGTGTCTACCTCACCGTCCACAGCGCTGTCGGGCCCCTGGTTGACGCGGCTGTACCACTCGACGTAGTATGTCAGCTTCTTGTCGAGGAAGGTGTAGCCGAGGTAGGCAATATTAGTGAAGGCCGCCTCGTAGCGCGTGTTGGCGTCGTTGCGCACGGCGTCGAACTCCGTCTCCAGGCTGAGCTGGAAGTTAGCGGGCAGGTTGATGTTGAGCGGCAGTTCGACGCCGCCTTCCACGCGCCCGTTGCCGAGGTGCATGTTGGCGGTCGGCAGTTTCAGGTAAGGCAGGATGCCGAAGGCGAACGTGCCGCCGTCGTTACCGAAGAGGTTGTATTTGAAGAGCAGCGTCAGGTCGCCGAAGCCCGACTGCGTCACGTCGGTGCGCGCGTCGTGGTCGCGCGTGCGCAGGTTCAGATAACCATCGTACAGGAAGTCGATCTCCGTGCGCGCCGTCAGCCCAACGCGCAGGTCGAAGGGCGCGGCGTTCCACTGGTCCACGTCCACGTGGGCGCGGTCCTCGTTGTTGCGGTCGCGGACGTAGTTGACAAGGTCCATCTCCAACTGGAAGTGGCCCGGGTCCACCGTGCCCGGCGACGTGAACTGGCTCGGCCGGTCCGGATTGAAGTCGCGCAGTTGGTCGTCCGGAGTCGGGTTGAACAACGTGTACCGATCCTTGCCCGGCGCAGGGTTGGGCGGCAGCGTGTCACCCGCCTGGATGGTCGCCGCGCACAGCCAGCCGAGAACCGCGCCCGCGCGCAGGAGCGTCTTCACATGCCGATGATCTCGTAGCCGCCGTCTACGTAGAGCGTCTGTCCGGTGATGGACGCCGCGCCGTCGCTGGCGAGGAAGACGCCCATGGCCCCCAGTTCCTCCTGCGTGCACGAACGCCCGAGCGGGGCACGCTCCTTGTAGTGGTTCATCATCAGGTTGAAGCCCGCGATGCCCCGTGCGGCGAGGGTGTTCATGGGGCCCGCGCTGATGCAGTTGACGCGGATTTTCTGCTTGCCCAGGTCGTAGGCGAGGTAGCGCGCCGAGGCTTCCAGGCTGGCCTTGGCGACGCCCATGACGTTGTAACGCGGGATGACCTTCGCCGCGCCGTAGTACGACATGGCGGTGATGCTGCCGCCCTCCGTCATCAGCGGCGCCGCCTCGCGTGCGAGCGCCACGAGCGAATACGCGCTGATGTCGTGCGCCACCCGGAACGCTTCGCGCGAGGTCGTCACGAACTGGTCTTCGAGTGCCTCCTTGGGCGCGAACGCCACCGAGTGCAGCACCATATCCACGCGGTTGGTGTGCTTGCGGGCGTTATTGAAGAACTCCGTGATCTCCGCGTCGCTGGTCACGTCGCAGGGATAGAAGGGCGTGTCCGCTCCGAGTTCGCTGGTGAGTTCCTCGACGTTGCCCTTGATGCGCTCGCCCTGGTAGCTGAAAATCAACTTCGCGCCGGCGGCCGCCCACGCCTGGGCGATGCCCCAAGCGATGGAGCGTTTGTTGGCGACGCCGAAGACGAGGCCGGTCTTGCCGGCGAGGGTTCCAGTGGTCATAGGTGCGGGGAAATTAATACAGCGTGATCAAGGGAGAGACGTACCTTTCATCCTTCCCCCGTTCGCGCCGCCTGTCGAACGCTTCTTTTTGGCCGCCGGCCCGTGCCGGAACGCCGTCGGGCAGAGGTCCTTCAACTCGCACGCGGCGCAGTCCGGGTTGATGGCGGTGCAGCGCGCGCGGCCGTGGGCGATGAGCCAGTGGCTCCAGATGGTCCAACGGTCTTGCGGCACGATCTTCTTGAGGTCGTGCTCGATCTTTTCCGGGTCGTGGTGCGTGGTGAGCTTGAGGCGGGCCGAGAGGCGGGAGACGTGCGTGTCCACGACGACGCCGAAGTTGATGTCGAACGCGTTGCCGAGGACGACGTTGGCGGTCTTGCGGCCGACGCCGGCAAGCGCGGTCAGGGCGTCCATGTCGCGCGGCACCTCGCCGCCGTGGCGCGCGACGAGGTCGGCGGCCATGGCGCGGAGGTTGCGGGCCTTGCCGCGGAAGAAATTGGCGGTGCGGATGAGCGTTTCGAGTTCCTCGGGTGGGATCGTGGCGTAGTCGGCGGCGGTGCGGCAGCGCGGGAAGAGCCCGGCGGTGACGAGGTTGACGCGCTTATCCGTGGTTTGCGCCGAGAGGATCGTGGCGACGAGGAGTTCAAGCGCGTTGCCGAACGTGAGGTCGCACCGGGCGTTCGGGTAGAGCGCGGGCAGGCGGCGGACGAGTTCGGCGGCGCGTTCGGAGCGGGTCATGGGTCAGAGCCGCGGCACGACTCCCGCCGCGGCAAAGTGCCGGTCCGTGGTCACGGCTTCGGCAATTTTTCGCTGCGCCATGATCACAAAACTGGCGCAATCCACAAACGAATAAGCATGGTCGAGGTGCCGCCTCAAAAATGCTTTGGTCTGGCCCGTGAGCACCTCATCGGAAGGCACCACGGTGAGTGCACGTCGGTCCTCCGTGTAGTCGAGGAAGCGGGTGACAAGGTGTGGCCGACGACGGGCAACCAACAACGTGCAGCACTCGCCGACGATCCAGTCGCTCGTCACGTTACGACGCCGCTCTGCGGACGCACTGGCTGCCACTTCGCGCACGGTACGGTGCGCGGGATCGTCAGAGTTGAGCAGGGCGAAAAAGGCGCTGGTGTCCCAGAAGAGTTCAGCCGCCATAGATAGCCTGATCAATCTCTGCGTTGGTCAAGCGTCCCATCGATTCGGCGTGTTCGGCTAGACCCAGCAACGACGGACCGTCCTCGTTCTCCGAGATATCACCAGCTGTCAGGATGATGACGCGCGCCAGCCCTGCATTGGGAAGCTGGGCGGCAATCTCCGGTGGAATGGTCAGCGTGCCAGAGCCGCTCAGTTCAGCGATAAACTCGACGGCTTTCATGGCAGCAGCGTACCTGTGCGGCGGCAGTCGGTCAACGCGCCGCCGGGGCGGGTGCGGGCAGCGCGGCGAGGCGATCTTTCGCCTGCGCGACGAACTGGGAAGTGGGGTAACGCTTGACGAGGTCGTCGTACGCCTTGCGGGCGCGGGCGAGCTGCGTGGTCTTGGCGTTGGGATCAGGCAGGGTCGCGGCCTGTTTTTCGAGGAGCTGGCCGCCCTTCCAGAGACCTTCCGGCGCATCGGGCGCGGTGGCGAAGAACGCCGCCACTTTCAGGTACGCGTCCAGTGCCCCGACCTCGCCCTTGCCTTCCTGCACGACGCCGTTGAGGAAAAGCGCCCGCGCTTTGGCGGACTGGGGCGCGCTTTGCGTGCTAATGACTTCGTTGAGCCGCTTCAACGCATCATCCCACTCTTGCTGTCCGATGAGGCCCTCCGCCACGCCGAGTTTGGCCTCGGGTGCCTTCGAGGAACGCGGGTAGGTCGTCACCAACTCGTCGTAGAGCTTGGCTGCGGCGGCCTTGTCCTTGCGTTCGGCCACCTTCGCGCGGCCGTAGAGGGCCAAAGCCTGCGCTTCCTGGATATCTTGCGGGGCCTGCGCGGGCGCGGCGTTCGGCGGCAGCGGGTAATCGGCGGCCAGCTTTTCGTACACCGCCGCGGCGGCGCCAGGGTCCGTGGTCAAGAGCGCGCCGGCGTACTGCTCCACGTCTGCTGGGCTGTAGACAATCTTCGGGTCGTAGGCTGCGCGCATGTCGGCGAGCGCCTTCGCCGGGTCGGTCTGCGCCGTGTTCGACGCCAGCCGGAACAGGACCCGGCTGCGCGCGGCCGGACGGTCCTTGTACCGGTCAGCGAGCATCTGGAAATATTGCGTGACCTCCTCCGGCTTCTTCACGCGCGCGGCGGCGAGCATTTGCTGGCATTGCAGGAGGTTCTCCAATCCGAGCGCCGTCGCGGGTGCGTCGGGATACCACTCCAACTGCTGTTCGCTTGCCGCGATGCTCTTGGCTACCAGGGCCTTCCACTTCTCTTGGTCTGGTGCGCCGAGGGAGATGAAATTGCCCATCGTCTTGGCTGCCGACAGCCACAACCCCGCCACCTTGCTCAACGCCGCGGCGGCCTCGGGTGCGTCGGGCCTCTTCTCGACGAAGCGCGCGTAGGTCGCGGCGGCTTCGTCGGTCTTCTTATCCTGCGCCTGCGCGCCGGCGATGCGCTCGTAGGCGGCGTACACCCGGTCGCTGTCGGGGTACTTCTCTAGGAAGAGCGTGAACACCCGGGTCATGTCGTCGAACTTCTTGTCGCTGATGTAAATGTTCGCGCGCTGAAAGTACGACGACTCCGCTTCCTTCGTGTCGGGGAACCGCTTGCCCAGATCCTCGTACGTGGCGAGCGCGCCGGCCTTGTCGCCGGTGTTCGCCTGCGCCTGCGCCTGGATGAGCAGCGCGAAGGGCATCAGCTTGCTGTCGACGAACCCCGCCTGGAACGTCTTGCTCTCGGCGAGGGCCCCGGGGGAATCCTTCTTCTGCAAGGCCACCGACGCCACCCAAAAACCCGCCTCCTCCGCCTGCGGCTGATCTTTGTAGGTGTCGCGCACGGTCTTGTAGCCGGCCAGCGCGTCGTCGAGCTTCCGGTTGTCCTTGAACGCCGCGGCGCGGGCGAGTTCGGCCATGGCGGCGTAGTCGCGCTTGGGGTGGCTCTGGAGGAAGGTGTCGAGCGTCTTGATCGCGTCGTCGTACCGGCGCTGCTGCGCGTACGCCTGCGCCTGGGTGAGCAGCGCCATTTCCTTCAGGCGGCTCTGGGGATAGTGCTTGCTCAGGTCGCCGAGGTATTTCTCGGCCTTGGCGGGGTCGTTGGGGAAGAGGTTGGCCAGCGCGAAGGGCAGGTTTTCGCCGACGGGATCGGTCGGGTACTTGGCCACGAACTTGTCGTAAGCCGCGACGGCCTTGTCCACGGCGTTCTGCGCGGCGTAGCTCAGCGTCGTGTAGGAGAGGACGAGCTTTTCGTCCTCCGGCTTCTTGGCCTTGGGGGCGAGGGCACTCATCAGCACACGCGTTTCGTCGTACTGGCGCAGGCTGAAGAACACCGCGCCGCACTTGACGCGCGCCGTCAGCACCGGGTCTTCCTTGCTCCTGAGCGCGCCGAGTTTGGTGTTCTCGCGCGCGCCCTGTTCCGCCAGCTGCCGGGCACGTGCCGGGTCGGACGCAGGGCCTTTGAGGCGTTCGACCTTCAACGCGGCAACGTACTGCGCGATCCGCTGCTGCTGCGCGGCGATCATGGGTTCCTTCGGCTCGACGGCGCGGTAGGCGGCGAGCGCCTGCTTGTAGAGCGCGTCCTGGGCGGCCCCGGTGTTGTTGGCGGCGTGGGCGAGCAGGATCTCGCCGAGCTGGAACTGCGCGTCGTTGGCGAGCGCGATGTCGGTGCGCTTCTTGATGATGTCGCCCAGCCGCTGCTCGGACTCCGTGAAGCGGCCCATCGCCTCGGCCGTCTGCGCGGCGGTGTGTCCCTCCTTGCCGAGGGCGAGGTTGGCGTCGGTGGCGAGCGTGACGGCCAGCAGGAACTCGGCGTCCAGGAACGTGTCGCCGCTGGGGAAGCCGGTCATGTCCGCACGCAGGTCCTTCGCCGCGGCATCGTAGCGGGCGATCTGGTACTCGGCCACCGCGCGGCCGTAGAGGGCGTTGTCCGCCCCGGCGGCCTTGGGGAACTTTTGGAGGTAGTTGTCGTACTCCTTGACCGCCGCCTCGAAGCTGCTCTGGCGCTTGGCGTCGCCGGGCTTGAGCGCCGAAGCTCCCTGCGCGAGCACCTGCGGCAAGAGCCCGGCGGCCTGCTCGGCCAACTCGGGCGGGATCGTGGTGTTGGCGAGCAGCTTGCGCAACAGGTCCGCGGCGGCGTCGTACTGCGTGAGGAAGAAGTTCGCGTACGCCAGCCGGAAGCGCGCGTCGTTGGCAACCTCCGAACTCGGGTAGCCCTTGATGAGTTCGTCGTACAGGGTGGCGGCCCCCTTGTAGTCACCGGCCTCGAACGCCGCATTACCCCGGGCGCTCAGGTCGGCCGCGCCCGCGCCGGGAGCCTGCGCGCGCAGGGAAGCGAGGGCCAACGCCGACGCGCAGCCGGCGGCGAGGAAAAGACGACGGGGGAAGGAGAACACACGCATCGTTCGCACGAGAGGAGATAACCTGACCGGGGAAAAGAAGAACGCACGGGGGGCGCGTGGCACTCCCCTAGCACGGCTCCCCGGGGTGTGGCGAGCGCATTTCCCCGCGGCAGATTTTTCACGGCAAAGGCGCCTGACTTTTGGGCCTGTTCGTCCGGAGACCCCGTGGTACTCTGACCGACCTGTCCGCATGAGTGTGCCTCCCGACCGTCCTGCCATCGTCCCCGCTGCGCCTGCGCGCGACGAAGCCCGCCGACCGCGTTCCGCCGCGCAGCGACTGGGATTGTTCTTGATCCTGCTCTTGCTGCCGGCCGCCGCCGTGTGCATCCCCACGGTGGTGGTTTCCCACTTCTTCGGCCAACGACCGGCCCGGAAGGAAGCGCCGCACACCGAAGGCCTCCAGAAGACCCTCGAACAAAGCGCGCAGAGCCTCTTGCCCCCACCCAGCGCGCTCGGGCCGGACCCGATCACGGTGACCGCCCGCGCCGACCGACTCACCGCCCGGTTGGAAAAGATCGTCCGGCAGGCGCAGGCACTCGGCGGCACGGCTTCGGAGGGACTTTCCACGGCCACCGAGAAGCGTCTGTCCGTGGACCTGCCGGGGGGCCAGTTGGAAGCGTTTCGGCAGGCGGTGGCTGGCAACGTCATGCCGCAACCACTCGCCGTTGCTTCCACGCCGGCCGGGCGCGACTACGTCGATGTGGTCATCCGGGCATCGGGTGACGATGAATAAATCTCCGGCGAACGACGCCGGTCGGGCAGTGGTGTGTTTCGCCGTGCCGGATGAAAGCCGGCTCTTCCGCGACCCGTCATCCACGATTTACCACACCGGCGTCGGCGACACACCCGAGCAACGCGGGCGTCTTGCCCGCCATCTCGCCGCCGCAGGCACGCCGCGCTTGGTCATCAGCGCCGGGTACGCCGGCGGGCTTTCCCCTGCCCTCGCGGTCGGCGACCTCGTGCTCGGCGCGAACCATTCCTCCCCTGCCCTGCTCGCTTGCGCGCAAGACGCGCTGGCCGGCGAACCCGTCCACACCGGTACACTCCTGACCATGCCCGCCGCCGTCGAACTCGCCCGCGACAAAGGGGCGCTCCACCGCGACACCGGCGCGCTGGCCGTGGACATGGAGACCGCCTGGATCGCCGGAGCGTGCGCCGCCGCGAGGCTGCCGCTGCTCTCGTTGCGGGTGGTCAGCGACGCGGCCGGTGACGATTTTCCGGTGCCCGGCCGGGTGCTCTACGACGCCGTCCGCCAACGTCCCCGCTACCTCGCGCTGCCCGCGTGGCTGGCGCTGCACCCGGGACAGATCGGGCCGTTCGTGCGGTTCGTACGCGGGCTCGGACCGGCGCGGGAACGTCTCACGCGCGCCTTGCACCGGGTGCTCGCCGCGGGGTGGTAAGCGTCTTGCCCCGGCGGCGGAAGTCTGCGATGGATGCCGCTCCTTTCCTATGAAGCGAATCCTCACCGGCATCCAGCCCACCGGCGTGCTGCACCTCGGCAACTACTTCGGGGCGATGCGCCCGGCCATCGCGTTGCAGGAGGAGGGCGAAGCGTTCTACTTCATCGCCGACTACCACGCGCTGACCACCCTCCAGGACCCGGCGCGGCTGCGCGAGTACAACCGCGGCGTGGCGCTGGATTTCCTCGCCTGCGGGCTCGACCCGGCGCGGGCGTCGTTTTTCCTCCAGTCCGACGTGCCGCAGGTCACGGAACTCGCCTGGATTCTGACCACCATCACCCCCATGGGGTTGCTGGAACGCGCCACCTCCTACAAGGACAAGCTGGCCCACGGCGTCGCGGCTAACCACGGGATTTTCGCGTACCCCGTGCTGATGGCCGCCGACATCCTACTCTACGACAGCGACGTGGTGCCCGTCGGCAAGGACCAGAAGCAACACCTGGAAATGACGCGGGACCTCGCCACCAAGTTCAACGCGACCTACGGCGACACCTTCAAGCTGCCCGAGCCGCGCATCCAGGAACAAACCGCCATCGTCCCCGGCCTCGACGGCCAGAAGATGAGCAAGAGCTACGGCAACACCATCGAAATCTTCCTGGACGAAAAGAGCCTGCGCAAAAAGATCATGGGCCTCGTGACCGACTCGACCCCCGTCGAAGAGCCTAAAGACCCGGAGGACTCAACCATTTTGGCGCTCTACCGACTCGTGGCCAGCCCAGCGGACGTGGCGGCGATGGAGGCGGAGTTCCGTGCGGGTGGAGTGGGCTATGGAGAGTTCAAGAA
>CAXUIU010000021.1:0-21296 GCA_964250955.1 uncultured Chthoniobacterales bacterium | reverse complement strand
TGCCAGTGCGGTGAGCGAGCCGGACGGCGGGAACGTTCGGATCGAAGACGGGCACGTGGAAGTGGCAGAACTCGATGGCATCGAAGCAATCCAGATGTTGCTCGATCCGCCGGCCGATGGAGCCGCCCATCCGGTAGAAGGGGTGCGGTGCAAAGACGAGCAGCCCCTTCCCACGCGCCGCCCGCAACCGGCGTAGATCGTCGAAGGTGCGGATGGTCGCGGCCTCGGCAGCCGTGACGTTCAGCAGCACGGTATCCGCCCCCTCGATGCGGAGTTCGGCTGCCGGGATGAGCAGGATGCCGCGCTCGTGGGCATGCGCGAACGCCGCCGGCTCGTCGAACACCTTGTCGTGAAGCGTTACCGCGAGCACGCGGAAGCCCTCCTCCGCGGCGTGGTCGATGAGTTGGAGCGCCGTGTAGTCGATCTCGTCGAGCGGGTCTTCAGCCGTGTGGAGATGCAGGTCGGCCTTGACCCAGTTCCACGCGTCAGAGGCCGTTTTCACAAGAGAAACAGTAAGAGGCAGAGCGGAAGCCATGCAACCGTGAAAAGCAAGGGGCACACCAAGGCGGCCGGGTTACAAAGAACGCTTGCCACCCGTCCGCGCCATGCTAGAGGTATCGCTCGCCACGTTGTTGGTATCTCGCTCGGGTGGTGAAATGGCAGACACGTACGTTTGAGGGGCGTATGCCGCAAGGCATGGGGGTTCAAGTCCCCCCCCGAGCACTTTCCTTTTACAGGCATTTACGACGATTCCTTGTCGGTGCCGGTCGAGCAAAACTCTCGCGCCGAAAGTACGGTCGTGCACGTCGTCAGACCACGCACAGCGGGGGTGCTTCAACGCCTGTTCCGCAACGACGGCGTCACACCCCGCGCGCCGGGACCATTGCCTTTGCCGAGCACAACAATGGTCCCGTCGCCGGGATCGTCGTCAGTGTTCACACCAGCGCCTCCTGGATCTAGGTGCAGACGGAAGCGCCGGTGAACGGGCAGTGGGTCGCTACTGCGGCTTGGCGGCCTGTTTGCGACGCTGCCCAGCCGGATGATCACCCTCAGCCTTGGCCGCTTCCTCGGTCATATACTTACCGTGCTTGGTCTTGCCGTAGTAGGGCGAGCTTTGGTCGTGGTAAGCCTTGCTCTCGCTGTTGACCCACACCATCCCCGGGCCACCGCCGGGAGCGGGAGTCATGGCGGCGAGCTTGTCCAGGCGAGCTTTTTTTGCTGCGTCACGCTCTTCCTTGGTTTTCTTGGCCGGGCTTGGGCTGGCAGAAGGCGCGGCGGGCGAATCGGCAGGCGCCGGCGTGGCGGCGGCCGCGTCGGCTTTCTTGTGCCGCTGGCGCTTGGTCGGCGTCGGCGAAGGAGAAGCCGCGGCGGCCGGCGTGGGGGCAGGGGTCGGCGATTGGGCCAGGGTGGAGGCCGCCAGGGCAAACAAGCCCCCGGTGGCGACGAGTGGAAGGTAAAAACGCATGGATGAATGACACAGGCACAGAACACCCAAGTCAAGGATTGTCGTACGACCCACTCACCAACGGTGCATCCCCCTTCCCTGCCCCCAGCCTACTGGTCGTCGCAGTGGTAGGGCAGGCAATGCGCTTGCGCCGACGGCGCGGGTGGCATACAAACGCCTCCTCCCGGGCCGCGCATGAAATCGACGCTGATCATCAACGACGACGAGGGTCAGCGTTCCGCCGAACTGCCCAAGGAGCGCATTGTCCTCGGTGCGTCCGAGCGCGTCTCGATCCCTTTGCGCGGCCACCAGCCGGGGCTGCTACCCGAGCACGCCGCGCTCGTCTGGAACCCGTCGCGCGCCACCTGGAACCTCACCCGCGCCGGCGCACCTGAGGCCAACGTGTCCCTCAACCACCAGCCGCTCGCGCCCGGTGCCTCAACGGCGCTCAACAACCTCGACGTGGTCGAACTGCCCGGGGCCACGCTCCAGTTCTACCGCGAACCCGAGTCGCCCGTCTTCCGCGGCCGGCCGGCGGAGGAACTCTCGCTGGAGCACACTCCGGTCATCCTCGGCCGCGGCGAGAGCGCCGACGCCGGGGACGGCGCCGCGCGGCTCGAACTCGACCCCGAGGATACCGCTGTCTCCAAGGTCCACGCCGTGATCGAACGCGAGGGCCGCGACTTCTTCCTCACCGACAAGAGCCGCGCGGGCACCGAACTCAACGGCCGGTTCTTCAGCCGCGAACGCCTCGTCTACGGCGACCGCTTCCGCATCGGCGAATACTTCTTCGAGTTCACGGGTGACCGGATCGTCCGCGTCGATCAGGCCAGCCTCGGCCGCGTGGCCGCCCATGGCCTCGTCGTGGAAGTGCAAAAGGACGGCCGCCCCCTGCGCATCCTCCAGGGCGTCCACCTAGAGATTGCCCGCGGGGAGTTCGTCGGTATCCTGGGCGGCAGCGGCCAGGGCAAATCGACCTTGCTCAACGCCCTCTGCGGCGTCCGTCCCGCCACCTCGGGCGAGGTGCTCATCAGCGGCGTGCCGCTCACCAGCCGCGAACAAGTCAGCGCCGCCGGCGTCGGCTTCGTGCCGCAGGACGACATCGTCCACCCGGAACTGACCGTCGCGCAGGCGGTCACCTACAGCGCGCGGCTGCGCCTGGACCTGCCGCGCCGGCAGATCGCAGCCCTGGTGGACCGCGTGATCGAGCGGCTGGCCTTGACCGAACACCGCGACCAACCCATCGCGCGGCTCTCCGGCGGCCAGCGCAAGCGCGTGAGCGTCGCCATCGAACTGCTCGCCAAACCCTCGGTGCTTTTCCTCGACGAGCCGTCCTCCGGGCTCGACCCGGCCACGGAGGCCGACCTCATGGCGCTGCTCCAGTCGTTGCGCCTGACGAATCTGACGGTCGTCTGCACGACCCACGTGTTGCAAAAGGCGTACCTGTTCGACCGGCTGGTTTTCGTCCACGGCGGTCGGTTGGTCTTCGTCGGCACGGCCGACGAGGCGCGGCAGCACTTCCTGGCCCGGGGTGCGGGAGACACGCAGGCGGTGGACAAGTTCCCTTTGGAGAAAATCTACCGCCTGCTCGCCGACCCGGCCAGGACGGCCGAAACTTGGGAGCGGGAGTTCCTGGACTCGCCGTACGGGCAACGCGCCGCCGCGTGGTCGCTCCTGCCCCCGCCGCCCGAGAACGAGGTAATCGCGTCGCGGCGTCCGGCCGTCGGTTATCTGAAGACGCTCCGCGTACTGCTGGCGCGGCAGTGGACCGTGCTGCTGGCCGACCGCCTGAACCTGCTCTTCCTCTTCGCGCAGGCGCTTGCCATCGGCGGGTTGGTGGGTTGGGTCGCGGAGAACGCGGGGCTGCGGATGTTCCTGTGCGTGGTGGCGACGTTGTGGTTCGGGTGCAGCAACGGCGCGCAGCAGATCGTCGCCGAGTTGCCGGTTTTCCGGCGAGAACGCGTCGGCGGCCTCGGCCTCAACGTCTATCTTCAGAGCAAGCTGGTCTTCCTCTCGCTGCTGACCGCCGTGCAGGCGCTGGGCCTTTTCGCCACGATCTTCCTGACGGCGCACGTCTTCCAAAGGAGTGACTTCGACCGGGCGCTCTTCGCCTCCCGGTTAGAGGAACGCTACGCTTCCATGTCCCCTGCGGCGCAAGCGGCGGCCGACAACGCGGAGGACTTCGAGGTCGTCGGCGGCGCGAACGCCACGCTGGCGAAATCCCCCGCCCCTTCCGCGCCGGCTGCCGATCCGAAGCCGGGCGCGACCACCGTGCGCGTGGCTACCGCGCTGGCGAGCTTCTTTTATCTCAACGATAACCTCCTCGACTCCGGCGGCCGTCAGGAAACGCTCGAAGACGGCACGCCGATCAAGGACCGCGACGGTCGCCCGCGGATGATCGCGGGTCTGAGTTTATCGGACGTTCTCGCCACCACCCTGGGCCTGAAAATCGCGGCGGTGCTCGCGGCGGCCTTGGTCGGCGTCGCGCTCGGGCTGACGGTCTCTGCGCTGGTGCGTTCCTCCACGCAGGCGGTCATGTGGGTGCCGCTGATCCTGATCCCGCAAATTCTTTTCGGTGGGTTCGTCATCACGGTGCCCGAGATGTCGATGGGCGTGTACCGGTTCAGCCACCTTGTGCCGAGTTTCTCGGCGCAGCGGATCATGGACGTTTCCAACGTCTACGGACAAGCGACGCCGTTTTTGACCAACCGCACGAAGACTCCGCTTTTTCTGACCGCCGACGGCAGCAAGGAAAAGCTGGCCTGGGAGGAAAACGGCCGGCCGCGTTCGCAGGAGTACGAACGGATTTCCTTCTTCAACACGTCCTGGCAGAATCTGATCGTCTTCCCCGAGCGCGTCGGCCAGCACAAGCAGGAGGGCACGCGCGTGGAGAACGGCGACCGGGACTTCCGCATCGAGTACCGCGACACGGTGAGCAGCCGCAACGACGTGCGCTACACCAAGGGCACGGTGTTCCGTTTCCTGTGGCCCGCGGAGTTGGCGCTGTTGACCCTGGCGGCATGGACGGCCGGGTGCTACCTGGCAACCCTTCTCGGCCTGCAAGCCAAGCAGACGGGCAAATAACCAAGTCCCCCGCGCCTGTGGTGCGGGAAAATTACCAGTGGATGCGAACGTCCTTGTCCGCCGGCATCGCGGGCGTCGGCGAACGTCCTGGCGTCGGCGTGCCGGCATTCGTCGCCGGGCGGTTGGCCGTGTTGGTCGAGCGACCGTCGCCCCAGTCGATCACGCGCGTTTCGGCCGAGGTCTGGCCCGGCACGAGGGACGCGGTGTTCTGCGCGGCCGGATGGGGACTGCGTGGCGTCGGACTACTGCTCGCCACCGCCGGGCTGGCGTCGGGCGTGCGACTGTCCGCGAGCGCGCCAGCCACATCGTCCGCCGACGGGAACACCCACTTGCCCCCGGAGTCCGCGCTGACGGGAAACTCCAGCCGGTACGAACGCCCCGCCTCCGAACGCACTAGCAACGCGACCTTTGAACGATAGGGTCGCTCATCGGTGGGCATCGTCACCGGGTACTCGATGCAGTCTTCAACCGTGTAGCTCTTCAGGTCGCCGGCTACCCGCCGTTGCAGTTCCTTGCTGGCGGCCGTGTAGCCATCGTCCACCTGTTCCTTCGGCAAGAAGGCGGGTGGCGGCGTGGCGGTGGCCCGGTTGGCGGCGGCGCGGGCAGACTTCAACTCGGCCTTGGTTTTCTCCAAGGTTCCCTGCGCTTCTTGGAGCTGGCGGTCTTTTTCCTGGGTCTCAGCCTGGAGACGGTTCACGCGCTCCTGCAACCCGGGGTCTTCCGAGCAGCCGGCGAGACAACTCGCCACCAACGTCGCTGCGAAAAAACGCCTCATCACCATGCAACGGTCCCGGACGGGAGTTAGCGGGAGTAACTGGCGGGCCGCTCCACCGGCTCGAAGTCCGCCGGGTTGTCCGAGGTTTTGGGCCGGTCAACCGTGTGGTAATGGTGAACTACCCGGGTCTCGTGGACGACGCGCTCGGGTTTGTCCTCGCCGCACGCGGCGAGCGCGAAAGGAACGACGACGAATAAAAAAATGTTTTTCATGGTGGCAGGAACCGTTGCTAGCCCGGGTTGTTGTTTTCGGTGGTTTCGGTGTGGCGTTCCTCGCCACGGCGGCCGACGAGCACCGAATACGCCCCGAGACCATCGGCGCGGGAGATGTTGACGTAGACTTGCACCGTACCGTTGTAGCTGGAGCGGAACTGCACGCCCGAGTTCTTGCCGCCGCGGCGGTCGTCGAGGATCAGGTTGCCTACCTCGTCGTACACGTAGATGCCCGAACGCTGCACCATCGCGTCCATGCCGCACAGGAAGATGTAATCGACCCCCTTGCTCACCGGCACCAAAAAACGCACCGTGAACCCCGTGCCGCCCACCCCGCTGTTGTTGGTCGGGGCCATGGCAAAGCCGCGCTGGACGAACTTCACTGCGAGCCGGTACGCATTGTCCTCCGCTCCGGCCGGATCGGCGTGGACGGCCGGCAGCCAGGCGGAGGCGACAAGGGACAGGAAAGCCAGGATTTTGGGCGTTCTCATAAGAAGTTTATGGCTTGGCGGCAAGGGCGGCCGTCACCACCTCGGAGGCCAGGGTGCGGACACGTTCGACCTTCTCTGGGGAAATCGTGCCGTCGAGCTTGATGTCCACGATGGCTTTGATCTCCCGGAGTGAAGCCACCATCTTTTCGACGACGGGCGAGTGTCGCGTCCCCTCGGGCAGCGCCTGGAGCTTCGCCAGCAGCGCGCCGGCGAGCATCGGCTCACGCAGGATGTTCGACGCGTCCGGCGTGTAGTTATCCTCGATGACGGAAGCGACCGACCGCGCTCCCTGGAGCCAGCCGCCGGCGATGACGAGCGTACTACGATCCTTGTTCTCGGCGCGGCCGAGTGTGCGCAGAACGTCCTGTTGCAGGAAACCCATGTCCAGGAAGACGCGCAGCCACTCGCCGGCGTTGGCGGAGGCGCGGATTTTCTTGGCGCGGGCGAGTTCCGCCTCGCCGACGCCGAGTTTCTTGGCCATGGCCTCGATGTCGGAGGCGCATTGGTTGAGCAGTTCGGCGTCATGCGCCTTGATGGCCATCGCTCCGTCGGCGATGCGGAAGCCGAGGAGTGTCGGCAGCGCGACCTTGGTGTCGGCGATCTCGTCCGGGTCTACGTCCACCTTGGTCTTGGCGAACGCTGCCTTCCAGTTGACGCGCGCCTTGCCGAGCGCCCCGTCGAGAGCGAGGAACTTGTCGTACGGCGTCGGCATGCCCAGGCCGCCGTCCTCGGCCGTCTTGGGGTCGAAGGGCAGCGGTTCGTTTCCGACACTCTTCTGGGTAATCGGCTGGTCGTCCTGTGCTTGGACGACGGGGGTGGCGAGGACCGACAGGAAGACGGTGAAGAAAATAGACAGGGATCGCATGAGAGGCGGGGAATGTATGCCAAATCAATCGACCGGCCGCAAGACCGTCTCGCCGGCACGGTTGCCCAGGTTGGGTGGTTGGTCGCGCAGCTTGCGATCGAGTTCGACGCGCAAGGCCGGCTCGTTGGGCATGGTCTCGCGTCCGCCGGTCATGACGAGTTCGCCCGCCGCATTGTGCCGCAGCTCGAACACCTCGTCGTACGTGTGCGCCGCCGGGTTACGGTACAAGACGTAGCGGATGTGTGCGTGCAGGACGCCGTCGCCGTCCAGGCGGATCTCGGCCAGCGGCACGCCGTCCACCGAACGTTCGTTCAACCGGCCGGCGACAAAGTATTGCTCGTCGCACCGACCCTCCGCGAGGCCTGGCCGCAGGAAGATCGTCCGTACGACGTGAACGTGTGTTTTTTCGTCGTCGAACTCGCCGCGGAATTTTCCTGCGAAGCTCGCCGGCACGGGCACCTCGATCCGACCGGGAGGCTGGACGACCACCGTCCGCACCAGAGGAGACACTTGTTGGTCGCGCTGCTGGTCCGGTCCGTAGAGCGTGTAGGTGTACTTGCCCGTGGGCAGTTCGATGCGGGCGGGTGAGGCGATATTACGCAAGGAGTAAGTCAGGATAGCCGATGGCTGGACGTTCTCGTCCGGCAGCGGCGCGGCAAAGGAAAACGCGACGAACGCATAATCCGGCTCGCGCGAACCGAGCGTCACGAACACCGGCAAGGTCTCGCGTTCCAGCACCGCCGGCAACGTCGCGCTGCCCCCTGCCCCAACGCTCAGGCGCACGGCGCGGTAGCCGGGCACGGTGACCACGAGGTCCGCGGCGGACGCTCTTGGGTCCAACGGAAAGACGAGTTCATCGCCACGACGCGTCGGCGTGACAGGACGACCGGCGACTTCAAAGGCCGTCGTAGGAGACAGGCGGGCGGCGTCGCGCAGGACAAACGTCGCCGGTGTGGCCGCAGGCGTAGCGGTCGGAATGGGCGTGGCGATGGTCGGCGTGGGTGTCGGGGTCACCACCGTTTGCACCGGCCCGTCCCGGTGAGCGGACGCGGGAGCACGCAACAACAGGAAGGCTGCCACGGCGAGCACGACGCCCGCCACCGCAAGCCCGATCAAGACCGGCACGAGCGGCGACGACTGTGCTGGAATGAACGTGGCGTCACCGAACCCGCCCCGTCCAGGCGGAGGAAGCGGCGGCGGTACAATCAGCGGCAACGGTGGCGGCACGGTCGCTGGGGTCGGCACGGTCGGTGGGCGCGTCACCGCACCGGGTGGACGTGAGGCGGTCGCCGTCCCCTGCCCGCTGTCGCCGACGCCCTCCGCCCCCTGCAAGGCCGCGAGCAAACTCACGCAATCCACTGGGCCGCCCGCTTCATCGACGATACAGCCGCTCAGCAACCGGTTACCCTCCTCCGAGAGTTCGGCCGTACGGATGTACGACCCGCGGTTGACCCGGGCGGCGAACTTCACCTGCATCCCCGCCACCAACCGATACAGCAGACTGCCGAACTCAGCGCGCGGGCTGCCGCCGACCTGCTCGCTGAACGTCATCGACACGTCCTGCGCCGCCGGCTCGTCTTCGAGCAGGATCGGGGTCAGTCGCAACCGGAACGGCGGCCACTGGTGCAGGCTCCTCGCTGGCAGCGCCGTTTCGTCCACGAACGCGAGGCTGCCGTCGGCCGGCTGGAGGAAAATTTCGTCCGGGGCGAGCCGCACCCCGATGAGCCCGGCCGCTGCGGCGTGATCGACCCCTGCCGCGACCATGCGCAGGGGCACAATGGCCTCCGCGAACGGGATCGAGCCGCGGCTTTTGACCACCGTTTGCAGGCTGACGCCGCCGTTCCATTCGCGCACCAGCAAGGCGGCGTCCTCGAATCTTTCGAGGCCGTAAACCTGGCAAAGGCTCTCGTGCGAACCACTCGCCGCCAGCGTTACGGCGGTACGCAGTCGCTCCATGCGTGCAGGGTTCTCGCGCAGGGCATCGTCGAGCACCGTGACGAAAAGCGGGGCTTCGTCGCCGGCACGGTGAGCGCGGTAGACGTTGCCGAGCGAAGAGCGGCCCGTTTTCTCGACCAGCCGGTACTTGTCCGCCAACCGCGCCGGTCCGGCGACTGACTGGATGGCCATCGTCGCCAACGGATCGTCTTCGCCCGTGACGGCCGGCGGCGGCTCGGGAACGTTCCCGGCCTCCGGCGGCAGCCCGTCGGAGTCCAGCGCGGCGAGCAAGGCGGCGGCGCGGGCGAACCGGCGGTTCTTGTCCTTTTCCAGCAAGGTGCGCAAGACCGTCCGCAGCCGCGGTGGGAGGCTCGCGGGCAGGAATGTCTGGTACGATTCCGCGCTCAGACGCTTGGCCATCACCATCGCCGTCGAGCCGCTCTCGGGCGTCGCTCCCTTGAGCAAAAACCACAGCGTCATCCCCAGCGAGAACAGGTCGCTGCGCGCGTCGAGTTCCTCCTCCATCACCTGCTCGGGGCTGGCGAAAAGAGGGGTGAAAAAATTCTGCCCGTCCAGCGTGAGCGAGGCCATGCGCTCGCCGTCGGGCACCAGGGGTTTGACGAGGCCGAAGTCCACGAGCTTGAGCGACCCCGGGTCGCCGGCCGCCGCCAGCATGACGTTGGCCGGCTTCACGTCGCGGTGGATGAAGCCGGCGCGGTGCGAGCACGCCAGCGCCTCGGCGAGCTGGCGGGCGAGAAGTTCGACGGTGGCGGGGTCCAGCGGGCCGACGTTGCGCACGAGATCCTCCAGGTTGCCGCCCTCGCAGTATTCCATCGCGTAGTACAGCGTGCCGTGGGCTTCGCCGAAGTCGGTGATCTGCGCGATGTGCGCGTGGCGCAGGCCATGGACGACGCGCGCCTCGCGCAGGAAACGCTCCTTGGCGTTGGCGTCGTGAGCGAACTTCTCGCTGATGACCTTCAACGCGACCACCTGCCCCAGGAACGCGTGCCGCGCCTTGTACGTCTGGCCGAAGGAACCGCCGCCCAGCCGCTCGGGCGAACCGTCGGGCCGGGCGAGCACCTCGTAGTTGCCGTAGCGCGAGGCTGCCTCGGGGTCGCTCATGGATTCACCGCCGGGAGTGTGTACCGCGCCCTGCCCTCACGCAAGACTTACAAAATTCCCTTGGCCCGCCGGCGGGGTTGTGACGAAATTGCCGTAATATGAATTTCCAGGTCGATCCCGCCGAACTGACCGAACGCATCCGGCTCGAAGCCCGCCGACACCGCGGCGACGCCCTCGCGGCCCCGGCGGCCTCGCCCGACGCGGACGCTTCGCCGCTGGGGCCCTCGCCGGTGTTCACCCCGGCGCCTCCGGGCGGCTTCTCCTGCGAGAGCCTCCTGGCCCAGACCGCCGCGATGGTCGAGCGCGCGCGTACGAAGACGACGGTGCGCAAGTCCGTGCCCCGGCTCCTGCGCGCGCTCTGGCGCAACCAGGGCGGCTACAACGACATCGTGCTCGAAGCCCTCGAACGCCTGCGCGAGGCCAACCGGCTCCTGATGGTCGAGAACATCCAGCTCCGCGGCCACGTCCAGCGTCAGACCGAGTGGATGGACGCCGCCAACCGCGCCTTTGCCGGCCTCGACACCCGGATCGAAGCCGTCGAACGCCGCGAACCCGGATCGGGGTTGTGAGGCCGTCGCCGGAGAGCACAGAAACCGCTTGTCCCGTCCCGTGACGAGGCCATTGTAGCCACTGCCAAGCCGCTTCCGGCCCCTGGAGCGACCCAATGCACATTGTCATTGCCACCACCCAGGTCCCCTTCGTTCACGGCGGGGCCGAAGTCCACGCGCGCAACCTCCTGGAGGCGTTCCGCGCGGCCGGGCACGCCGCCGAGATCGTTGCGGTGCCCTTCAAGTGGTATCCGCCCGAGCGCATCCTCGACACGATGCTCGCCTGCCGCTTGCTCGACCTGACCGAGGCCAACGGCCGCAAGATCGACCGCGTCATCGGGCTCAAGTTCCCCGCCTACCTGATCCCCCACCCGGAAAAGGTCCTCTGGATTCTCCACCAGCACCGCCAGGCGTACGAACAGTGGGAAGGCCCGCTCAGCGACATGGTCCACTACGGCAACGGCCGCGAGGTGCGCGACGCCGTCCGCCTCGCCGACACCCGGCTCATCGCCGAGGCCCGGGCCGTTTACACCAACTCGCAGAACGTTTCCGGCCGCCTCAAGGACTACTGCGGCCTCGATTCCACCCCGCTCTACCACCCACCGACGAACCCGGATCGCTTCTACTGCGAGGAGGCCGAGCCGTACTTCTTTTTCCCGAGCCGCATCAACGCTTCCAAGCGCCAGTTCCTCGCCGTGCAGGCGCTCGCACTGGTGCCCGGTGACGCGAAGCTGGTCTTCTGCGGCGAGAGCGAGGACGAGGCGTACTTCCAGAAGATCCAGAACGAGATCAAGGACTCGCGGCTCCAGAAGCGCGTGCGCTTTCACGGCCGGGTCAGCGAGAAGGAGAAGCTCGGGCTCTACGCGCATTGCCTGGGGGTCGTGTACCCGCCCTACGACGAGGACTACGGCTACGTCACCCTGGAGGCGATGCTCTCGTCCAAGCCGGTGGTCACCTGCCAGGATTCGGGAGGACCGTTGGAGTTCATCCGCGACGGCGGCAGCGGGTGCGTCGTCGAGCCGACTCCGGCAGCCGTCGCCGAGGCGATGACACGCCTCTTGGAAAACCGCTCCCGCGCCGCCGACCTCGGCCGGGCGGGCCGCCAGGATTACCTCCAGAAGGGGATCAGTTGGGAAGACGTGGTGGAGAAGCTCCTGGCCTAAAAGCCGATGAAGATCGCGTGGTTTTCGCCCCGGGTGCCGGAGCACTCGGAAATCGCCAAGAACACCGAACGGCTGGAAGGCGAGTTGCGGCGGCGCTTCGACGCGCGGTTTTTCTCGGAACAGCACGCCGGTTTTCGGGAAGCGGCGACGGGGCGGATGTTCCCGGCGACCGTCGGGCACATCCCGACGGAGTTGGTCCTCGCGCTGAACGAGGTCGACCTGCCCATTTACAACCTGGGCAACAACCCCGCGTTCTTCGCCAAGACCTGGTTTCTGAGCCAGCGCAAGCCCGGGATCGTGATCCTGCACGACCTGAAGCTGCATCACTTCTTTGAAGGCATCTACCGCGAGCGCCTCTACGACGAACGTCAGTACCTCGCCTTCCTGGAGGAATACCACGGCGCGCCCGGCGTGGAGGCCGGCCGGTTGTATTGGCAGCAGCAGATCTTCATCGACTTCATGGCGGAGAACTTCCCCATGACCGCCTGGGGCGTGCGCAACGCCCTGGCCGTCGTTGCCCACACGCGGCCCACCGTGGAGGCCGTCGCGCGCGAGACTGGCCTGCCGACGCTGCTCAACGATCTGCCCTACATCGCGCACCCCCTCCCCGCGCCCACCGACGCACCCGCCGTGGCGTTCACCCCGGAGCGGCCGGTGCGCGTGGCGATCTTCGGCTACCTCAACGTCAACCGGCGCGTGCTAGAGTTTTTCCACGCGCTCGCCGGCATGGAGGAACGCGCCTGCTTCGAGGTCCATCTCTACGGCACGCTGCTCCAACGCTACGAGGACGACGTGAAGCGCGACGTGGCGACCCTCGGCCTGCGCGAACAGGTCCGCTTCCACGGGTACGTGACCGAGGAGGCTCTCGACGCGGGCCTCGCCGGTTGCGACTTGGCCGTCAACCTGCGCTATCCCACGATGGGCGAGGCCTCGGCCAGCCAACTGCGCATCTGGAACCACGCCCTGCCTAGCCTCGTGACGCGCATCGACGGATACGCCGCCATGCCGGAGGAGGCCGTCAGCTTCGTGCGGCCCGAGCACGAACGCGTTGACATCCAGGAGGGCTTGCGCGGCTTCCTCGCCCGGCCCGACGAATACCGCCGGCGGGGAGAACACGGCCGGCAGCTTCTCCTCGAACGCCACCGCCCTGCGACGTACGTCGAGCGTTTGGCCGGCCTCTGCGAAAACTTGGCGACGCTGCGTTCCCGGCATGTCCGCCTGGAAGTGGCGTCCCGCGCGGGACAGAAAATCGCGCCGTGGTCGCACTTCGCGCCGCGCTCGGAGGCCGAGCGGCGCTGTGCGGAAGCCATCGCGGAGTTGTTCTGAATCCGCCCCGCCGGGCATCCGGGGGACGGCGGCGCGCCGATGCTTCCTGACCGTCCGACTTGTCCCGCTTCGTGTCTCCCGATTCGATCAACCCGTCTCCGCCAGCCTCGCCCCTCAGGGTGCTCCTGGTCGACGACCACGCCGACACGAACCGCTCGCTCGTCCTGCTCCTCGGCCGCCGCGGCTATAAGGTCCAGTCTGCCACGAGCCTCGCGGAAGCCCGCACACTTTGCGACCTGGAGGCCTTTGACGTGCTCGTCTGCGACATGAACCTGCCCGACGGTAGTGGCCTCGACTTGCTCCGGCAGCTCACCGCCAACCCGCCACGGCTGGGTGGAATCGTCGTCAGCGGCTACAACACGGACGAAGATATCGACCGTAGCCTCGCCGCCGGGTACAAGGCCCATCTCGGCAAGCCTGTAGAAATCGACAAGCTTGCCGCCACGATCAAGCGGCTAGGTTAGAAAAAGCTCGGTCCGCGCCGCTAAGCGCATCCAAACCGGCTGGCAGGGACGAGGGTCCGAGGCGTCCCAAATGTCTCTAGCAGCAATGTTTGCACGCACGGCGGTCCGTTGTCCTACGCCGGCAGTCCCGCCAGCATCGCGCCGAACTCCGTCAGTTCCGGCACGGTGGCCACGACCTCCCGCAGCGACGCCAACGCCGCCGGGATGTGCGCAAGGAACGCATCACGACCCTTCACGATCCCCAGGAACCCGTACGCGCCGAGCGCCTGCATGAGCCGTTGCACGGCGCACAGCCGATAAACTTCCTCGAACTCCGCCCGGCTCTCGCCTAGGTCGACCCGGTGCCCCAGTCCGAGGTAGAAGTTCACCAGTTCGGCGCGTTCATCCACCGTCAACCGCACGTAAGGATCGTACAACAGCGAGGCGAGATCGTAGTGCGCCAACCCGGGCCGCAGCCCCTGGAAGTCGATCAGATGGGCGTGTTCCTCGTGGATGAGGATGTTCTGCGACTGAAAATCACGGTGCACAAGCACGCGCGGCCATGCGGCCAGCTTGTCGGCGAGGCGTTCCCACACCGGGAGCGCGGCGAGGTGCGCGGCCTTGTCCTCATCGCCGAGGTTGTCGAAGTATCTGCCGACGCAGTTCTCGAAGAAATATCGTTGCTCCCAGCGGTACAGGGCCGCGTTAAACTCGATCTGCAACGTGAAGGGAAACCGCGCCAGCCCATCCCAGCCGCGGTCGTGCAGACGCCAGACCTCTTCCAGCGCCGACTGATAATACGGCCGGCGCACGTCCCAGGGTTCGTCGCGGTAGCTCCAGAGGTCGCGCTCGCCGAGGTCTTCCATCCAGATCAGGCCTTCGCCCTCGTCGTGAAAGTAAATTTTGGGCGCACGCACCCCGAGCGCGTCGAACACTTCCGCGATGCGGACGTAGTGGCGGTTCTCCTCGCGTTGGTCGTTGTACTTGACCAGGATGAGCGACTGCTGCTCCAGCCGGACGCGGTAGAACTTGCGCTCCGATCCTCCCTTCTCGATGGGAGTGATATCCACGGCGTGGTCGGAGGGGGCGGCAAAACGGACGCGCGTTTGCCGGATGAGCGAATCTTGGGAGAGCAAGGGAACGAACGGTGGGAAGAAAAACTTAAAAGACGCGGTCAGCGGCGTCGCCAACGGCAACTTGGGAAGTGCGGACGATAACGCGTTCGGTCCGCGCACCGGAAGCGATTTCTGCATCCGGCCACAAAATCGTGTCCTCCAAGATCGCGCCCTCCCCCACCCGTGCATCGCGGCCGACGACACAAGCCCCCGAGAGCCGCGCATCCGGCGCAACGCGGGCGGTGGGGTGAACCCAGCGCCGCCATGCCGGGTCAGGCGCACCGTAGCGCGGGAACGTTCCTTCTGCTCCTTGGGCGAAAAGCTCGCTGTGAGCCCGGAGATATTCAGAGGTGGTGCCAAGGTCACGCCACTGCCCCTCGTCCGCCAGCGCGCCGCCGATGCGCTCGCCGCGGCGGATCATGTCCAAGAAGATCGGGATCACCGAGACTGGCACGCCGATGGGAATGCGTTCCAGGAAGGCTGGTTCCACGAGGTAGCCGCAGCTCAGCGCGTACTCGCTGGTGTGACCGGTGCCGAGTCGGTTGCGGATATCGAGCACCCGGCCGTCGGCGGGGTCCCAGGCGACGTGTTTGGGGCCGTCCACCAAACGCAGCACCAGCGTTACCTCGTTGCCCGCGGCCCGGTGTCGCGCGAGCACGGGACCGAGCGGCAGGTCGGTCAAAATGTCGCCGTTGTAGACCATGAGCGTTCCCGCGTCGTGATCGAGCAGGTCGGCGATGTTCTTGATACCGCCCGCGCTATCGAGGAGGACGGGTTCGTGCCGGAACCGCAACGGGCGGCCCCGGTACTCGCCGGTCGGGAACGCCTCGGCGTAAGCGTCGGCGCAGTGGTGCGTGTTGACGATAAACTCCTCCACACCCAGATCGGCGATGAGGTGGTCGAACGCAAAGGTAACCAAAGGCTTCAATCCGACCGGGATCAACGGCTTGGGCAAATGCTCGGTCAAAGGCCGCAGCCGCGTCCCCAGCCCGGCGGCCAGCACGAACGCCTGCTTGATCGTGGGCGGGCGCGGCTCAGTCAAAGTCCGTGGGCAACTCGGGCTGCCGGTGGTGCTCGAAGAGCCGTTCGATCTGCGCGGCCGTCACGCGTCCGGTCGAAAGCGGCGGCATCTCCCCGCGCGCGTAGAACGCCACCCCGTCCGTCTCCGCCGTGCCGCCGGCTGCCGCCTCGCCGCCGATGATCTCGCACGCGAAGAACATCTTGTACACGGCATGGAACATCAGCGGGTGCCCGTGGCGCGCCCGGTCGTACACCGCCAGGAGCCGGGTGGCTCGGCAGCGAAATCCCGCCTCCTCGTGGATTTCCTTGACGACGTTGTCCCCCGGCGAGATCCCCACGTCCGCCCAACCGCCCGGCAGCGTCCACAGCCCGTCGGAACGCTCCTTGACCAAGAGCAGCCGGTCCTGATCGTCCCACACCGCACCACGCACGTCCACCTTGGGGGTCGCGTAGCCCGTTTCCCGCGAAAAATCCTCCACCAGCGCCTCTGCCGCCACTTCGTTCGTTCCCGCCACCATCTCCGCGGCCATCCGGCGGAGTTCCTCGTAGCGTTCCACGTCGTACGGGTCGCGGGCGTAGGTCAGGCCGGTCTGCGCGAGGGCTTGCAGTCGTTGCGCCCAGGCGAGGCGGGGAGAAGGCGTCGCCATCTCAGCGCAGGAAACGCACAAGGTTTTCCTCTTCCCAGCGGCGGGCGCGCCGGTAGTGGAGAAACTCCTGTTCGCGCCGGTAAAACGCCTCCGTGTGGACCTTGCGCCGGCCCGTCGGCCCGAACTCGTCGGGCACCACGGAGTGCAGCATTTCGTGGTAGATCACGTACTCGAGGAACCACGTTGGCACGAACGCCGCGTCCAGTCGCGGGTGGATGCGGATGACACGATCTTCTTCCTGGATGGTGCCGAATACGAAATATTCGCGCGGGGCGAGCCGGCGCCGTCGGCCCCATTCGATAGTGTAGCCGCGCAGCGGCGTGCGGCGGAAGTACTGGGCGTTGATGCGGTCGAAGATCGCCTTGAGGTCGAAGTAGCGGCCTTCGTGGTTGAACGGCAGCATGCGCTGCAAGGCGGCCTTGGGATGAGCAATCTTACGCTTCGATTTGGCCATGTCGGGCAGGGTGGTCGCGGCGTCAAAAATCCTTGATGGCAAGGAGTCTATAAGCGCCGTTTCCAACTGACAAGCCCCGGCAGAGAAACTTTTACAATTTCCTCACCGAGGCTGCTTTGCAATCGAAATTACGTGTTTCCCGTGCTGGAGGCAAATCGGACCGATCACGACAGGTCGCGGTCCGTGAACTGCGGCGGTTGCAGGTGCGCGCGGCCAACCATGCGCTCGATGTACTTGGCGAGCAGATCGAACTCCAGATTGACCAGGTCGCCGACCTGCGCGGCGCTGAGATGGGTGTGCTCCCGGGTGTGCGGGATGATCCAGACCGTCAGCCGGTCCGCGTGGATGCCGGCGACCGTCAGGCTGATGCCGCTGATGCAGATCGACCCCTTCATCACGACGAGGTGGGCGAACTCCTCCGGCAGCCCGACCTCAAGCCGGTAGTCGTCGCCCTTCTTCTCCAGGCCGACGATGGCTGCCGTGCAATCGACATGGCCTTGGACAAAATGCCCGCCCAGCCGACCATCGGCGGGGAGGGCACGTTCAAGATTTACCAGGGCTCCCGGGCGCAGGGTGCGCAGGTTGGTGCGGTCGAGGGTCTCCTGCAAGAGGTCGAAGGTGATGAACTCCCCCCGGTGCCCGGTCACGGTCAGGCAGCACCCGTTGATCGCCACGCTGTCGCCGCGGTGCAGGCCGCGCGCCATCCCAGGGGCGGTGAGTTGGAGTTGGATGCCGCTCTGGCTGCTGCGCCGCAGCCACATGACGCGCCCGGTTTCTTCGACGAGGCCAGTAAACATGTTGGCACTGTTACGCCCGCCGACCTCGCCCGCACGAGAAAAACCACGCCCGCCTGCAAAAAACCGTTACCGCGACCCGGGGTTGCCGGAGGGGGGGCACCTGGGCCATATTATCGGCATGGAAAAACTTGTGATCGTCGGCACCGGTTGCGCGGGCCTGACCGCGGCCGTGTACGCCGCGCGCGGCGGCCTCGCCCCCGGCGTGCTCGAAGGCCGCCCGCCCCGCGGCCAGCTCTCGCCCCCCACGCGGGGCGAGAATTTCCCCGGTTTTCCCGAAGGCATCGACGGCCCTGAACTCATCGTACGCATGAAGACCCAGGCCGAGAACTTCGGCGCGCGCTTCCGCTACGCCGAACTGACCGACTTCGAGGAGAAAGACGGCTACCTCTCCCTCCGGCTTGACGACGAGGAAACGCTCGAAACCCGCACACTCATCGTCGCCAGCGGGGCCGCCGCGCGCTGGCTTGGGCTGGCCAACGAACCCCGGCTCATCGGCCACGGCCTGACCTCGTGCGCCACGTGCGACGGAGCCTTCTACCGTAACGTGCCTGTGTGCGTGGTCGGCGGCGGGGACTCGGCCGCGGAGGAAGCGCTCTTTTTGACCCGCTTCGCCTCGAAGGTATACCTCATCCACCGGCGCGACACCCTGCGGGCCTCCAAGATCATGACCGCCCGCGTGCTCGAACATCCCAAGATCGAGCCGATCTGGAACACCCGCGTCGCCGAGTACCTCACGGGCGACGACGGCGAGATGCGCGCCGTGCGCCTGGAAAACATCGAAGACCTCCGCGAGAGCGAACTGGAGGTGCGTTGCGTCTTCGTCGCCATCGGCCACGAGCCGAACACCCGCGCCTTCGCCGGGAAGCTGCCCACGGACGCCGACGGCTACCTGCTCAAGACCCGCGGCACGGCCACCGCGGTGCCGGGGGTATTCGCGGCGGGCGACGTGTCGGACCACGTCTACCGCCAGGCCATCTGGGCGGCCGGGGACGGTTGCGCGGCGGCGCTCGATGCCGAGCGATATTTGACCGAGCACGCCGAGGAGCCGGGCGCGGAGCTGGCCCCGATCCCGCCGGAGCTGGCAGCCGCCGCTTGAAAATCTGTGACCTGACCCAGTTTTATTCCCCCGTCAGCGGCGGGGTGAAACGTTACCTCGCGGAGAAGACCGCTTACCTGCACACCCGCCCTGGCTACCGCCACGTCCTCGTCGTGCCCGGCGAGGAGACGAGCGTGCGCGACGAGGGTCCCTCGCGTACCTACACGATCCACTCGCCGCTGATCTCGCGCACCTCGCGGTACCGGGCGCTCATCAACCTCGGCGCGGTCGAACGGGTGCTGGAGCGGGAGCAGCCCGATCTCATCGAGTCCGGCGACCCCTACCAACTCGCCTGGAAGGCGCTTGCCTCCGGCAAGGCGCTGGGCATCCCGGTGGTGGGTTTCTACCATTCGCACTTCCCGGAGGCGTACTTCCGCACGGTCAGCAAGTTCTTCGGCCAGACGGCGACCGCGATGGTTATGGACGCCGCGCGCCGGTACGTCCGGGCGCTGTACCGGCGGTTCGCACGGACGCTGGTGCCCAGCGCGCCTCTGGCGGCGTTGCTCACGGACTGGGGGGTGCCCAACGTCGCCGCCGTTGATCTCGGGGTCGATCCGACGGTGTTCCACCCCGGCGACGAGCACGGCGAACCCTCCGCCCGCGCCGAACTGCGACTGCCGCCCTACACGACCGTCCTGCTCTACGTCGGCCGGCTCTCGCAGGAAAAGAATACCCAGACGCTCTTCGCCGCGTTCCACCGGCTGTGCCGGCGACGCGCGGGGAAGTTCCACCTCGTCGTCATCGGCGACGGCCAGCAGCGCCGGTTGGTCAAGGCGCTGCAAAACAAGACCGGGGCCGTGACGTGGCACCCCTATTGCAGCGACGGACGCGAACTCGCCAAGTTTTACCGGGCCGCCGACCTGTTCGTGCATCCGGGGGTGCAGGAGACCTTCGGACTGGTGACGCTGGAGAGCCAGGCGTGCGGCACCCCCGTCGTCGGCATCCGCGGCAGCTACATGGACCGCATCGTCTTCGGCGATCTCGGCTCCTGGGCCGCCGAGAACCGCCCCGAGTCGCTCGCCGACGCGATTGAGCAGATGAGCCGCGCAGACCTGCGTACAGACGGCCTACGCTCCAGCCGCATCGTTGCCGAACGCTACAACTGGCCGCACGTTTTCGACCGGCTCTTCGGCATCTACCGCGAGGTCGTTGCCGGATACCGCCGGGATTGAACACCCGGACGCCCGCACCGTCCATCTTCCGCAACCCTGTGTTTTTCTATGAGTAAGGAACCCTCCGGCGAGCCCACGGCTCCGCCCTGCACCATCCGCCGCTACCGTCCTGAAGACCGGGCCGCCGTCCGCTGGCTTTGCTGCCAGACAGGGTTTCTCGGCCAGCCGATTGATCCGGTGTTCGATGACCGCAATCTCTTCGCAGACTTCCTGACGAACTACTACCTCGAAGTCGAGCCGGAGTCGGCGTTCATCATGGAAATCGCCGGCGAGGTGCGCGGCTACCTGCTCGGCTGCCGCTTCCCGCTGCGGAACCAGTGGCACAATTTCGTGCAGAACTTCCGCTTGGCCGGGCGCGTGATCTGGCGCTACCCGCGCTACAACGCCGCCAGCAAGAAATTCATCCACTGGATGTTGGGCAACGCGTGGCGCGAGGTGCCGGCCGCCCCCCGGCGCACGGCGCACTTCCACCTCAACCTGCTGCCGGACGCGCGCAGCATGTTCAACACGCGCTTGCTGATCGACGCCTACCTCCAGTACCTCACCGACAACGGCGAAAAGCGCGTCTATGGACAGATGGTCAGCTTCGCCAACCGGCGCGGGGAGAAGATGTTCCAGCGGTACGGCTTCCGCGTGCTCAACAAGACCGAAATCACCAAATACCGCCGTCTCCACCCGGAGCCGGTTTACCTGTGCACTGTCATCAAGGATTTAGAGGATTTTTCCCAATTCAAGAGCCAAAAATCATAAGTTGTGAACAATTCGGAAATATCATTTCATAAGATACTCGAATTGAAAGCTTTACCTTTTGTGAAAAAAGTGTGAATTTAGTTGCATTCTTCTGCGTGTGTAGTAATTGTATTTCCAATGAAAAACACCACGTCACCTGCCCCCCTACGCGACGACAAGCTGGTCACGATGGCGGTCGACCCGGCCTCGGCCGCGATGTCCGTCCAACAGGTGCTCGGTCAGGTCGCTCTGATCCAGCAGATCATGGCGACGGCCATGAAGGACGGTGAGCACTACGGCCGCATCCCCGGCTGCGGCGACAAGCCTACCTTGCTCAAGCCCGGTGCCGAGAAGCTCTGTCTGACCTTCCGTCTCGCGCCGACCTACGACCTGGATGAGCGCAACCTGGATCGCGACCACCGTGAGTACCGGGTGCAGTGCACGCTGAGTTCCATTCTGACGGGTGCATTTCTTGGTCAGGGTGTCGGCACTTGCTCGACCATGGAGAACAAGTACCGCTTCCGTGCCGGTGCCGCCGAGCCGACCGACCGGCCGGTGCCCCGCGCGTATTGGGATCTCCGCCAGGAAGACCCGGCCAAGGCGCAGGAGTTACTTGGCGGAAAGGGCTTCACCACCAAGAAGGTGGACGGCAAGGGCTGGATGATCGCCAAGGGCGGCGAGAAGGTCGAGAACGACAACCCGGCCGACAACTACAACACCGTCCTCAAGATGGCCAAGAAGCGCGCCTTGGTGGACGCCGTGCTGACGGCGACCGCGGCCAGCGACATCTTCACGCAGGACCTGGAAGACATCCGCGAGAACATCGTGGCGAACACCCCGGCTGCCCCTGCTCCTACG
>CAXUIU010000020.1:16975-21432 GCA_964250955.1 uncultured Chthoniobacterales bacterium | reverse complement strand
GTTGGCAGAAGACAGAGAAAGAAACTTCGCTTCGGCCAACGGCGCCGTAGGCGACACCGCAACGGCGTCGCAGCGCCACCGCAACCCGCAACGTGGCTTCGCCACATCGCAACGGCAGCTCCCGCCGCCTTCAGTCGTCACGGCGGTACTCGACGGAGCCGATGCCGTCCCAGTGGAAGACAATCAGATCGGCGCTGAGAACCTCCAACCGTCCGGGCACGAAGCGTGGCCGGTGAAACTCCCGCTCGGCCACCTGCCCCTCGCCCCGGAGCGTACGGAGGTCCGCCCGCCAAGTGACCTCGCCGGCGGGGACGTGCTCGTCACCGGTGATCTTGGTTGCCAGGATGCCTGTGCCCTCCTGGGTGATTGCCACGGTCTCGTCGAAGTGGCCCGGGTAGCGGCCGATCCACTCGCCCGCCAAATCTGGGAACGATTCGCCGGGCATCAGGATGGACGGCGACAGGAGACGGGTTCCCGGTTCAGGCCTCGCTTTGGTGCAGCCGGGACTCGACGAGTTGGAGGAGTTGCCGGTTGGCGCGCGAGTGCGGCTGGAGCCGGATCGATTCCTCGACGGCGTGGAGCGCCAGGGGCCAGTCCTCGATCTGGATCGCGCACACGGCCATGCCGTTCCATGCGCCGAAGTGGTCGGGTTTAAGCGCCACGACTTGGCGGCAGTACGCGATGGATTCCTCGGGCCGACCCTGAAGGTAGAGGACGGTGGCGAGCTTGTTGATCGCCTCGGCCCAGTCAGGATGTTCGGCCATCAGCGCGCGGAACGTGTCGGCCGCCGTGGCGAGATCGTCGACGCCCATCGCTTCGACACCCGCTTCCATCGTGCGGCGCGCCTCGGGCCCCCCCTCGTCGAGCCAGCATTCCCACAGCCCGGCGATGGCGAGTTGCACGACGGCGGGATCGGCGGACGCAAGGCAATGTGCCAACGCTCCTTCGGCGTGTAGTTCGATGAGCCGGCGCAGTGCCCCCATGCGCTGCTGCGTCGTGCCGGTTTCCAGCGTCGTGCGCAGGGCCTCTACCCCCGCGGAAGCAGGAGCGGCGACTGGTGGGGGGCGCGTATCGCGGAGGAAGTATCCCATGAGCAACAGGGCGACGGTGAAAGTCAGGGCCAGGGTCAGCCCAGCGGGTTTTTGCCAACGTACGCTTGCCAGCATCGGTCAGGACAGCCAGAAGTATACCCGCACGACAGGGCTTCGCAAACCAGAGCGGAACCGGCGGCGCAACGTTTCATTTTTCTACAAAATTCTTATGGCTCAAGAGTTGGAACCAGCCGTCGGGGTTATCGGCGGCAGCGGCCTCTACGGGATGGAAGCGTTGACGGAAGTGCGAGAAATCAGCGTGGATACGCCCTTCGGCGCGCCCTCGGATGCGATCATCGCCGGGCGGCTGGCGGGGCGGGCCGTTTACTTCCTACCGCGGCACGCACGCGGACACCGGCTCCTGCCCACGGAAATCCCGCACCGCGCGAACATCTTCGCCCTGCGCTCGCTGGGGGTGCGCTGGCTGTTGAGCGTCGGGGCCGTCGGCAGCCTGAAGGAGGAATACCCGCCCCGCCATGTCGTGCTGCCCGACCAGTTCTTCGACCGCACCAGCCGGAGGAGCGAACATACGTTTTTCGGGCAGGGCATCGTCGCGCACGTCGGCTTCGCGGAGCCGACCAGCGTCGGCCTGCGCAAGCTGGTGTTTGACGCGGCGGTCGAACTCGGCCTGCCCGTCCATGACGGTGGCACGTACGTCAACATGGACGGTCCGGCGTTTTCGACCCGCGCGGAGTCCCACGCCAACCGGCAGCTCGGCTTCGACGTGATCGGCATGACCAACCTGCCCGAGGCCAAGCTCGCCCGCGAGGCCGAGATCGCCATGGCGAGCGTTTGTTTCGTCACCGACTACGATTGCTGGAAGACCGACGAGGAGCCCGTCAGCGTGGAGACGGTCATCGGCCACCTGCTCGCCAACGCCGAGACGGGCAAGCAAATCCTCGCCCGGGTGATCCCGCGCCTGCCCACGGTGGCGAACTGGCCCGAGCACCGCGCGCTGGACACCGCCATCATCACGCAACCGCCACAGTGGCCGGCGGCCACGGCGGAAAAGCTCTCGCTGCTGCTCGACCGTTTCCACCAGTAGACGCCCGGCTGCCGGCCTTGCGCCCCGGGCACATTCTGCTACTAACAACACAGCGATTTTTCTTCACGCCTGATGACCCTGTCTTCCGTTCTCCGTCCGCTGGTTCCCGCCCTCCTGTTCTCCACCGCGGCCGTGCGCGCACAGAACCCCGCGCCTTCGCCGTTGCCGGTCGCTAACACCGCTGCCCCGGCCCCCGCGCCGACTCCCAAGTACATCTGGAGCGACGCCCACGTCTCGCAGCCCGTCGTCGCACTGACTTTCGACGACGGGCCGCACTTCGCGCTGACCCCGCGTCTGCTCGACACCCTGAAGGAAAAAGGTATCCACGCGACGTTCTTCCTCATCGGCAAGAACGCCAAGGAATACCCGGCCATCGTCAAGCGCATCGTCGCCGAAGGCCACGAACTGGGGAACCATAGTTGGTCGCATCCTAACCTCGCCAAAATGAGCGACGAAGCGGTTCGCGCCGAGTTGACCCAGACCAGCGACGCCATCGAAGCCGCCGTTGGCCAGCGCCCGAAGCTCATGCGCCCACCCTACGGCAGCTACACCAAGCCGCAGGGCAAGTGGTTTCACGATGAATTAGGCTTCACGGTCGTGCTCTGGGACGTGGACCCTGACGACTGGCGCGACCCGGGCCCGTCCGTCGTCGAGGATCGCGTGCTCAACGGCTGGAAGGAGAGCACCGGCGTGCGCCCCGGCTCCATCGTGCTCTCGCACGACATCCACAAGGGCACCGTCGAGGCCGAGCCCGACATCATCGACAAGCTGAAGGCGAAGGGATACAAGTTCGTGACGGTCTCCGAGTTAATCGCCCTCAACGAACCCGAAGCGCCGCGTCCCCCGAAGCCGGACGCCGCCGGCAAGGGCAAAGTGACCCACCCGGCCGCCTCGCCTAAGCCGACGGTCGATCCGTCCCTGCCCAAGACCATCAACGGCACAATGTAGGCCCGCGTGCGGCCCCATGGCGACCACCCCCGAAACCCCGGTCGCCAACGACTACCTGGAACGCCGCGCCGAGCTGGCCGCGGCGCTCGCCACGCTGACCGACCTCGCCGTCGAGGCCAACGCCCCCGCGGAGACGATCCAGACCCTCGGCCACCTCCAGGCGGGTCTGCGGGAACCATTCTTATTCGTGGTGGTTGGGGAAGTGAAGGCTGGGAAAAGCTCGCTGCTCAACGCACTCTTCGGCCAGGAGTTTTGTCGGGTGGACGTGCTGCCGGCCACGGATAGGGTCCACGTCTTCCGCTACGGTGAGACCCCGCGCGACGTGCCGCTGCACGCCGAACTCGTCGAGCGTTACCAACCGGTCGGATTCCTGCGTGACTTCCATATCGTGGACACGCCGGGGACCAACACCGTCGTCAGCCAGCACCAGCGCATCACGGAGGGATTCGTGCCGATGGCGGACCTGATTCTCTTCGTCTTTTCGGTGGTCAATCCATGGGGCGCGAGCGCGTGGCAGTTCTTCGAGCACATCCAGGGCAAGTGGCTCAAGAAGGTGGTGTTCGTCGTCCAGCAGGCCGACCTGCGCGAGCCCCACGAGGTCCAGACGGTCGTCCAGCACCTGCGCCAGACGGCGACGGCGCGCATCGGGCAGGCGTTCCCGATCTTCGCGGTGTCGGCGAAGAAGGCGCTGCTTTCCAAGACCACCGGCGTGGACAAGGCGCGGCTGTGGGCGGAGAGCCAGTTCGGGCCGCTGGAGGATTATATCAACGAGATCGTCGCTGGCGGCGAGGCGCGCCGCGAGAAGCTGCGCAACACCGTGCGCACCGCCCGCGTGATGCTCGGCGACCTGGGGGCGGGCGCGCGCCGAGAACACCGCGTCGCCTCCGCTGACCGGGCGGAACTCGACCGCGCCCGTGCCGTCGTGGCGGAGCGCCGTGGCCAGACGGGCACGGTCGTGGAGGCATTTCTACGTGGGGTGGACACGGCGTTCGTGCGGTGCCTGCACCAGGGTGAGAACCAGCTCCGCCAGCGCGTGCGTCCCGGCGCGACGCTGGCGTTGATGTTGGGGGGTGGCAACCGTCGTTGGCCGTTGGACTTCCAGCGCAACTTCGAGAGCATGCTCCACGCGGCCTTGGCGCGGCAGACGGGCGGTGCGCTCGACCTCTTAGAGAGCGAACTGCGCAGCGTCTGGACAGGTTTGAGCGAAAGCCTGCGGACCAATCTGAGCAGCGGCGCGCGCGAGACTCTCGCCCCCGGGCCGGGCGACTTCGCCGAACAACGCCCGCGCTTGGCCGAGCGGATCGAGGCCACTACGGTCGAGACGCTCACCGACGAGCGCCTGGAAGCGGAACTGCAAGCGTCCTTTGCCGGGA
>CAXUIU010000020.1:0-16965 GCA_964250955.1 uncultured Chthoniobacterales bacterium | reverse complement strand
GTGTTGGTGGGACTCGGATTTGTTCCGTTGTGGGGTAGCATGGCGGCCGCAGGGTTGGCGGCGTCGATTGTCGGGTGGGGAAGCCGGACGGCGGCCGCGCAGCGGCGACGGCTTCTGGAAAACTACCGCGCGCGCATGGGCGAACGGCAGGCGGCGTTGAGCGAGGTTGTGGCGGGGTTGGTGCGGCAAGCGGCGGAGGTGTTTTACCAGCGGATCGCGGCGGTGTACGCGCCGCTGGTGGCCTATTGCGAGGAACGGGAGACTACTCACGAACCGCTGCTCGGGCGGGTCATGGCCTTGGACCAAACGTTCGATGGGATCGCCGCCCGACTGTGAGGCCTCCGGGCAGGCCATGATAGTGGCCGGTCATCCAAGGGTTGTCTTTCCGAGACAACTCTTGGACGATGCGCCTACGGCGGCACCGAATTTTACTTTTTACTTTGCGCGCCCCTTCCCGGATGGTGTGCGCGCCCCCATGCTCGAAGGCGAAGTTACCCCCCTCAACCCCGTCGCCCCGATCATGGTACCCCGGAGCAAACGGGCCGTGTTCTTCCGGCGGCTGAGCAGCGCGGTGGCACTCTGGGTGCTCCTGTTCGCCGTCTTGCTGGCAGGTCAGCCGATAGGGTACTTCGTGCTCGTGGCCGGGTTCGGCTTGGGCGGTTTGTGGGAGTTCTACGGGATGCTCGACCACCGCGGGTTACCCAACTACCGCGTCTTTGGCCTGATCTGCGCGACGGTGTTCTTGGTGGGCAGCAGCTACCTGTGGTATCGCGCGAGCACGTTCCCCGACACCCCGACGCACCACACGATCTCGGCTAATAATTTCGAGATCGGTAGTCTCCTGATCTTTCTCCTCGGCGTGTTCGGCCGGCAGTTCTTCACGCACTCCAGCCGCGATATCCCGCCGCTGGAGACGATGGCTTACACCGTGTTCGGGCTGTTCTACGTGCCGTGGCTTTTCAACTGCATCACGAAGGTGATCTACGTCGTGCCGCGCATCGACGGGGCGCTGGTCGGACAGTTTTACGTGCTCTACCTCATCGCCGTGTCGAAGTTCAGTGATATGGGTGCGTACCTGGTGGGCAGCCTCATCGGCCGGCACAAGATGGTGCCGCACATCAGCCCGGCCAAAACCTGGGAAGGCTTCGGCGGGGCGCTGACGTTCTCGCTGCTGGCCAGCTACGGGCTGCGCGCGCTCATGCCGGTCAAGCTCGGATTGCTCGACGGCTTCGATTGCCTCGTGATGGGCCTGACGCTCAGCGTCGTGGCGGTCATCGGCGACCTGGCCGAGTCCATCCTCAAGCGCAGCACGGGCGTGAAGGATTCCGGCCGACTCCTGCCCGGCATCGGCGGCGTGCTGGACCTCATCGACAGCCTGCTTTTTACGGCCCCCGTGCTGTACTTCTACCTGTGCTACCTCCTGCGCCACGCATGAACCAGCGCCGTCTTATCGTCTTAGGGGCCACCGGCTCCATCGGCCAGAGCGCCGCCAAGGTTGCCGCCGACCTGCCCGAGCGCGTGGCACTCGCCGGCCTCGCTGCCCACCGCAACGCCGCCGGCCTCGCCGAGCAGGCCAACCGCTTCCGTCCCGAGGCCCTCTGCCTCGTGGACGCGTCGAAGGCCGACGAACTCCGCGCCGCCCTCGCACCCGGCTACCAGCCGCGGCTGCTCTTCGGCGAAGATGGGCTGGTCGAACTCGCCACGACCGGCCGCGCCGACATGGTGCTCGTCGCCATCGTGGGCACCGGCGGACTGCGTCCGGCACTGGCGGCCATCGAGGCCGGCCGCGATCTCGCCGTGGCGAGTAAGGAAATCCTCGTCATGGCCGGCGAGACGGTCATGCGCGCCGCGGCCGAAAAGGGCGTGCGCGTCCTGCCCGTGGACAGCGAGCACAACGCTATCTTCCAGTGCCTCGAAGGCCGCGACCCCGCGACCGTGCGCCGACTGATCCTCACCGCATCCGGCGGACCCTTCCGGCAGGCATCGCAAGAGACCATCGCCGCCGCCACCCCCGCCCAGGCCCTCAAACACCCTACCTGGGACATGGGCCGTAAAATCTCGGTCGACTCGGCCACGCTCTTCAACAAGGGATTGGAAATGATCGAGGCGCGTTGGCTCTTCGATGTGCCGATGTCGAAGGTGGACGTGGTCGTCCACCCGCAGAGCATCGTGCATTCGATGGTGGAATTCGTGGATTCCTCGGTTTTGGCGCAACTCAGCCACTCGGACATGTGCTTCCCCATCCAGTACGCCGTGACGTGGCCCGGCCGGGTCGCCAACCGGTTGCCGCCGCTGGACTTCAACACCCTGCGCGCGCTGGAGTTCGAGCCACCGCGCACGGCTGACTTCCCCGCGCTCGACCTCGCACGTACCGCGGGAGAAAAGGGTGGCACGCTGCCCGCCGTGCTCAACGCCGCCAACGAGGTCGCCGTGGCCGCGTTCCTCGACGGTCGGTTGTCGTTCCCGGGGATCTGGGAGACTGTCGGCCAGGTCATGGAGCGGCACGGGTGCGTTGCGGACCCTGATCTGCCTGCTATATTGGAAGCGGACGCCGACGCCCGCCGCGAGGCTGCCGCCCTCATTCCTTAAAAGAAGCCTGCCGCCCCTCGCCGCGCCCGCCGCAATGGATAAAGTCGCCGCCGCCCTGTACTTCCTGCTCATCGTCCTGGAAGTCATCCTGATCTTCAATCTGCTCATCGTCGTCCACGAGTTGGGCCACTTCCTGGCCGCGCGTTGGCGGGGACTGGTGGTCGAGCAGTTCGCGGTGTGGTTCGGCAAGCCCATCTGGAAACGCACGTACAACGGCGTCGTCTACAGCTTGGGCTCCATCCCTTTCGGCGGCTTCGTCAAGCTGCCGCAGATGGCACCCATGGAATCCATCGAAGGCGAGAGCGAGACGCCGCGCGAGCAACTCCCGCCCGTCACGCCGCTGGACAAGATCATCGTCGCCTTCGCGGGTCCCCTGTTTTCAATGGGGCTGGCCTGCGTGTTCGCGGTGATCGTCTGGGGAGTGCAGCGTCCGCTGACCCAGGCCGAGTTGAGTACGACGGTCGGCTACGTTGATCCCGAGGGCCCGGCGGCCAAGGCGAAGTCCGACGTGAGCCCAGATCTGGTCGGCTTGCAAGCCGGCGACAAGGTGCTGGAAGTGGACCATCATCCCGTCTCTCGTTTTGGCGGGATGAACGGCTCCATCGTCTGGTACGTGGCGCGCAGTGAGGGCGAGACCATCCCCTTCAAGGTTCAGCGGGGCGACCAGACCATCACGTTCTATCCACGCATCGACCCTGACGCGGCGGACCGGGAGGGGGGCGGCTGGTTTCATCGCCGTCCTCTGCGCCAAGTGGGGATCGTGCCGGCCGTCGACTCCATCGTCGGCGCGGTCGCGCCGGACAGTCCTGCCGCCGCGGCCGGCCTGCTCAAAGGCGACGTGGTGACCGCCGTCAACGGCCAGGAAGTCCATAACTTCATCGCCCTCGATGTGCAGGAACTGGCCTCCCTCAACAAGGAGATCGACCTCACCGTGCAGCGAGGAACGGAAACCTTGCACAAGACCTTGCCCGCGATGCCGCTGCACGTCAGCGGGGTCACCCCCGGCGGGCCTGCCGAAAAGGAGGGCGGCCTGCGCAAGGACGACCTGATTCTCGCCGTGAATGACGAGGTGCCCACCAGCTTGGCGGACTTCCGGTCGATCCTCACGCGCCACGTCGACCAGCCCGTTACGTTGAAGGTTTCTCGCAACCACGCCAATCCGCAGACCGTCCAGGTCACCCCCCGTGTGCCGAAGGATCAGGAGCAGGCGGCCATCGGCATCTCGCCTGAGCCGGCCGACGGCATCTCGTGGCTGGAAGGCGGTCGGATGAAGAACGTGTCCGAACCCCCGGGCGAACAAATCGCCACGAGCGTCATGAGCATCGTCAATACGGTCGGGGCCGTGATCGCGCCGAAGTCGAGCATCAAGCTCCAGCACCTCGGCGGTCCGGTGATGATCGCTCAGACGTACTACAACCTGCTCACCAGCGAACACGGCTGGCGGCTGGCGCTGTGGTTCAGCGTGGTGCTCAACGTCAATTTGGCGTTGCTCAACCTCCTGCCCGTCCCGCTCTTCGACGGTGGACATATCCTGATGGGTCTCATCGAGATGATCCGGCGCAAGCCCATCAGCGTCCGCGTGCTGGAGATGATCCAGGTGACGTGCTTCGTGGTGGTGGTCGGCTACATGCTCTACATCACATCTTACGATCTCGTGGGCTTGTTCTCCGGCGAGGGAGGACGGCGCAACGTGGAGTTCCGCACGCCCGCCGCGACGCCTGCGCCCGCCTCACCGGCCAAGTGATATCCGTTGTTGCCATGAACCCCGTCCTGCGCCTGCAAACCTCCGGTTCCGTCCGTCGTCGGCGTACCCGCGTCGTGAAAGTGGGTGGCGTCGCCATCGGTGGGGATAACCCGGTGCGCGTCCAGTCGATGATCACCTGCGACACGATGGACACCGCCGCCAGCGTGCAGCAGACCCTCGACCTCGCCGGAGTCGGTTGCGAGATCGTGCGGATCACCGCACCGACGGTCAAGGACGCGCGCAACCTGGAAGTCATCAAGGCCGACCTGCGCGCCCGCGGCTGCGAGGTGCCGGTCGTGGCCGACATTCACTTCAAGCCCGAGGCGGCGATGGAAGCCGCCCGGTGGGTGGAAAAGGTGCGCGTCAACCCGGGCAACTTCGCGGACAGCAAGAAGTTCGCCGTCAAGGAGTACACCGACGAGCAGTACGCCGCCGAGTTGGAGCGCATTCGTGAGCGGTTTACGCCGCTGGTGCTCCTGTGCAAGGAACGCGGGGTTTCAATTCGCATCGGCACGAACCATGGAAGTTTGAGCGACCGCATCATGAACCGCTACGGCGATACGCCGCTGGGCATGGTCGAGAGCGCGCTGGAGTTCGCCCGCATCGCGCGGAGCTTGGATTTCCACGACTTCATTTTCTCGATGAAGTCGAGCAACCCGAAGGTGATGATTAATGCCTACCGGCTGCTCGCCGACCGCCTTGAACGCGAGGGTCCCGACTGGAACTACCCGCTGCACTTGGGCGTCACGGAAGCCGGCGACGGCGAAGATGGACGCATCAAGAGCGCCATCGGCATCGGTTCGCTGTTGCGCGATGGCATCGGCGACACGATCCGCGTCTCGTTGACCGAGGACAGCGTCCACGAAATCCCGGTGGCCCGCGCGCTGGTAAAGCTTTTCGCCGCACCGACCCATGGTCCCGAAGGAGAGCCGGCGCCGCTGGCGTTCGACCCGTTTTCGTACAAACGCCGTGCGTCGGCCCGGATGATGGCTGGCGACGTGGCGGTGGGCCTGGGTGAGGTGCCGCGCGTGGTGGTGCGTCAGGCGACGCTCGACAAGATCGCGCACAAGCTGGCGGGGATGGGTGATTTCCAGCCGGAGATCACGTACGAACAGGCTGGCGTGCGCGAGATCGACCCACGCGACGACGAGGCCGTGCGTGCCCTCAACGCCGAAGCCGCCAACTACCTCGTGACTGTGCGCGACGGCCTCGATCTGTCCGTCATTGCTGCCTACCGCCTGCTGGCTGCGCGCGTGGACGAACGTCACCCGGTGTTGCTCAAGGACACGTTGACGCCTTCGACTGACGCGCAGAAAGATTTTACGGGCACGCTCCTGGTGGCGGCGACGAACATCGGCGCGCTGTTGTGCGACGGCATCGGCGACGCTGTGCTCGTCCAAGGCGAGGAAGCGCCGGGCCAAAGTTTGCGCCTGGCCTACAACATCCTCCAGGCAGCAGGCTCACGGGTGTTCAAGACGGACTACGTCGCTTGCCCATCTTGCGGGCGGACGCTTTTCAACCTCCAGGCGACCACGGCCAAAATCCGTACAGCCACCGGGCATTTGAAAGGCGTCAAAATAGCCATCATGGGCTGCATCGTCAACGGTCCCGGCGAGATGGCGGACGCGGACTTCGGCTACGTCGGCGGCGCACCGGGCAAGGTGAACCTGTACGTTGGCAAGCAAGCTGTCCGCTTCAATATCCCTGAGGCCGAGGCGGTGGCGCGACTGACAGACCTCATCCGCGAGCACGGCCGCTGGGTGGATGCGCCGGAACCCGTACCGGTCGCCTGAGCGGCCATCGTCGCACCTGGTAGGGACGCGTCTCCGATGGGTCCCCAGATTTTCTGGCGAGACGCGTCCCTACCGGTCATTTGGAGCTGGCATAGCTGCCGGCAAAACCGATGCGCCCGGTGCGAGCAGCGGGGCTGCGGCGTCGACCAGCGGACGATCCTCGACGTAAACATGCGCCCCGGTGCCGACTGCATCATAGAGCGCGATTACGTCTTTGGAGCGCATCCGCACACACCCGAAGCTCGCCGGCACGCCGATGTGGCGTTCTTCGGGAGTACCATGGATGTAGATGTAGCGGTCATGCGCGCGGGCGTTGCGCGCTTCGAGGCCACGCAGCCACAGGATGCGCGTGACCACCGGGTCGCGCCCCGGCGCGTCCACCGGGAGCACTTCGCCGGTCGGCTCACGGTTCTTCAGAACCGCCCCCGCGGGCAGGCCGCCGCCGATCTTCTCGGCGATTTCGAGTTCGCCCTCCGGTGTGCCATAGGTACCGGGCTGATCACTCAGGCAGAAGCGTGAGGTGGACACCGGGTAGTATGCCTGCGGCACTCCGCGGTACAGCAACGCCATGCGCTGCTCGGGCACGCTGATGACGAGTTGGTGGTCGCGGTCCGCGCAACCGGTGAACAGCAAGCACCCGCCGAAGGCCAGGAGCCAGCGGCGGGAGAGAGACGAGGAGCCCATTTTTACTAGCTGCCCATCCGGCGGTCCCAGTCGTACTGGCGGTCGGTGACGATGGTTTCCATGCGCTGGATGCGGCGGTTGAGACTGTCGAGGGTTCGATCAAGCGCCGCGAGGTCCGGGCGCGGCCCGCCACGGAAGCTTCCCCCCGGGACGGGTGGCGGGCTCCTTGGTACGGGCGGAGGCACCGTGCTGCCGGAGAAGCCTACGCGTGGAGATTGCATGAGGAGCGCCAGCACGAGATAGTAGAACCCGCACACGATGACGGTGGCCTTCAACCCGTGCGTGTCCGCCACGCTCACGGCGAGGAACAACAGGACGGCGAGACCGATCCAGCGCACCCGGCGCACGCAGTAACCGCGGCTCTCGGCGATGCCGCTGAACACGCCGAGCAGCTTGCCGTTGGACGACCGATAAAACTGGCGCCGGAAGTTGTTGAACCCGCGGGAGCCGGGCACGTTCTCGAAACGTCGACGGAGGCGGTCAAAATTTGGATCCATAGTTTTTCTCGGTGCGGGCTTGGTCGATCAGGATGGTTTCGAGGGCTTCGACGCGGCTTTCCATTTGGGAGAGCGTGCGCTGAAGTTTTTGCAGGATGGCGACTTCTTCCTCACTCAGGCCGCCGCTGCCTGGCTGGACCTGCTGGGCTTGGCGAGCGCGTTGGGAGAAGGGGGCCATGATGGCCTTGGTGATGAGCCAAATGAACGTGAAGACGATGGCGACAATCGGGATGGCGAGCGCCTCGTCGCCGTTGGAGTGCTTATGGGTGACCGTCCCGTCTTTGCCGATAATCGTCGTCCCTCCAGACGAACTGCTTTCAGCACTGGCGGTGTCGTCTTTCGCAACGCGGATGAGTTGGGCGCCTTCGAGGAAGTTCAGCATAGAGGCTTGTGGATGATTCTAACCTAGGGGCAGGGATGAACTCACGACAATTCGCGCGAGGGGACTGCGGGTTGGAACCGGTGAGGCCTCTGGTTCAGGCAGGCTGGCCGGGCTGCTGGGGCTTGCCGACGTTTTTGAGGGCTTCGAGTTCCTTCTCGATGTCCTCGTCGCGTTCGAGCTGGGCGAACTGCTCCTCCAGCGTCGGCTTGCGGCCGTAGTTGATGAGGTCGGCCTCGGCCTCCATGCGCTCGATGCGCGCCTCGAACTGCTCGTAGCGCAGCAGGGCGTCCTGGGTGTCGACACGGCGGATCTGGGTCTGCGCGGTGATCTTGTGCTGCGCCTGGATGTGGCGCTGCACGAGCACGCGTTGCTTTTCGCGGGCGCTGCCGAGCTTTTCCTCCAGTTGGGTGATGTCCGTGCGGTAGTTGCGCACGACTTCGTCGAGGCCGGCGATCTCCTTGTCCAGGGAGGTGATACCCTCGGTGGCGCGGCGCTTTTCCATGAGCGCCTCGCGGGCGAGTTCCTCGCGGCCCTTCTCGACGGCGAGCTTGGCCTTGGATTCCCAGTTGGCGGCGCGGCCGGTGAGTTCGTCGAAGGAACGGCCGACCTTCTTGCGGGCAGCGATGGCCCCGGCGCAGGAAGCTTTGAGGTCAATGAGGGTGTCCTCCATCTCCTGGATCATCAGGCGGACCAGTTTTTCCGGGTCCTCGGCCTGGTCGAGCATGGAGTTGATGTTGGAGTTCACGATGTCGCGGAAGCGGCTGAAGATGCTCATGGTAATTCTTGGTTGTAGTGGAGGTTGGTGGGTGGAAGATCGGATCAGGCGGTGGCGAGTTGCCACAGGCAGAGCGCCACCGTCGAGATGAAGCTCAGGCCCAGGATCGCGGCGCACACAACTTCCTGCTTCCGAGCGAGTCCGTCGCTTTCTTCGAGCGGCGTGATCTGCGCGCGGCGCACGGTGACCGGGCGGCGGCGAGTGGTCGTCGCGTTGGGATAGTAGAAGTGGGGTACGGGAACAGTGGAAGCGAGTTTCATGGTCGTGGCAGGTCTTTGACTGGTTGGCGTTCCTTGGTTTTTGGAACGATTTCCTCTTTAGCAACGGCGATGCCAACACAGTTCAGAGATAGTATAAAATACTGTAGGAGAGTAAGTTAAATTAGATGTGCCCTTCGGCATGTTCCGATTTTCACGGGGAATGTTGGCGCGCCAAACCAAGGGCTGGTAAAATCCGCCAATGGCTTTGGTCCATTCATCCGCGGAAGTTCCTTCTGGGGTTCGCAAACGCATCGAGGGCCTCGGCAAGTCCGATCCGTTCCTTGATTTTCAGCAGCAACTCGCCCGCGTGGCCAAGGTCCAGCGGCCCGTGCTGCTCATCGGCGAACGCGGCACCGGCAAAGAACTCGCCGCCGAGCGGGTCCACTTCCTGTCGCCGCGCTGGGGCGGACCGTTCGTGAAGCTCAACTGCGCGGCGCTTTCGCCCGCGGTGCTGGAGAGCGAACTCTTCGGCCACGAGGCGGGGGCGTTCACGGGGGCGGCGCGGCGGCGGGTAGGACGGTTCGAGGCGGCGCACGGCGGCACGCTCTTCCTCGACGAGATCGGTCAGATGCCCATGGCCGTGCAGGAGAAGATTTTGCGCGTGGTGGAGTACGGCTCTTTCGAGCGGGTGGGGGCGAGCGAGACGGTGGCGGTGGACGTGCGCCTGGTGGCGGCGACCAACGCCGACCTGCGTGCGATGGCAGAGGCAGGCAAGTTCAAACCCGACCTGCTCGACCGGCTGAGCTTCGAGGTGCTTTTCGCGCCGTCTCTGCGCGAACGAGGACCAGAAGACATCGCGCTGCTCGTGCACCATTTCGCCGCAAGTATGGCCGCCGAGTTGGGCCGGGACACGGTGCCGGAGTTCACAGAGGCAGCGGAGCGGACGCTGCGCACCCATCCGTGGCCGGGCAACGTGCGCCAACTCAAGAACGTCGTGGAGCGCGCGGTGTGCCGGGCGGAGTCGGGCATGATCCCGGAGGTGGTGTTCGACCCGTTCGCGGCGCGTTGCGGGAAAGAAGCGAACGACGTGACACCAGCCGCCTCGGCCGTGGCCGCAAGGACGGACGGCGGAGATCATCCGCTGCCGATTTCTTTACCCGCACTCGTCGCTGAGATGGAGCAACGCTACCTCCAGCGTGCGCTGGCGCAGGCGCACTATCGCCAGCGCGATGCCGCGGCCTTGCTCGGGTTGAGCTATGACCAGTTCCGCGGGTTATACCGCAAGTACCAGGGCACGCTGGAAAAAGAAAAAACTTAATGGGCGTTTCCAGCGTGCCCCCCTGCTGCTATAGAAAGTTTTGCCATGGCAAAAAATGTTCTCGGGCGGGGATTAGGCGCGTTGTTCCAAGCCCGTCCCCCGGGAACGGGCGCGCCGGGCAGCAGCCGGCCAGGCGGCATCGCGGCGGTGTCGCCGGTGCCCGCACCGGGCGAGAGCGTCAGGAAACTGCCGCTCGACCAAATCCAGAGCAGCCCTTACCAGCCGCGCAAAGACTTCAAGCCGGACTCGCTTAAGGAGTTGGTCGATTCCATCCGCGAGCAGGGCATCATCCAGCCCCTGATCGTCCGCAAGGTCGGCGACCACTACGAACTCATCGCCGGTGAACGCCGCTGGCGTGCAGCCAAGACGCTCGAACTCACCGAAGCGCCCGCCATCGTGCGCGAGGCCAGCGACCAGGAGGTCCTCGAACTCGCCCTCATCGAGAACATCCAGCGGGCTGACCTCAACGTCATCGAAGAGGCGCACGCCTACAATCGGCTGGCGAGCGAGTTCAGCCTGCGGCAGGAGGACATCGCCCGCAAGGTCGGCAAGAGCCGCGCGTCGGTGGCCAACGCCATGCGCCTGCTCGACCTGGACAACCAGGTGCAACGCTGGCTGACCGAGGAACGCCTGAGCGTCGGCCACGCGAAGGTGCTCCTAGGCGTCAAGGACAGCGGCGAACAGCAGGCCATCGCCGAGCACATTATCCGGCAACGCAGCACGGTGCGCGCGGCGGAGAAACTCGTCTCCGACCACAACGCGCGGCAGGGGAACACGGCGACCGGCCCCGGGAGCCGGACGGGCGCGGCGGCGCGGGCGCTGGCAGGAGGGACGGCGGCGGAAATCCCGCCCGTGTTGCAGCACTGGCAAAACCGCCTGCGCGACCGCCTGGCGACGCACGTCGTCCTGCGCCACGGCGACAAGAAGGGCAGCATCGAGATCGAATACTACGGCAACGACGACCTGCGGCGCGTGCTGGACGCGCTGGGCGTGAAGACGGACGACCTGTGAAGGCTCAACCGCAGAGCGTTGCACGTTGAAGGCAGGCGGGTAAGCTGTCGGCCAGACCCCATGAGCAGCACGGATTTACTCAAAGCACTGCTTTCCATGAGTTTGGGAAGCCTGCCGACGATCCTCGCCTGCCTCGTGGCGATGACCGTGGTTTTATCGAAGGGGGAGCGAAGTCCCGAAGCCGTCCCGTGGGCGCTGCTGGGTTTCGGCCTGGCTCTGGTGATGAGCGTCTTCGGGCCGTTCAGCGGATTCTTGCTCCAACGTTATTTCGTCAGCCACGCCCTGAGCTACGACCACAACGCCTGGATGTTCGGCGTGGTCGCGGTGATCAACTCCACCCTGCACGGGGTGGCGTTGATCTTCCTGCTCGTCGCCGTGCTGGCAGGCCGGACGCCGCGGATCGCCCCGCCTCCTCTGCCGCCCATCTGACAGGCGCGTTCAGCAAACGCTTGTAGCCTGCGAGGGGCGCGTCTAAGCTGCGCTTCCCTTCGTTCCTTTCCTTATGTCCGGCCTCATCGGAATCTTCTTCGGCTTCGTCGCGTGGTTCGTCGTGCGCTATCTCCTCGGCGGCTTTTACACCGTCAACCAGAACGAACGCGCCGTAAAAACCAGCTTCGGCCGCGCGCAGCGCGTCGGGCGCAACCTCACCACGCTCGACGATCCCATCGCCGAGCCGCTTCGGCCCGACGAGCGTGACCGCTACGTCTACCCGCAGGTGCGCGTCATCGGTCCCGGCGGCCCGTACCTGAAGATGCCGTGGGAGAAAATCCACAAGGTGTCCATTGCCACGCAGACCCTCAACATGGCGCTCGACCTCGAAGACCCCCGCGCCAACGCCCAGGGCCAGATGCTCGAAGCCGTCACCAAGGACCAGCTCAACACCGGTCTGACCGGCCAAATCCGCTACCGGGTCAGCGAGAGCAACCTGTACGCGTACCTCTTCGGCGTGAAACGGCCCGTGATCCACATCATGGCGTACTTCGTGAGCATCCTGCGCGAGCGGATCGCCAACTTCGAGGCCAAGCCGATCACGGTGGCCGCCGTCGTGGCCGACGATGGCGGCAACTCGCCCATCGACCCGAACGTCATGCCCGAGCGCGTGGTGACAGGGGTCTCCATCAACGATCTGCGCAAGAACCTGCGCGACCTCAACGAGTTCATGGATCACGAGTGCGCCTCGTCGTCGGCGCGTTACGGGATGATCCTTGATGCCTCGCTCATCACCGGCATCGACCCGCCCGTGGAAGTCGAATCGGCCCTGGCGGCCATCAACACCGCGCACAACCAGGTGTCCAGCGACATCAGCCTCGCGCAGGCCGGCGCGGACCAGAAGATCGTCCAGAGCAAGCGCGCCGTGGAGATCGAGACCTTGCGCGCACAGGCCGAAGTCCAGCCGTTGCGGGCGCTCGCCGGGCAGTTGGCCGACCTGAAGAACAGCGGGCCGGACGGGCTGGCGGCGTACCTGCGCAACGTGCGCCTCGGGCTTTTCAACAAGGCGGGGCAAATCTTCCTGGAGGCGAAACGCTAAGCCATGCTCACCCATCTTCCCACCCTGCCGCTGGCGGCGTCGCCCTTCTTCGCGGGGGCGGCCGTGACGTTCTTTTTGATGTTCATCATCGCCCCGCTGTTCTTCGCGGTGGTGCGGGCGTTCGGCCTGTACGCGACCGTCGAGGAACGCACCTCGCGTGTGTACGTGCTCTTCGGCAAAGTCATCGGCGTGCTCAACGAGCCGGGGTTTTACTTCCTGCCCGCCGTGCTCGGGCCGGCGGCGCTCATCGTCAACTTCTTCGGCAAGTGCTACGTGCTCGACCTGCGGCTCGACCAGGAATACCTGCGCAGCCAGGCGGTCAACAGCGAGGAAGGGGCGCCCATGGGCATCGGGGTGTGGTACGAGATGTTCGTGTCGGACCCGGTGGCGTTCCTGTTCAATAACAACGACCCGCGCGGGTCCCTGCGCGCCAATATCTCCAATGCCACCGTGCGCTCGCTCTCCAACATGCCGCTGGCCGACATGCTGGAAAACCGCCACGTGATGAGCAACACCGTGCGCAGCGAGGTCGCACCGAAATCCACCGTGTGGGGCTATCGGCTCGGGTCCACCTACATCCGCAAGGTGCACTTCCGCGACGGCGGGATGATCCAGCAAATCGAGGCCAAGGTGGTCAACCGGCTGCGGCAGGTGACCAGTGCCATCCGGCAGGACGGCACCAACCAGGTGAGCATCATTTCGAGCAGCGCCGAGCGGGAGGCCGCCATCGAGTTCGCCAAAGCGGCGACCATGCGCCCACAAATCGTCGGCAAGGCGCTCCAGGAGATTTCGAGTGATCCGGAGGTGGCGACGGCGCTCTTCGAGGTGTTGGAGACGCAGAGGACGCTGGACTCCAAGGCCGGCCTGACGCTGCTGCCTCCCGGCGCGGGTGGGGCGTTGCTGACGAGCTTGATGGCCTCGCACGGCCGAGAAGGTGGGGCACCGCCGATCCCCCGCTAGGCCGCAGAGTCATGGGTGTGACGAGGCGATCGCTCCTTTTGGTCACGATTATTTCGTCTGTTTTGCTCTCGGCCTGTTTCGGGCCGGGACCCGGACACGGTGCTAAGGCTGCCGTGGGTTTTCGCGTGGGAAATCGCGCCATCGTTGCCCTTGATCAGTTCCACGCCGTGCATGGGTTCTACCCCGCGAAGGAGGAAGAGCTTATCCCACGTTACCTGCCGTCACTCGACGCTTTTTCGTACGCTTACCATGGTGACACGAACTCCCTGCGGTACCGCCGAGACAAGGACGGATCATTTACACTCGAGTTCGGCTACGTCTCTGGTTTCCCAAGGTTCATGAGCATCTGCTACTACACGTCGAAGACGCGGCAGTGGAAGTGTCTCGGTTACTACTAGCCAGTGCGTGACACCCTTGCCGCGTGACGGATAAAATCCCGTTCTTGCGCCCTACCGTCCGGCCGTTGCACATTGGTCGGATGCTCTCCTTCGCACACCGTGCCGGGCTTGCGGCGCTGCTCCTCTTAACCGTGGCAGGATGCGGCAGCCACGCGGCTCCTCCGGTGCCGGAAACCTTCTGCAAGGAGTTCTCCGGGGAGCGGGCGTTTGGGCATGTGAGCAAACTCGTCGCCTTCGGCCCGCGGCCGAGCGGTTCGCCGGAACTCGAACAATCCCGCCAGTACATCGAGGAACAACTCCGCGCCGCCGGCTGGAACGTTGAGCGCCAGACCTTCACCGATCCGACCCCGCACGGGGCTATCACGTTCGTCAACCTCATCGCCCATCCTGCCGACGCGAAGCCCGAGGACGCCCGTGCCATCGTCTGCACGCACTACGACACGAAGTGGTTCGCCGCCTTGCGCTTCGTCGGGGCGAACGACGGCGGTTCGGGCACCGGCGCGCTCATCGAATTAGCCCACGCCGTGGCCAAGGACAAAGACCTGGCGCGGCGGGTGGAGCTGGTGTTCTTCGACGGCGAGGAGGCCATCGTCAACTTCAACGTGCAAAGTCCTCCGTACGATGGACTTTACGGTAGCCGGCACTACGCGCACGCGCTCTTCGACACCCACCGCAACACCCAGTACAAGGCCGGCTATCTGTGGGACATGATGGGCGACCGCGACCTCGATATCACCCTGCCGCCCGACTCGCCGGCCAAGCTCGCGCAGGGGATCTTTGCCGCGGCCGATGCACTCGGCACACGGGGGCACTTCGGGTACTTCAAAGGGGCCAGCATCCTCGACGACCACGAGCCGCTGAATAAGGTCGGCATCTCTACCATCGACCTGATCGACTTCGATTTTCCCGCTTGGCACACCCCAGCAGACACCCTCGACAAGGTCAGCGCCGAATCTTTGCAAACCGTTGGCCAGACCACGCTGTACTCCCTCTGCAAGGGCGCGGCCGACTGGCGCTAAATTGTTCTGAATAGACTGGGAATAACTTGTTGACAACCTTTCGGCGCGCCTGCTTGAATTTTGCCTAACAGCCCATGCAAATCCTCCCCCAGGACATCCAATTGGCCGGCGACGAACTCGCGGTTCGCTGGAACGACGGCGAGGAAAGCTACATCGGCCTGGAACGCCTGCGGCGAGCCTGCCCGTGCGCCGGGTGCTGCGGCGAGCCGGATGCGCTCGGGCACGTCGACAAGCCGCACGTCTCCTACGACCCAGCGCGTTCCTTCCGGCTGCAATCTTACGGGATCGTCGGCGGGTATGCGTTCCAGCCAACGTGGGGGGACGGGCACTCGACGGGGCTGTATTCCTTCGACCTCCTACGCGGGCTCGGCCGGGCGGAAGGTCCTGCTTCTTCCCCGGCATGAACTGGCGTCAGCGAGTCACCTGGGCGGTGTGCGTGCTCTCGTTCGCGGGCACGGTGGCGCTCGTGGACTACGCGACGCGCGCCCGGCCGGACCAGGCGACCACGGCTGAGCTTTATTCCGTCGTGCAGCGGCACGTCCTGGCGTGCCGGCAGGCGGATTTCCCACAGGCGTACCACACGGCGGCGAGCCGGGTGCAGGAGCAGTTCAGCGTCGTGCAGTTCGAGACGGAGATGCGGCGTGAGTACCAGCCGATGGCAGGGACGCACCACGTCGAGTACGGCGAGGTGCACCGCTGGCACCACGACATGCGCAAGGCGGCGGTGGACGTGTTCTTCGTGGCGCGGGACGGGGAGACGGTGGCGTGGAGCTACGTGCTGGTGTTCGAGGACGGCGACTGGAAGGTGGACCACGGCGAGCCGGTCAGCGGCTGGCCGCCGGGCAAGCGGCTGGGCGGGTTACAGGTCTGATCGTCAGAGACTGTCCAGGAAATGCGTCGCCGAGCGTTGCACGGTCCGGCGGTCGGACTCGGAGCGGGCCTCCCAGGTGTCCACGGTGCGGCGCACGCGCGGGTTACGGCGGAGGGTGTCGGCGTGCCGGCCGTGGAAGTCCCAGTACAGCGCGTTGAAGGGGCAGGCGTCCGGACCAGTCTTCTTGTCGGGCGAATACCGGCAGCCCTCGCAGTAGTTGCTCATCTTGTGGATGTAGCCCGACCCGGCGGCGTAGGGCTTCGTGGCGACGTAGCCGCCGTCGGCGTAGAGGATGATGCCGAGGGCGTTGGGCACCATCACCCAGTCGTAGGCGTCCACGGTCATTTCCAGATACCAGTTGAGTGCGGCGAGAGGCTCGATACCAGCGATGAGCAGAAAGTTGCCCACGATCATCAGACGCTGGATGTGGTGCATCCAGCCGAGATCAACCGCCTGCGTGATGGACTGGCGCAGGCAGTTCATGTCGGTCTCGCCGGTGTAGAACCACGCGGGCAGGGGACGTTGCGCGCCGAGGAAGTTCAACTCCCGGTAGCCTGGACCACGGTGCCAGTACGCGCCGTTGATGAACTCCCGCCAGCCGAGCACCTGCCGCACGTAGCCTTCCACGGAGTTGATCGGCGCGCGGCCGGCCTCGTACGCCGCCAGCACCCGCTCGATGCACTCGCGCGGGGTGAGCAGGCCGAGGTTGATCATCGGCGAGAGCACCGAGTGGTAGAGCACCGGCTGGTCCTGCGCGCTCACGTCCTCGTAGGGGCCGAAGCGTTCCAGGCGGTCGGCGACGAACCGGTCCAGCCAGCGCAACGCCCCCGCGCGGTCCACGGGGAACCAGAAGTCGCGCGCCCGGCCGGGATGGTCGGCGAACTCCCGCTCCACCGCCACGATCACCTCGCGGGTGACGGCGTCGGGTTCCTCGCGCACCGGGATGGCCGGCGGGCGCTCGCCGCTGGCGGCGTACTGGCGGAAGGTCTGGCGGTTGAGCGGGTCGTAGTTGTACTCGCCGCCGACCGGGCGGGGGGCGCGCTTGGCGCCGGGCTCCGGCTTCTCCATGAGCCAGCCGGTCAGCCGCCGCATCCGTCGATAATGGTCCTCCATGACGAGGTGTTCGCTGTCGCCCGCCCAGGCGGCGAAGTCGTCGCGCTCGACCAGGAACTGCCGCGTGGGCACGGCGCGAATGG
>CAXUIU010000019.1:16522-21803 GCA_964250955.1 uncultured Chthoniobacterales bacterium | reverse complement strand
GGCCGCCCGCGGCCGGAACGGCTTCACTGTCGCGTTTCGTCTCGAGTAAACGGACATGGATTTTTGGTCCCCAGGTCGAGGTGCAGTACCCGGCGTTGCCGACCGCGCTACTGGACCCCGGCTCGCGGCTGCTGCCGGACTTGCGCTACACGGTGGTGCGGACGGGGTGGGACCCGGCCGACCGCTACCGGCTCTTCAACGCCGCTCCCCGGGGTGGCGGGCACGCCGGAAGGCTGCCCCAACCGGAATCCGCAGCGACCTTGATCCAGCACGAGCGGGGCCGCGGCCGGCAGGAGACTTCCACCGTTCAGGAGATAAAATGTCTGCCCCTACGCTTTTGTGAGTGACAGAAACGTTGCAAATCTTGCATGTTGACGATGTGACCGCTCGCTGAGAACGGTGGGCGCGGATGAACCCCACGGTCGTTCCGCAACCTTAATCACCTAGCAATTGACCATCAGGAATGAAGATTTACTGCCATAAACCGAAAGCCGCTCGGACCGTCCAGACGGCGGCCAGCCTCGCGCTGTTTGCCCTCGGGGTCCTCCCGTTCTTTTCTCCGGCCACCAGCCGTGCGGCCGACCCTTACGACAAGAGCCTGGAGGCCCGCGTCGAGGCCCTGGAGCGGGAACTCAACGCGATGAGCAACGACTCCAAGGGCAAGAACGTCACCACGACGGACGTGCCCACCTTCGTGCGCGCTTCCAAGAATGTGCAGGAACTCGTCTTCAGCGGGGAACTGCGCTTCCGCCAGGAGTATGGCGAAACCCAAAACCAGGTCAACGGAACCGACGCCCAAGAAGATCGTACTCGCTTCCGCTTCCGCCTGTTCGCCGACTACAAGCTCGATGACCAGTTCTTCGCCGGGGCCGCCGTGCAGACCGCCCTCGGTTCAGACACAGGCAACACGACGTTTTCCGAAGGCTTCGATAACTACACGCTCTATCTCTGGCGCTTCTTCATCGGCTGGAAGTCGAAGGACGACAGTATCAAGATCGTCGCCGGCAAGCAGCCCAACCCGTTCTACGAGGAAACGGAAATGCTGTGGGACGCCGACATCAGCCCGCTCGGCCTGACCGAGCAGCTCAAGTACAAGCTCGGCTCGCAGTTGGAGTTGGGCCTGATCGCCGGCCAGTTTTTCTTCCAAGACAACCCGGAGAACGCGTTCTATAACGGCAACGGCACGACGGCCAACCCGACGGTGCCCGGCGGCGACGCCAACGAAGACGCCTTCCTGTTCTACCAGCAGATCCTGGCGACCTACAAGATCAACAACCAGTTCTCGGTCGCGGCGGCTCCGGGCTTCTTCTTCTACGGCGAACACGGCGGCACCAACTCCGCCCTCGCGCTCAACCCCTCGGCGGGCAACGCGGGCCAGCCGGCCGGCGCCGGCAACGGCCAGGGTCAGGCGGCCAACGTCTTGCAGAACAACGCGGCATTCAACTCGGCCAACGCCACGCGCAACTTCGCCATCGGCACGTTCAACGGCGACGTGAAGATCGATCTCGGCCGGTTCAAGGTGAAGGTGTACGGCCAGGCGGCGTACAACTTCGTCGGCGGCGAGCGCATCCCGCAGGAGTACGCCAGCCCGAGCATCCCGGTCGCCAGCAGACCGGCCGGTTATCTGACCGCGCAGGGTCTGGACGGCACCCAGGACAAGCTCGCCTTCTCGACGGGCGTGACCTTCGGCTCGGACTTCCAGATCAAGAAGAAGGGCGACTACGTGTTCCTGGCGGAGTACCGCCAGGTCGGCCTCGGCGCGGTGGACCCGAACCTCAACGACTCCGACTGGAACTTCAGCCGTCTGGGCTTCCGCGGCATCAAGGGCGCGGTGAGCTACGGCTTCGAGCCCTGGCTGATCGCTTCGTTCACCTACTTCGGCGCCAACAACATCGGCAGCGAGAAGAACCTGAACATTGCGGTGGGCAACTACAACACCAGCCACGTGTTCCAGTTCGACCTGACGGCGAAGTTCTAAGCCAGACCGTCTGATTCAAAAGGTCCCCGCACCGTGAAGCCCACGGCGCGGGGATTTTTTGTTTTCACAACTTGCATGAAACGGCTTCGTGGAAAGCTTCCACGGGTGCTCCCGAGAAGAGTGTCTCCACCGGGAACAACTTTGGATTTCTCCGGCGAGCAAGGTGCCGATCTTCCGGCAGGTCGCCCAGCAGGTTCAGCGCGCGATTTCGACCGGTCAACTCAAAGTCGGCGAGCAACTCCCGGCCGTGCGTAGCCTCGCCGAGATCTTGGTCATCAACCCGAACACGGTGGCGCGCTCCTACCAGGAACTCATCCGCGACGGCCTGCTGGAGAGCCGCACGGGCCTCGGTGTCCTCGTGGCGGAGCGGCGCGAAGTTTTTTCCGCGGAGGAAAACGAACGCCGCCTCCACCACGCGGCCACGCAGCTCTGCCACAAGGCCATCCTGCTCGGCGCGAAGCTGCCGGGGGTGCGCCGCGTCCTCGAAGGGGCCTGGAAACTTCTTCACGAACAGAGCCACCACGTCCAACCCCCGCAGGAACGTAAGAAGCCATGAGCACTTTCATCGAGATCGACCGCCTCACCAAGTACTACGGCAAGCGCGAGATCGTGCGCGATCTCTCCTTGCAAGTGCCCGGCAGCTCCATCTACGGCTTTCCGGGGCGCAACGGCATGAGCAAGACCACAACGGTCCGCATCCTCTTAGGTATGGAGGAACCTACGCGCGGGTCCACGCGCGTCTTCGGGCAGGATGCGCACCCTCTCGTCCAAGACCGGGCGTGGGTCGGCTACCTGCCCGAGAGGCACCACGTCTACGGCTGGATGACCGAGCGCGAGTGCGGGAAGTTCCAGGCCAGTTTCTTCCCCACTGGAACCAGGACATCTTCGAGGCGGTCATCACCCACTTCCGACTCACCCCGGCCATGAAGGGCGGCCAACTCTCGCGCGAGCAGCGCGCGGGTCTCTGTCTGGCGATGACCCGGCGCTGAGTCTAGACTCCGTGGCACGCCGCAGCCTGCTCCAATCCATGCTGCACGTCACACGTCAGCCGAACCGCACGATCCTTTTTCCTCGTACCTGCTCTCCGAAGTGGAGCGCGTCGCCGACCGCATCGTCATGCTCGATGGCGGCACCCTTCGGGCGGACTGCACGGTGGAGACCTTCCGCGACCGGCTGCGTCATCACGTGCTCAAGTTCAGCGGCACCCCGATCTCGACGCCAGGCATCCTCGGGTTGCAGGAGAGCTTCCGCACCGATCACGAGATGACCATCACGTGGCCAACTCATCCGCGGACACCGACGCCCTGCTCGCCGCGCTCGGCCCGAGTCCATCGAACCCGTCCAGATGACCCTTGAAGACGCCTTTGGGCTACGTGGGCGAGCGGGGCGAGAAGACGTTCTTCACGCGCGAGGAGGCCCGACGATGAGGACGATCTGCTGCAAGGAGCTGCGCGAAAACTACCTTTGGGCGCTGCTGGCATTACTCGGATTGGGCTTCGCGCAGCGGCGCGCCCTGCACCAGGGAGAGGAACGGTATCCTCTCGGCTACAATTGTAGCGGCAACGGGCTGCTCCTGAACAGTGCGCCGTTGCTGGCCGTGACGACCTTCGGCTGCGCGGCGGTGGACCTGCTGCTCGAATTCGTGCAAGTCTTGCCGGAACTCCGGCGTGACCATCGGGCGTCGCTGCTGCGCCGACCGATCCCGCGTGGTGTGATCTTCGGCGGCAAGGCGCTCGCCGGACTGGCGTTCTACGCGGGGGCTGCCCTGCTGCCGTTCGCGGCCAGCGTGGCCCACGTCGCTTGGCCGAGCAAGTTCGCCACGCCGGTCGTCTCGGGGCTGCTGCTGCCCGGGCTGCAAGCCTTGGCCGGCGGGGTGGCTTACTATTTCGGTTCCCTGCTGCTTTGTTTGCACTAGGGCCGCTGGCTGGGCACGCGTGGGACCTTGGGGCTGGCGGTCGCGGCGGTGTTCCTGCTGCAAATCAACTTGGCGAATTCCTTTCTGCTCCTCCCGCCGCTGGTCGGGGTGACGCTGTTCCTGGCGGCCTAGCACACGATGTTAGGAGAGAGTTTGCCTGCTGCCCCTCGCGCCGGCCGTCTGGCAACACCTCCGCCATGGCACCACTCTCCCCTTCTGGACCGAGGAGGCGATTCCGTTGGGCCAAGCGGTGGCCGCACTCGATTTCAGAGGGTAGCCCATCGTCATCGGGCTCGCGGTGGGTCTCGCAGCGGTCGCGTTCGTCTGGGTCCGGCGCATGGGAGGCACGGCGCGCGTGGGTCTGGGCGGGTTTGTGCTGGTTAACCGCGGGCACACCGGCCGCTCACTCCACGCTCTCTCCCACGGGTGGGCGCAGGGTCAACGGCAGCCGCACGTCCTCGCCGCTACTGCGGGCGTGGATGCACTCCGTCAGGCGCCGCTTGAGCGACAGGAACGAGCGCGAGATGAACTGCTCCCGGTCGCGCGGGCGCGACACGGGGTTCTCGATGAGTTCCATGACGCGGCCCGGGTTCGCTTCCAGGACCAGGACCCGGTCGGACAGGTACGCGGCCTCGTCCAGGTCGTGCGTGACGAAGAGGATCGTCACGTCCACGTTCTTCCAGATTTGCAGGAGGTAGCTCTGCATCTGCGCGCGGGTCTGCGCGTCGAGTGCCCCGAAGGGCTCGTCCATGAGCAGGATGCGCGGTTCGTTGGCCAGCGCGCGGGCGATGGCGACACGCTGTTTCATGCCACCGCTCAGTTCGTGCGGATAGTGGTCGGCGAACGCGTCCAGACCGACGAGGTCGAGCCACTGACGAGCCTCCCGGGCGGCAGCGCGCGACGAGCGGCCACGCATCTTCAAGCCGAACATCACGTTGCCCCGGACCGTCAACCATGGGAAGAGCGTGTAACCCTGAAATACCATGCCGCGGTCGGGCCCCGGCCCGGCGGTGGGTTGGCCGTCGAGCAGCACCTCGCCCCCGGTGGCCTCGTCCAGCCCGGCAATGATGCGTAGGAGCGTCGATTTGCCGCAACCCGACGGACCGACCACGCACAGGAACTCGCGGCGATGCACCTCGAAGCTGATCTTATCCAGCACGACCGCCCGTGCCTCACCGCGGCCGAAGGATTTCTCCAGGTCGCGGATGCTCAGGATCACGGGACGGGCGCGCAGACGCTCGAAGCGCGTGGCGACCGCGGGCGACTGCTCGCGATAGTCCGGCAGCAGGTCACGCAGCGGGACCGGCTTGGGCTCGGGTGGGTTCATCGGCGGAACAAGGGGACGGCTCCGGGTCGGGGCGCCGGCGCGGGGTGGGGGGGGGGGGGGG
>CAXUIU010000019.1:12553-16512 GCA_964250955.1 uncultured Chthoniobacterales bacterium | reverse complement strand
CAAGCCGCAGCAGGGATCGATCGTGGCGATCGGCCGGGCCGGGGAGCAGGCGCGTGGTGGGCGTCGGCCAGCACGCGGCTAGCGCGCCGCCCTGGCCGTTGCCACGGGAAGAGCTTGCCGCCGATCCAAGCCAGCACAAGGTCGGTGGAGAGCCCGATGACGCCGATCATGGCGATGGCGGCGTAGACGTTGGGAAAGTTGCGGTAGCGCGCCTGCTGGTTGATGAAGTACGTGATCCCCGACATCGTGCCGACGACCTCCGCGACGATCAGGTACGTCCACGCCCAGCCGAGCAGGATGCGCATGTCCGTGTAGATCCCCGTGATCGACGCCGGGATGACGACCGAGCGCAACAGCGGCCAGCCCCGCGCGCCGAGCGTCTGCGCGGCTTCGATGAGCGCGGGATCGACCCGGCGCACGGTGTTGGCAATGATGAGTACTTGCTGGAAGAACGTGCCGAGAAAGATGATAGCGACTTTCGGCGCATCGTAGATGCCCAGCACCGCCACGCACAACGCGCCGAACGCCGGGGCCGGCAGGTAGCGGAAGAACTCGATGAAAGGCTCCTGCAAACGCGCGAAGAACCGGTACGCACCGCCGAGGAGGCCCAGCGGTACGCCGACGAGCGACGAGAGCAAAAAGCCCCAGAAAATCGTGCGGATGCTGTGGCCCAGGCTCTGGTAGAGCCACGGTTCGTCGGGCAGGCGCGGCGGCGTGCGGAAGGCGGTGACGAAGGCCCGCGCGACGGCGTGGGGCGGCGGCAGGTAGGGCGGGTTGACGCGCTCGCCCTGCGCGGGTTCCAGCTTCTGCGCGATGGACTCGCGGTTCTCACGCTCGAAGGCGGCGCGGGGCACTTCCACGCCGGTGGAGAACGCTTCCACGTCGCCGGGAGAGGTGACCCGCACGAGCGGATGCCACAGGGACGGCACGTAGCTGACCAGCGACCAGAGCGCCAGCGGCAGCACGAAGGAAAGCACCATCAGCAGCGTGCGCCGACGGCGGGGCAGTTCGGTTTTCAGGCCGAGCCAGTCGCGCTGCGCCGACACCGCCCGTGGTCCCTTAATCATCTCGTTACATCCCCTTGACGATGCTCGGCGCGACGTAGTCCTCGGCTTTCTGCGACTCGGCGTAAACCTTATTGTCTAGGTTGAACTGGTTGCCGGTTTCCAGCGAGCCGTAGATCGAGTCCAGGCCGGTGCCTTTCTTCAAGGCGGCTTTGGCCTCGGGCACCGTCAGGAAGTGCGTGCCGGGCACGTTCGTGGCGTACTCGGCCGGGTCGGCGCCGACCTTGGCGGCCATGATCTTGATGGCTTCATCGCGCGTCTTGGGATCCTGGAGGTAGGCGACGCAGCGGTAGTACACCTTCGCCACCTTGGCCCAGTCTTCCTTGTGCGCCGACAGGCTGGCGGGGTTGACCGAGAGCACGTCATAGATCAGGCCCTTGGCCTGCGCGCTGGTGAAGAGCTTCTTGGAACCGGCCACTTGTTTAAGGGCTTGACCCGAAACGGGGTACCATGCGCCGACGGCCGCCACCTGGCCGCTGGCGAGGGTCTGCGGGGTTTCGTTGGTCGGAGTGGGTACAAGCGTCACGTCGGCTTGGGTCATGCCGTTGGCTTTGAGGGCTTGCAGGAGCAACAGGTGCTCGACCAGCCCTACCTCGACGCCGACCTTCTGGCCCTTCAAGTCCTTGATGGACTCCACGCCGGGTTTGCCGACGATCATGTCGCTGCCCTCGCTGAAATCCAGCAGGGCGATGAACTTGCCCTTGGCCCCGGTCGCCCCCGCGCCGAGCGCGTCGGTGGCGACGATGCAGTCCGCGTCGATCTTGCCGGCCGAGTAGGCATCGATGCTCGCCAGGTAGTCGAACCAGACGAGGTCCACGTCCACACCGGCTTCCTTGAACCAGCCCTTCTGCTTGGCGACTTCCAGCAGCGTGTAGCCCGGCCAGTCGGAGTAGCCGATCTTGAGCGGTTCGGCGGACAGCCGGCCGGCGGCCAGGGACAGGCCGGCGGCAGCGAGGAGAAGGAGCGAGCGGTGTAGTTTTAGCATAGGAGGTTCGTTCAGGTTTTGATCTCTCGAAAGATGGCGGGCACGAAGCTTCGGTCGCTCGCCTCGGCGGCGGCCAGGGCGATCTGGAAGCGCAACGTCTCCAGCGGCACCGGGTCCTGGTAATCGGCCAGCGCGCCAGCCAGCGACTCGGCGGCGGACTGCCCGCGCGTTTTCGTGGTGCGGTAGATTTTCAGCGCCAGCGCCTCGGCCGCACCGGGCGTCAGCAGGAGAGGCAGACGTTCGCGGTTCGCCGCGAGGTCGCGGTCGTCCAAGGGGATGCCGTGCCGCCCGCACAAGGCGCGCAGCAGGGAAAAACTTTCCTCCGGAGTCGCCGTAGGGAAGAGCGGTAGCTTCACGTCCACGCGGCCGGGACGCTTCAGGTCTACCTCGATCAGGTCCGGCCGGCTGGAGGCAAGCACCCACACGATGCGCCCGCGGTTGGCCGGGTTGCTCATCTCGGTGGCGAACATGAAATACACCCGCCCGCCCAATCCGCTGTCGTTGCCGCCCGCGTCGCGCCGGCCGAGCGCCTGGTCGGCCTCGTCGATGAACACGTAGCAGCGGTCCAGCCCGTGCAAGAGGCGGAAGATTTTCTCCAGGTTGCCTTCCGTGCTGCCGACCCACTTGTCGCGGAAGTTCTTGATCTTGACCACCGGCACGCCCGCCTCCCCCGCGAGGCACTCGACGAGGAACGTCTTGCCCGTGCCCACGGGCCCGCAGATGAGGTAACCCATCGGGGAGGCCGCCGTGTCGCCCGCGCGCCGCAACGCGATGTCCTCGCGCAGAAAATCCTTCATCGCCGCGGGCGCGTGGAAATCTTCCAGCGTGCGGCGCGGTTCGATGAACTCGATCAACCCGCCGGCCTCGCGCTCGACGAGTTCTTTTTTGAGGCCCACGAGGTCGGCGGCGCGGAGGGGTTCCTTCCGATATTCTTTGAGTTTGACGAGGTTTTCGACGGCTGTGAGCGTGGAGCCGGCCAGGGCAGCGGCGAGTGCATCCAGCCGGCCGGAAAACTCCGCAAGCGCGTGAGGGACGGCGGGGGCGAGGAGTTCGAGCGCCGCTTGCAGTTCGGCGGTCGGCGGCAGCGGGATCGACACGCGGGCGACACGCGGATTGTTGGCGAGCAGCGGGTGGAGGTCGTTGAGGTTGTCGGCGACCAGGCAGGTGACCAGGCGCGTGTCACCCAACATGGGGTCGCCTGCCCAGTCGCGCATCAGCAGTGCCAGTGCGCTCAGGTCGTAGTCCGTCGCGGTTGAGGGCACGGCGGGCGCGATGAGGTGGGCCGAACGCAGCCAGCAGCCGATCTGCAAGGTGGGCTTACCGAGGCGGCCGAGGTTGGCGTTGTAGCGGAAGTAGTGCGTGAGCGTTTCCACCGCCGGGCGCGGGGCGCGGGGCAGCGGCGTGCCGGCCTGCGCGGCGGGCCACTGGGAGAATGCTTCGCCGCCCTGTTCCACGCGCAGGCCGTTGCCGAGATCGTAGGAGAGCACCACGTCGAAGCGGGGGAGAAGGACGCGTGAGAGGAACTCGGTCAGGCCGCCGAGCGTGGACCGGCCGCCGCCCAGCGGGAGCAGGAAACGGTCGTTGACGTTGCCGCTGAGGATGAACTGGCTCGCCGTGTGGCTCTGGTAGAGCGCGATGATTTCCGATGCCCAGGGGGCGAGCGGGGAGGGAAGCTGGGAAGCGGGAGAAGTCATCTTCGTGATGGACGTTCGTTCACAGAAAATCTAGGGACTGCCTCGGAGAGGCATCCCTACCTTTGTTACGATGCCGCGCGAGCGCGGCTACTGGGTTTCCGGTCCCATCGTCTTGGGACGTTGTTCGGCGGGGGCGGTGGGATCGACCGCGATGCCCTCGCGCGCGGCGAAGTCCGCCAGCGCCTGGTCGGCCAGCGCCTTCTGCTCGGCTTCCCG